>VGLL01000047.1 GCA_016866735.1 Candidatus Shapirobacteria bacterium
TTTTATGCAAGCTTTAGTACAAGAGAGACTTTCTGAAACAGCAGGGACATTCCTTTCGCCTAATATTCTATCTTGGATTCTTCAGTATATTAATTTGGAGACAAGAATGGCAAAAGCCGTAGGCAGAGAAACATTAAACGAAATGGTTGGGGCTATCTTTCCTTCTGGCGGAGGAGGAGGCAAAAGAGGAGGAAGAAAATAAAAGAAAGGGGCCAGCCCTCTTATGTGGCGGGAATCGGTCTCCCTTTAATCCTTTCCCTGCCTTCTTCGCCTGTAGTTTCTTTTTCTTCTTCTGGAATTCCCAGTCTTTTGCCAACTTGATAGCTGACGAACTTACTCGCAGCACTCGTAACGCCCGCTTTCGTTGCCCCCCAGCCCATTCTAAACGGGGCAGCAAAGGGCCCGACAGCCGGCCCCAAGGCTTCTCCCATCGCCGCGCCGTAGGGTGTGGGCTTGATTGATAAAGCTTGATTAACCATTTCCGCCACTTTCGGTGTCATTAGCAAAATACCATAAGCAATAAGGCTACCAATAATATTCCCGGTTGCCTTAAGCGGACCTACTTCCAAAAATGGAGGGGCCCAAAGAGCACCGCCATATTTTTGAGTCGCGTTTACCAAAACAGTCGCCAACAGGAACATCGCCACAACTGCCGGGAAAATTAAGATATTACTCAAAAGCCCCCTTAACCAACCCAGAAAGGAATCTTGCCCGGGAAGAACATTAAGCATAATTTGCAACGGCCCAAAAATCACGCTGATTAAAATGCGTACATACGCCGAAAGCAGGGCAAAGAAAAGCTTAAAAAAAGCAAAGAAGAGGGCAATGCCTAAGACAAAAGACATAAGGTTGCTCCCCACATTAAGCCCCGGGATTTGAGAGATCGGCCCAAAGAGACTCTCAAGAATATTCTTTAAGACGCCAGGCAGATAGGCAGCTGGGTTTAGAACCGATGATAAGTCCTCGATCGCCTTTCCGCCACGCCAGAGGAAACTACCAAATAAATCCAAAGTGCTTGCACTAAAGAATGCTTGTTGTGTCTTGGCCACTGTATCCCCCAAAAAGCCACTCTGCCCAAAAACAAAAACAACGATCGCAATCATCAAATAAATCAAATCAATCAAAAAACCGGCGATGGCGTAAGAAAAGGTAACTAAAAGCAGGGCCACAACCACCCGCGGAATGGCACTCTGGATGGTTATTGCCGTCTGTGGATTCAGCTTGACTCTAAACATAATGGCAAACCCCATCACCAAGAAAACGAGGATAAAAAAGATGTAAGCCATATTTCGAAAGGCACCCCAAATAGGTAAAAGTGGTCGCAAGCCCGTGAAGCCAATGCCCTGCTGAGCATAAACGGGAGAAACGATACCCAATTTTCTGCCGACATAAGCCAGGTACTCGGTGCCATGGGCCGGGGGGGTTCCAATCATAAGCACAATAAGATTGCCCACTCCGCCAAGAGCGCCGCCGGTGCGAGAAGTGGTTGTCTGGGAAGAAGACAACTCGGCTATCTGTCCCCACAAAAAATCATTGCCGATATCAATTGAACCACTAATATTAGCGGCTAACCACGACTCGCCGGTTAGCTCGCCGGTCCTCTTTGATATTGCTAGCGATTCGTGAACTCGATTGGGATCATAATACCAAGGGGCTGTGGCACTGCTCCACTCTCTATAATTCTTACAATTTTCTTTAAGTGAGTCCCCTGCCTCCGCGGGCATCCAAGACGCTGAGCGCGTATTGTAATCATAAACACACTTCACCCGACCATTGGTAGATTCTATTACCGAACCAATTTCGCAAATGGTTTCCCTAGTCGAATCTCGGGGATCCACGCAGCCAACGGCACCTCCTGTCACCGCTCCTACCGGCGAAACGCGGCCAACCACGCTCAGCGTGGTTACTAGTATTCCCAAAATTATCAAAATCTTAAAAATTTTCACTTGTTTGTTAATACTATTATATTATCCTTTACAATCCCTTTGTCAACCCTCCGATTCGGAGGGCAATCCCCTCCTACTGCGGCATTAAAATCTGGCCGGTAATAAGATCCTTCAGTTGCTTCAACGCTCCCAAGTGGGAAATCTTAAGAGTTCCGCTTTGGGGTTTTATATACGGCTCCTCTCCCCCAAATGCCCCGCTGAAAGAATACGTAATTGGCGTTTCGGCCGGCATATCCTCACTTATTATTTGGTCAAAGTCTTTATTTTTGTCGTTCGTAATTTTAAAGATTTTAAAGAGGCCGTCGGCACCTCCGGCCGTCTGCTGCCAAATCTTATCAATCAGGGGAATCGAGACTTTGACTTCTACTTTCCGGGAAACAGGCGCCCTCACCGGATCGAAACAGGGATCGTACCAGCCGGGAGTCCCAGGGTTCTGGGTAACGCCGCAAGACAGATGTTCGGAATTTCTGACGGTGTCGTTAACCACCAGAGTAAAATTATTTGCGGCCTCGCCGCATAATTCATCACCCTGGCCGCCCATCGCCATCTTGTCGCAAGCCTTAATCTCCGGCAACTCCGGCGCTCCGCAGGGCGGCGGCGGGGGCGTAGGCGGTGGCCCCCCGAAATATTCGCCCGGACAGGCATACCCAGGATTTCCGCTGGGACAACGAAGGGCCATATCGCACTCTTCCCAACCGCAGATTCCCCAAAACCAGTGCGGCGGACAGCAACCGTGTTCTCCCCGGCAGTTGCCCTTCGCCATACAGCTGCAATCTCCCCACTGGTCGGCGTAAAGATACTTGCAGCCATAGGGAATACCTCCCGTCGCCTGGGTAGTGGCTTTTTGGCTGAAATCTGGAGAAAATGTCCGAAGATTACCGAAAAATCCGCTTGTTTCCGCAGCGCTCTTCCCGGTAAGCCCAATCGGATTTTCTTTGTATTTAGGCACAAGCAAGCTCTTTAACTGTCCGGTAATTTCTTCAAGCCGGGCTAAATGGGGAAAACGGAGTTTCCCGGCTTTATTGTCGGCGGGCTTAATTGTCGCGTTAGGATAGAAAGGGTTGTTTTGAGGCACTAGATAAAAACCCCCCAACAAGTCGTCTCGGGAAAACATAGGGATCGCCTTCCAGAGTTTCCCCCACTTAGTCTTTTGCCATTCATTTATTTTATCCTGGCATTCTGCCGCACTTTTAAAATTCTGACACTGGGGCTTTATCCTGTCTGGCCCCTCGGCAAATAAATTTAGCTTCACTGGGTCACCTTCGCCCTCTAATTGCACTGAATAAACCGGTTGCCCGTTCGCCTTGCGCCGCACCATGTCCCGGATCATGTCTCTCTTGAGATTATCTTGAATTATCTCCGGCGCTAACCGTCGGAAAACCCCTGCCTCGTCCATAATCTGCTGTTGAATAGCGAAGGCCTTTTTAACATCATCGGGATTCGTATATTCAAGATCGGGCAGTTCTCTGGCCGGGTCCTTTTTGTCGTAATAGATTGTTCCTTCAAAGTAGTCCGCCAGATATTCCTCTTGGATCGCCTGTTTTAATTCCTTTTCTTTCCCGGGTTTAGCCAATTCAGGAAAGATTTTCGCGGCGGTTTCAAAACTGATTCCGGCAATGGGCAATTCGGTTTTACTGGCATCAACCGCAATCGTCCCCCCCCAGGCTTGGTCCACAAAAAAACCCGCCTCGCTCTTTCCTTCCGCAGGGCACGGCCGGCCATCCTTCTTTTGAAAAATCACCGTCTCGCCAACCTCCAGACTCGTACCGCAATTTGTCCCCACTGACGAAGCGGGAAAACAGGCTAAACAAGGATACGGCCGGCTGGAACCGTATTGCTCTTTTGCCTTAGGCTGGCACTCGAGCCCGCCCGGCGGAGTGCCCGGTCCCGCCGGCAAGGCATTACTTTTGCCGAGAACCAATTCGATACCACTGGCGGGTTTTTGTCTTTGCCACCAGTCATACCGCCAGCGAGGATCCATAAACATACCAGTATCCCGAATGGAAACTAAAAGCTCTCCTGTCCCCCGGCCGATTATTGCCCCGGCTTGCAGGGCCGGCAAGGGGTTTCTGCCGGCCTGGTCTAACTCGTTATAAAACGCCACTAACCTTGGGTCAACTTGAAAATTGATTAAATGAACGGTATAGCCAGGCCCGGCCACCGAATCGTCAAGGGTATACTGCAAGGTAATGCTGTCCGCGTCGGCGTAAAGAACAAGAACCTCGAATCCTCCTCCGATGCCATAGCCAGATACAGGCACGAGAATCGCCTTGCCGCTGGCGGCAAAACCGACCAGGCTGGAGTAGTCAGCGGGAGCGTCGGCCGGCCGGGGATAAAGACCGTCCCGCCTGTTATTGGCCCAATCCCACTCATAAACTTGGCGAAGACTGGTTATCGCCGGCAACGCCTCGCCTTCGATAAGAGTGCTTAACTGGGGCGCCTGCGGCTCGGTGTCGTGGACAAAATCGATCAGGCCCAATTTTCCCGAGATCGTTTCCCAGCCTCTTACTTTTATATTCTTATCCGGATTCTGGCCTTCGTCAGCGAAAACGGACGGAACCGCCGGGAACAGCCTGAAAATCAAAAAGAAGACCAAAACGATAATCTTTTTCATGGAACCACTACGAAATTAGTCACGTCCACATTGGTAAAGACTTTAATGAATTGCAGAATAAACCAGGAACCAATCACTAAAACCAGACCCAAAATGGCATAAGTTAAAGTATTGCGGGCTTTCTCGGTTGCTTGCTTGTCACCACCGCTCATAATGTATTGTCCGCCCCCGACGATTAGCATCACAAATACCGCCAGTCCGGCGAGCCTCGTAATGACATTCAAAACAGCACTAAAAATACATTCTATTCCCTTGAGGGTCACTATCTCTACGCCCCTCACGTTTGCGACACAACCAGATGACCAATCAACTGCCCAAACCGGAGTTACCAAGGAAAGATAAATAATAACTAGTAGCAGAAAACTAATCGCTTTTTTCACTATCAATTTAAATCTACCACTCTGGCTTGCTCCCGTCAAGGAGTCGAGGAGCAATTACGCGCATACGATAGAACTAACTGTCTAGTGCAGCACCGATTAAAAGAAGTTGCGAAAGGCAACCAGGGTAGCTGTAATTGAAGAAGCGGGAAAAAAACCAAAATACCGAAAGAAAAATGGCATAATTTATTACCATCCGTGCCAGGCTATTTTCCCTAAGCTGTTTTTTTACCAGAAAAACAAGAACGGGCAGGCTAAAAATTACTTGAAATAGCCAAAAGGGGTAATTTCCCAGAGCAGATTTTATGATCCCTAACGAGACAAGCCAAGAAGAAAAGCCCATCCCCCGGATGGGATAACTGGTTGACAAACTACCATCGAGATATTGATAAGTATCGCCGATAAAGGATCTTGTATTCCAAAGCAAAAATGGCAAAATGAAAAGCAAACAAGCAGCAAATAGCGGCCAGCATTTTTTTGCGACTCCTAATACTAGCGGGATCAGTCTCTTGGGCTTAACTTGCCGGGAAACGAAAATAAAATAGAAGGGAAGAATAAACCAAGCTGTTTGTTTACTGGCAAGAGCAAGCCCTAAGGGGACGGCGGAAAGTGTTATCCTACCTCTTTTTAGAAAATAAATGGTTAATAACAACCAAAAGAGGATAAAGACATCATTGTATCCCTCGACAAGATCTAGGACAAAAATGGGGTTAAATGCAAAAATAATCAAGAAAAGTAATCGATTTCTTTCACTCTTTACAATCTTGTAAAGCAAATACAGCGAACCAATAAAGCAAAAACAGAAAACAAACCGGATGTCGAACCAGCCAATCAGGAAAATGCCCGAAAGGTAGAAGGGCAAGGCGAAGAGGAAAAGAAAGGGCAAATAGGTAAAATGAAAAAGGGCGGGGTTCGGCTCGCCCGCCATCGCGGTATAGCCCCATCTGATCAAAGGAGTTCCAAGATAATCCTCCGCATAAGGATTTTTTCCGTTCAAGAAATATTTGATCGCCTCCTCTGCCTGTAGGGCCCCGTCGTGAATATAAAACTCGGGGGCAGAAAAGTGCCTCATGGAAATTAAAAGCGACACAACTAATCCAATGGTCAAGAGAGCTATCAAGGAAAAAATTGCCATTCTCAAGCCGAGAAAAATCTTTTTCTTGGTCGTTTCGCAGAGAAAATAAAGAATTAATAGCGGAAAAACAGGAAAAACCACCGGAATCACCCCCAAGTTAAACCTGAAAGATGCTGCCGATAAAAAAGAAAGGGCCAGGATAAAGAGAAAAAGGGGGGTTGAGTAATTTCTTTTTGTTATCATTCTATTTTTCAAAAACCACTGCCAGATCATCTTCATGAGTTTTTTTAAACTTTTGATTCAATGACAGCCAGGCCGCCAGGGGGGAATCTTTTTCAATTAAAAAGGCGTTGATGTCCCATTTTTCGATCTTCTCCGGAAAGTCCTTCTTCAGGGAAGAAATCTGCAAAAAATCTTCAAAAATGTTGACTTCTTTCGTTTTCCAACCGCACATTCTCCCGTCAATGAAGGTCTTTATGTCGCTTTGCCAGATAAGATACCCTCCCCAGCCATATTCGTTAAAAAGCCTAAGGTTTGGCTTTGGATTTTGCTTAAGATACTCGACTGCCGCGCGAGGAAGCTTGCTTCGTTTGGTCATCTTTTCCCAACTGGCAAGGCCCGAAAACTCCTGCCCATTATAAAAAGCAAAAAGTATAAAAAGAAGAAAGAGGTATAAGTGCAAAAAGGGCCAGGGAGGAAAACGCTTTTCCGAAAGACTGGGGATCACTTTGAGGATAATTGAGGCGGCGATAATGGCAAAAAAGGGAATGTTGCGCACCGAGGCAATCGCCAGGAAAGCAAAAAGAAAAAAGGCAAGCAGCTCGAAACTATCTATTTTTACCCTTTTCTTAATAAGTAAAAGGGCCGCCGTTCCCAGAAGAACCATGAAAAAAACTAGGCCCAACTCGTCCCGAAGCGTCGTCGGCAGCCATTCTACAATATTGGATTTAATTAACGGCGAAGAGGCATCATTTAATATCGTTCGCCAGAGAAAAACGCCATAAGGGTTTAAAAAGGTGGCCAAAAGGGCCGGCAAGAAGAAAAGGAAAGAGGGGAGCATTTTTTTGAAAACCGGTTTTATCGGCCGCCAGGCGATAAGCTGATGGAGAAGCAAGAGCAACGGCCCGACTAAAGAGATTGCCAAAAGAAAAAGGCCGAAAACAAAACCGGCATGAAGATTAGCCCAAAGCAAGAAGAAGGCAAAAAGCAGTAAAAAATCGGGGGCCTTAAGCCGCCTCCTTCGCCATCTCCCCAATGCCAAATAGAGAACGGCAAAAAAGATCACGGTGATAGTTTGCGCCCGCGTTCCTAAAAATGGACAAATCATTATCGCCACCAAAATAAAAGCGGCCGTACCGATCCACGAAGAAGAAATTTTCGGCGATTTGATGAGGAAAAAAGCCGTCAAGAAAACTGCCGGCAAAAACGAAAAGATCACCGCTAAACTTCCAAAACCTGCCATGC
>VGLL01000048.1 GCA_016866735.1 Candidatus Shapirobacteria bacterium
TAGGGTAAGTCTGCAAGTTTTATCTTAACTTTTGAGACTGGAGTTCGGCCGGGTCAAAAAGAGAGGTAACAGGAAAATCTTGCGTAATTGGCTTGTCTTGGTTGGTAGGAAATTCTATCGTGACATACGGGCCAATTGCCCATGATGTTATCACTTTTCCCTTTGCGCCAGGCGAAATGCCAAGCATTCCGCATCTTTCTTCGTCTTTAAGGCTTTCTTCTGCCATGTCGCGCACTACTTCTTTTACCCCACAAGAAGTGGCGCTCAAAATTACTCTAGCCTCTATTTCTTCAGGTGACCCAAAAAAGTTTCTTAAAGTTACTTCGTCTCCGGGAGATAATCTTGGATACTTTCTCTCTCTTTCAAGATAAGTTTTCCACGCGGCATAATGAGCCATCAGTTCTTCAACCCTTGCCTCTATTTGCTCCGCTGCAAACTCTTGGTCTCTCTCTCTGACCATACGCTGTTATTCTATCAAAAACTTTGGGTCTTGTCAATAGCCAAAGATTTGAGACATTATGGGATAGGTTCGGGAAAGGAGGGGTTAATATTACGCCCGCGAGAGGAGAAGTATTCCCAGGGTAACCATTCCGATCGAGGAAAACTTAAGGAAGCTGACCGGCTCCTTGAAAAACAAAATGCCAACGGCCGAGCCAATGATTGTAAGTCCCCCGAGGAGCAGGGGAAGGCCGATTGATAAGGGTGCGCCCTTATAATAAATCAATAAAGCAAAGATCTGCCCTATTCCCCAGAAGAGACCGGCGAGAAGGGAAAAAAGTATTCCCTGCTTTGAAGAAAAGGAGTCGGATACCGCAAGAACCCTGACGGCAATCAGCGTAAGCGAGCTGGCCAGGACAATACCGATTGTAATAAAAGGTAAGGCAAGATAAGAGCTGATTCTGGCCGAGGCCAGCTTTTGCAATAGATTATAAACCGAAAGGGAAGTAAGGGATAAAATTAATGCGACTTGCCAGTTCATTTATGGTGGATGATAACAGAATTGGTGCTTGATTTCAAGAGAAGGGGTCTGGTAAAATACTTTTTGCGAAGCAGAGCTGCTTCAAGGATGAGGCAGCTTTTTATTTTCGGCTATAATAAATCTATGGCTCAAGAAGGAATTAAGACGACTAACCGCATCGTGCCCCTGGACAAAATCCGCAACATGGGGGTAATCGCCCATATTGACGCAGGCAAGACGACTACCACCGAACGGATTTTGTATTACACCGGCCGGACTTATAAAATTGGCAGCGTGGACGAGGGAACCACCGTCACCGACTGGATGGATCAGGAAAGGGAAAGAGGCATTACTATTGTCTCGGCCGCCATTACCACTTTCTGGAAAGACTACCGAATTAATCTTATTGATACGCCCGGCCACGTTGACTTTACCGCCGAGGTGGAACGGTCTTTACGGGTTTTGGACGGAGCGATCGTGGTTTTTGACGCCGAGGAGGGGGTGCAATCGCAGTCAGAAACAGTCTGGCACCAAGCCGATCGCTATCATGTTCCCCGCCTGGTCTTTGTCAATAAGATGGATAAGGCCGGCGCCGATTTTGAGCGGACAGTGCGGATGATTCGCGAGCGATTGGGGGCCAAGGCAGCGGTATTAACTCTTCCCATCGGCAGGGAGCAAAATTTTAAGGGCGTGATTTTGCTTTTGGAGAGAAAAGCCCTGGTCTGGGATGCCGATGCGACCGGTGCCGAGTATCGGGAGGCAGAAATCCCCAAGGATCAGGAAGCCCAGGTTGAAGAATATCGCCACAAATTGGTTGAGGAAATCTGTTCTTCCTCGGAAGGGCTGATTGAAGAATATTTAAACGGCAAAGAACCGGAAGTTGGGCGGCTGAAAGAGGCGTTGCGTAAAGAAACGATTGGCGCCAAGATCGTGCCCCTGTACTGCGGCGCTTCCGTACGCAACAAGGGTGTCCAACCGCTTCTTGACGGCGTGGTCGATTATCTGCCCTCTCCCCTTGAAGTGCCTGCGGTGACGGGCATTAATCCCAAGACCTCGGCCGAAGAGACAAGAGAGCCCAAAAATGACGTTCCCCTCTCTGCCTTGGTTTTCAAAATCCAGACTGATCCCCACGTGGGCCGCCTGGCTTATACCAGGATTTATTCCGGAACGCTTAAAACCGGAGTCGATATTTATAACTCCACCCGCAATGAACCCGGCCGCGTCGGCCGGCTCCTCCTCATGCATGCTAATAAAAGAGAAGAAATCGATCAGGCTTTTGCGGGCGAGATCGTGGCGGCGATTGGCTTGGACAAGGCGACTACCGGTGACACTCTCTGCGACCAGAATCGCCCCATTGTTTTGGAAAAGATCAGCTTTCCCGAACCGGTAATTTCGCTCGCGGTCGAGCCAAAGAGCCGGACCGACCAGGACCGCCTCGGTTATGCGATCCAGAAACTTGCCGAAGAGGACCCGACTTTTAGGGCCAAGTTCAATGCCGAAACCGGCCAAACGCTCATTGCGGGCGTGGGGGAATTACAGCTGGAAATTAAGGTCGACCGGATGAAGCGGGAATTCGGCGTTAATGTTCAGACCGGCGCTCCGCAGGTGGCCTACAAAGAGACGATTAAGAAGCTGGCGACGGGCGAGGGAAAGTACATCCGCCAGACCGGCGGCCGCGGCCAATACGGGCATTGTCTTTTGCGGCTCGAGCCGAAAAATCGGGGTGAGGGCTACGAGTTCATTTCGGAAATAAAGGGCGGCGCGATTCCTTCCGAGTTTATCCCGGCCATTGAAAAAGGGGTTAAAGAGGCCATGGAAAACGGGGTGCTCGCCGGTTATCCTCTGGTGGATATGAAAGTGGCGGTGACCGATGGCACCTATCACGAGGTTGACTCGTCGGAAATTGCCTTTAAAATTGCCGGGTCTTTAGCCTTGCAGGAGGCGGCCAAGAAGGGGGAATTGGTATTGCTTGAGCCGATTATGAAGATGGAGGTAACCACCCCCGAGGAATTTATGGGCGCGGTCATTGGCGATATTTCCGCCCGCCGGGCCCAGATTTTGGGGACGGAAATGCGGGGAACGGTGCGGGTGATTACGGCAATGGTGCCGCTCGCCGAAATTTCCGGCTATGTGACTGTCTTGCGCAGCCTGACGCAGGGAAGGGCCAGTTATTACCTTGAGCCCTCGTGCTATCAGGAAGTGCCTAAGAATATCTGCCAAACCCTTGTTTTGCAATCAGAAGGTAAAAGGCATACGAGTGCGTGAAACTGAATCTAAATTGGGTCTTGCAAAGGTAAATGCTTATTGTTAAAATTTCTCATACAGATGCCAGACGAACCAAGAAAAAAATTTGAACGAACCAAGCCCCACCTTAACATCGGGACGATTGGCCATGTCGACCATGGCAAGACGACCCTAACCGCAGCCATTACTAAGGTTTTAGCAAAGCAATCAGGCAATTCCACCAAGGCTCTCGATTTTTTTGATGTGGATAACGCCCCGGAAGAGAAGGCCCGGGGAGTAACAATTAACATCCACCACTGTGAATACGAGACGGACAACCGCCACTATGCGCACATTGATTGTCCCGGTCACGCCGACTTTGTCAAAAACATGATTACCGGGGCGGCCCAAATGGACGGCGCGATCCTGGTTGTCTCGGCGCCTGACGGACCAATGCCCCAAACCCGCGAGCACATTCTTCTGGCGCGCCAGGTAAACGTGCCTGCGATCGTCGTTTTCCTCAATAAGGTTGACATGGTTGACGACGCCGAACTTTTGGATCTAGTCGAGATGGAAGTCAGGGAACTCTTGACCAAGTACCAATTTCCGGGAGACAAGATCCCTATCGTCCGCGGCTCGGCGCTTAAGGCTCTCGAAGGCGACGCCGAAGCAGAAAAGAAAATCCTCGAGTTAATGAAAGCGGTTGATGAATACATCCCC
This sequence comes from Candidatus Shapirobacteria bacterium, assembly GCA_016866735.1. Taxonomy (GTDB): domain Bacteria; phylum Patescibacteriota; class Microgenomatia; order VGLL01; family VGLL01; genus VGLL01. The sequence continues at coordinate 3,902 of VGLL01000048.1, forward strand.
ACGCCCGCCCGCGATCTTGACAAGCCGTTTTTGATGCCGATCGAAGACGTTTTCTCTATAAAGGGCCGGGGTACGGTCGTGACTGGCCGGGCGGAAAGGGGCAAGGTTTCTGTCAATGAGGAATTGGAAATTGTCGGTATAAGGCCCACCAAGAAGACGGTTGTTACCGGTATTGAGATGTTCAGAAAAACCCTCGATTTCGGCCAGGCGGGCGACAATATCGGTGTTCTTCTGCGCGGAGTGGAAAAAGAAGACGTAGAGCGCGGCCAGGTTTTGGCCAAGCCCGGAACAGCCACTCCCCACACTGAATTTGAATCCGAGGTTTATATTTTAACCAAGGAAGAGGGCGGTCGGCACACGCCTTTCTTCACCGGCTACCGGCCCCAGTTTTATATCCGCACCACCGATGTAACCGGAGAAGTGACCCTGCCAAGCGGTATCGAAATGGTCATGCCAGGCGACAGCAGCAAGGTAACCGTTAAATTGATTGTGCCGGTGGCGATGGAAGAAGGCTTGCGCTTTGCCATTCGCGAAGGCGGCCACACCGTCGGCGCGGGTGTCATTTCCAAGATCATCGCTTAGTTCTTTTAAAAATGCCAAAAGGCAGACTGCGGGTTAGGCTCAAGTCCTACGATTACCGGGTCATTGACGAGGCGGCGGGCAAGATCCTCGAGACCGCTCTCCAAACCGGGGCCAAGGTCGTTGGTCCAGTGCCTTTGCCCACAGACAGAAAAACGATCACCACTCTTACCAGTCCCCATACCGATAAAGATTCCCGGGAACACTTTGAGATTTTAGTGCACAAAAGATTGATTGATATTTTGGAGCCCACGGACAAGACCATTGATTCCCTTCAGCATCTCGAACTTCCCGCGGGGGTGGATATCGAGGTTAAAATGTAAACCCTTAAAAAATGGCAACGCATGAGGCGGAGAGTAATACCGGTACTTTTAATGTTGATCAGGCTTGCCAGATGGCGGTCGTAGATTCTTATAAGTCTATGAGGGCTGAAGTGGAGCGATTGAGGGCGTGCAATTGCACTTCATGTTCTACTCTTGCTGATGCACTCGTAGATGCTTGGGTTCATTGGAAGCTCGGGCATGGCGCTAAAAGCAGGGATGAGCGGCCGTCTCCGCCACCACCTAAAGTTGTTAGCAGTGGCCCCTTTGATGTTGATGTGGCCTGTCGGGAAGCGGTCAAAAATTATAGACAAAGGGTGGAAAGAAAAATATGGCAATTGAGGAGACGGCATCTCTACGATAGGGCTAATGCTCTCGAATATAGTTGGCTTTGGTGGTTGTCTGGTCGCGGACAGGGCAAAGACGATCTGTCACCAGAGGAGGTAGCGTAGAGGTTATCCTTGTTGCCCTTTGGGGCAAGTTTCGGCTCTGGTAAAACCGGCCTTTTGCGCCTCTTCTTCGCGACAAAACCATGCTTCGCCGATATCTTTTTCCACAATGGCAAAGTCGTATTGGGCGCAACCCGGGAAAAAGTATTTTTTCAGCCCGGTTCTTTTATCAATATTGCCCTTAATTTGACAGGCCGGGTTTTCCCGATTTTCCTTTTGGTGGCAAAGAGGGCTGAAAATGCCCCTAGCTTCTTTTTGGGCCGCGGCGGCGGCCTCTTCTAAGACCGATTTCTGGGAGCTATTGTCGTGGTGATATCTTGCCCAGCCGCTTTTGAGCATTTCCAGATTAACGAGGGTATTACCCGCATAAATTAGGGCCAGCGGCCGGCCGTACTGATCGAGAATCTGTTCTTGCAAAACCACCTTTTTCTCCTTAACTAAATTAGTAAGCAGCTTTTTGGCTTGCGCCCCGCCGCAAAAAGAAAGTTCCGGTGCGTCTGCGTGTCTTAGCCTTACTCTCACTTTTCCGTCCAGAAGAAAAGTATCTCCGTCCAACACCTCGATGACTAAAATTCCCGCCTCCATTTTTTTCGTTTTCTGGTAAAGAAAAACATTGAGGAATAGAGAAGCCGCCAGCGCCAATCCCCCCAAAATCCCCAAAGTCCCCAAGGCCCCCGACTTTCTCTCTCCAGACCTAGCCCTCATGTCTTCAGTATATCCCCCTCCTCCTCCCGCGCGCAACTTATCTAAGTTGTTAAGGTTCCACCTTGACAAAGGTGGAACCTTGGCGAGGGCGTTCGCTTGATTGAATTAGCCACTTTTCGCTAAAAAACGCTCCACTGCACCAACCGCATCCCAAGCCGTTCCCATGAGAATTCTTAATGGGGCATGAGTTATTGGTAGAGCAGCATAGAGGGGTGATTCTCGATATAAGACGGCTGCTCTCATAAGGGACCGGCTAACGCTCTTGTTGTCCGTCAATTTCGTGGCGCGAGCAAATTTGTGGAAACCGGCATAGAGAGGTTCAGGATAATTTGGTTCCGGGTTGAGCTGTAGGTATCTCGCTAGGGCCAGCGCGTTGACGAAGTCTTTCGAGCGCATCCCCATTAGGCAATAAAGATGTAAAAGCGTTCTGGCCGGTAGCGCTGGAAAACTAACCGTATCTAAAGACACTATTCTCGTGTCAAATGTCTCTCGAGGAACAGCTTGTCGAGTAGGGCCATTTTCCAGGCTAACATCTCCATTGGCAGGTACTCTAATACATGTTTGTAGTATTCCCCCCCCCACATGAAGAGGTCCAGCATATCGTCGTTGAGCCTTGGTTAAAGTCGCCGCCCTTTCCTTGCTACATAACACATCAATATCTCTCCATCCTCCTTTTGTGTCCCTAGTGGCAAAGTCGGGTTTCCCCAAAATTGCATCCCTTGCTAACCCGCCGATTACCCACCAACCGTCTACCCCCCTTGCCTCCTCGGTAAGTATACGCATTACGTTACCAAACTCACTTAAAAAATATTGACGCTCGTTGAAAGCAGCTTCCGGAACCGCGATCGCACTTGCTCGCGGCATGTGGGCACTGGCAATTGCTTCTGTAGCCATCGCTATTTAGGTAGCTTACTTGCTTGAGTTGAATTATAAATGAGCCCGCACAAGTTCTCAAGAGCCATGGGGGAAGGGAGAAATGTTAGTTGCTCTTTGTTCCTTTGGGACACTTTCGGCCCTAGTAAAACCGGCTTTTTGCGCTTCTCCGAGAGGGCTCTTAAGTCTTGCGTGGTGATATAATTAAGCCTGATGAGAGTTTTGGGAATTGATCCGGGTTTAGGCAGTTGCGGCTGGGGCGTGCTGGAAAATGAAGGCGGTAAGACGACGGCCCTCGCTTATGATTGCCTCTCTACGGCTAAAGACAAAGATACTCCCGAGCGTCTTGCGGAATTATTTGATAAAGTGACTGCTCTCTTAAAGTCCTATCATCCTGACATCGTTGTCTTGGAGGATCTATTTTTCAATACCAATGCCAAGACCGTGATTACTATTGGCGAAGCCAGGGGCGTGATTATGCTGGCGGCGCAAAAGCAGAAAATTCCTGTTCTTTCGTATCCGCCTTTGGAAAT
>VGLL01000049.1 GCA_016866735.1 Candidatus Shapirobacteria bacterium
TGGTCCTGGGTGCCAGACTGAAGTAGGCCGGAGAAAGAGTGATCGTGGGAGTAGGGTTAGTTCCCAAAGGAAATCTTGAAGTAGGCGCGCTTACCTTGGGGGAAGGAGCTGGTTTCTTGCCGGTAGCCAGCGTGAGCCCGACGCCAAGGAGAACGGCCAAAAGAACAATAAGAATCGCAATTCTTTGTTGGCCCCCAACCTTTTCCATACCGAAATCAGCTTAGCAGGATTTAAGAACTCGTGTCAAGAGCCGAATTCGAGAAGCTCCTCCGGAATTTCGCCGATGAACCTCGAAACCATGCTAGCCGATCTTTGGCCAAAATAAAGGCGGCGGCGGGTAAAACTTAAGTGCAGTTTTTCTTTGGCGCGGGTAATGCCGACGTAAAAAAGTCGCCTTTCTTCCTCGAGCTCCGGAATGCTTAAGAGACTGCGGGAGTGGGGAAGCAGGCCTTCTTCGAGGCCAACAATGAAAACTACGGGGAATTCTAAGCCCTTAGCGGCGTGGAGGGTCATGAGAGTAACGGCATTGTTGGATTGTTGAGAACGATTAGAAGGCAGGTATTCGCGCTGGATTAGGGCCACATTTTCCAGAAATTCATTGAGGTCGGGGAATTGTGCTGCGACCGAGCGCAGTTCCTTAATGTTTTCTAGCCTGGCAAAGTCCTCTTCGTTTTTCGGATCATAGATTTCCAAATAATCGGTTCCTCGCAAAACCCTATCTAAGATTTCCGTGGTACTCCAATGATTTATATTATTGGAGTGTCGGGGCGAAAACTCTAAAAATTTTTGTAGTCGCCCTTTTCCTAGTTTCTCGATCCGCTTATAGGAGACTAGGTCTTTGGGGTTGGCAAGGAGTCGAAGATAAGCGATAACATCCTTAATTTCTTTCCTCTCGTAGAAGCGGACGCCGCCGACTATTATATAAGGTATGCCTCTCTCAAGAAGGGCCTCCTCAAGACTTCTTGACTGGGCGTTGGTGCGGTAGAGGATGGCGAAGTGCGAGTATGGGGTATGTGGCATAGAGTATAGAGTATTAATTATTTCCACAATTGATTCTGCCTCTTCGCGCTCGCTGCCAGCCTCGATTAGCTTGACGAGTTCGCCCTCCTTGTTTTTCGTCCAGATTTTTAAAATGGGGTGGCTGCGGTTATGGGAAATGACGGAGTAGGCAGCGGCGAGAATCTTTCTGGTAGAACGGTAATTTTGTTCAAGGTTAATGGTGGCCAGCCCTGAAAAATCGGTTTTTAATCTTAAGACATTGGTAAAATCGGCGCCCCGGAAGCTATAGATCGACTGGCTGCAATCGGCCACGACCGTTAAATTTTGCTCTTGGCCGACAAGCAGCTTCGTCAGCTCGTATTGGGCATGGTTAGTATCGTGATACTCATCTACTAAGATATACTTGTATATATTACGATACTTTTCTAATATATCTGGATTATTTTTAAATAGCCCGACTGTCTCTGTAAGTAGGTCGTCAAAATCGAGAGCGACGGCTTCCTTCAGATTTTTTTGGTAGGCCGAATAGATGAGCGCCACTACTTCTTGCCAACGGCCTCGGGCAATTTCGGGATAGTTTTTTGGGCCAATAAGCTCGTTTTTAGCGCCGGAAATGGTCGCCAAAACCGAGCCGGGATTAAAATCCTTAGGGGAGAGACCGAGTTTTTTGAGGACTTCCCGAATGGCGTCTTTAGAATCGCCCTCGTCATAAATTAAAAAATTTGGGGGCCAACCCAGCCTGTGTCCTTCCCGCCGCAAAACCCTGGCGCAGAAAGAATGGAAAGTGCCGGCGAAGGGGAGGGTATTGGGTATGTGGTATGTGCCGCCTTTGGCGAGCCTCGCCTTCGGCGGGGTATTTAGTATTCGAGGGGATTTATGTTCCATGTTCCCTGTTCCATGTTCCATGAGAGCGCGGATGCGCGATTTCATTTCGTCCGCCGCCTTATTGGTAAAAGTCAGAAGAAGGACATTCTCCGCCGGCACGCCTTTTTCTAAAATGAGATAAGCGGCGCGGTAGGTGAGAGCGCGCGTTTTGCCAGAGCCCGGCCCCGCCAAAATCAAAAGCGGCCCGCCTCCGTAGGTCACCGCCCGTTGTTGTTCCGGATTAAGATCAGAAAGTAACTGGTTATCCATGGGTCGCCCAACGAAATTTTGCTATCGGCTTCAGTTTCTCTCGCCCCTCGACTTCGCTCGGGGCAAGCCTTATTATAGCAGGAGAGTTTATCCCGAGTTAATCGAGGGACAAAATGAAGCCTCACAAAATTTGTTGGTCTTCCCTTTGGCACCAGAATTTGCAAAGTTTTTGGGGCTGTGAGAAAATGGTTTTATGGTGAGGGAGTACCTCCGTTTCCATTTTATCGAAGCGCCGAAGAGAATCACGCGCCATTACAGTTGAAGCTTGAACTCCGACGGGCACTGTTGGGGTTTGCACATGGGTTGGAACATAACGGCCATGCGGAGGCACTTACTTCTTTATATTCAAGACTTGCATTTGGGGCGGGGAAAGAACCGAAAGGATCTTCATGAACGAGTTGACTGATATTCTGTTATTGTAAAAATCGGAAATAGCCCCATGGATTTGACTTGCTTGTATTATCATGATATAATTCGCCCGTAGTTTAAACTGTGGGATAAATATATATATCAAGAAAAGAAGATGACAGGACAAAGATCGCCAGAAAACGCAGAGGGTTTACCAACCAAAGAGGAATTGTGCGCGCGAATTAAACAGAATGTAGCGATGGAGGCAAAAGCCTGGGAGGACTACGGTCATATTTTGTTGGGGTATGCTGTGGCCGCCAAGGCAATTTGGGGAGACAAGCCTCCCCGGGACGGGGCATTGGATGTATTTGTGAGTATGGTTAGAAAGGAGCAAGCCTCTCCCGCCCAAGTTATGGAGAAAACTAGAGTGGCTACAGAGGGAGACCTGAGGAGACTTTTAGATGATTACGGGATGGCAGGCGTTTTAGATTTACTATCTCAAGAGTTTAAACTTGACTGGCAAGAATTGGGTAGGGAGGTAATGGAAGGACCCAGATGGGTTAGCGAAGAGCCACTTTCTACGGTTTCATTAGATGGTTGGCTTGGTACTATGGTAATGAGACACAGCTTGCATGGAAAGGGAAAGGCCCTTGACACATATACAAGTCCGACTGGGGAAGTAAGATATTTTGATTGGAAAAAGATAAGGGAAAGCTATAGAAAAGAGCAGCCGGGTCTTTCTGCCTTGTTTCTAAAAGAGAGACTAGTAGAACAAAGAAATCACGCCGTTGAAAAAATAAGGGAGAAATTGAGAGATATACAAACATACCCAGCTCGTAGGGACACGGAGGGTGTATATGCTTTGTATTATGCCTCTGAATACCTAAGCAGACGACGTCTATTGCAAGAACTTTCTACCAGGCACAGCGAAGTTGAGGGTGGCTCTTAAAATCAAAAAGCTGAAGTTTCGCGGTCTCTTTCCTAAATTTGACTTCAGCGAGAAAAATACTAAAGCAACAGCGCTTTTCCTGTTAGAGAGAAAGAGAGTGAAAGAGGTAACGGTGAGGAAAATACTAGAATTTGCAAGGGCAATCCCAGGTTCTCTAGACAACACACTCGGTGTGTTGTATACGAAGCTTGCATTAGCGGCCGGGAAAGCACCGAAAGGATCTTCATGAGCGAGTTGACTGATATTCTGTTATTGTAAAAATATGAAGGAATTAAAGGAGCGTCTTGCGTCCCTACAGGAAGGATTGTCCCAGGCAACCGATCCGGTAGAAGTTGCGAAAATTTTGCTTGAAATAGGGGATTCTTGGTTCCACGATTACGAAGGTCATATGGTAGAGTTCTTAAGGACAAAGGATCGTGGCGAACTAGAAAGGGCCAAAGAGCGTAGTGCTCGGCACAGCAAAGAAATAAACCTTGTGGGGAAACGCCTTTTGGAATTATATCCTGACTATGATTCTTTTGACCTTATGATACTTGAATTACTGCTCAGTCGTGGGGAAACACCGGAAAATATCGAAGCCGCACGGGTCTTAGGAAAGATGGGGCATCATCTATATGCTTCCAGAGCCAAGGGACCAGGTAGCCAGATATAGTTGCTAGGTTTTCCCCTAAGAGCTATTAAAAATGAGCGAGCTTGTTGAAAGATTTAAGAAGAGTATGGGGCCTCTTGCAAGAGGAGTAGAGGCCGCGGTTGCATTGAGGTTGGAAGCCAGAGGGGCGAGGAGGCAGGTTGAAAGGACCTGCCGCCGGCTTATAGCGGAAGCGGGAATGGTCACAAGGGCTGCTCGCTGGGAGATGTGGCAAGATCAACTGCGGTGGAGGTTCGCCGAGACGGCAGCCGCGCAAGGTGACGATTCTCTAAGAGCAGGGCTAATAGAGGTTTCTAATGCCCTATCGCGCGTTCTTGACCCTACAACCGGAGATGAAGTAAGCCGGGGCATTGTTGGCCTGCACGGTTACGCAGGCAGGCAGGTTTTTGCCGAAGTGGCGGCAATGCTGGGGGCAGAGGAAGTCCCTTTTCCTGTGGCAAGAAAGATGGGATTAGTAGGTATAGCGGGAGAAAAAAGAGCAGTTTTCCCTGGGGTGTTGACAGACGAGGCAGACAGAATTCAAAACCCAAAAAGCCCTTATTTTAGCGACGGACCGATTACCATCGGGGAGACTCGCTATCAAACTAGAATATATGTGCCCACCCGGCTCGCCGGAACCATTATCTTAGAACAAGTTTGTTTGGAAAAAGGTTCGGAAAAGGGGGAAGAAAGAGTAAGAGCGATCTTGATAGTTCACCCCCTAAAACAGTAATTTTCGAATCCCCGACACTCAAGTGAGGCAGGGGTATTGACAAAAAGAAAAAAAGAGTTATACTTCAGCCAAGAAGGGAGAAATATGAAAAGGGAAGAACAAGAAGCACCCGAAACTAGAGAAGGCTATCTTGCTAGGATAACGGAAATTGCGGCGCGCGGCGACCAGCAGCAGTTAAGGGAACTCGCTACTGAATTGAAGCTAAGATGGGCAATTGACCCGACGCGTTTTTTCGAAGATGTTGATGAACTGGCGGGGGGGCACGCACAAGTTGAATTTTATAAAATTTTCGGTGAGCCAGGTGTGCCGAAAGGGGTTCCAAAAGACAGGCTGCGTCTTTTAGGGGCAATGAGGCCCTATTTAGCGTTGGTTGCCGATTTTCAAAGTTACCGGGCTTCTGGATCAGATGTGCTACTCGAACGAATTAGGACGACGAAGCGTAACTTGTACGCGGAACTTGACCGCCTTCAGAAGGGAGGCCAAGGGGTCTAAAAAATTATTTTCTGCTCGCAAACTGCTTTCTCCCACTTCTGGCAGAAAACGACACTACCCGCGTAACGAGCAGAAGCCGTAAACGGCATTGATCGGCACCCCGCCCCGACCGGTTAGCTTAGGCAGAGCATGATAGGCGCGGTGCAGAATCGCATTCCCGTCAACCAAAACCAGTCCGTAATGTTTCCGTAAATATCCGACAGTCCATGTATCGAGCTGAGCTCGATGTATAATCATGGACATGTTAAATCACACTCTAATCGTTCTCGCTTGGGAGCTTCATAAGCAAGGAGTTCCCAAGGCGAAGATCGCTCAACATTTAGGAAAGCACAGAGAAACAATCATTCTCTGGATTCAGGGAATTGAAAGGAGCGGTCTCCTGGAATTCCTGGATAAGTACGAAAAGGCCAAGAAGGGACCAAGAGAGAAGAGACAGGTAGATCCTCTTCTCAAAAGGCGAGTCTGGAATATTCGTGAACGAGAAATGGATTGTTGCGGACAGAAGATTAGGTACTTTTTAAAGAGAGAATACGGAGTTTGTCTCTCCGCGCCTAAGATCTACGAAATCTTAGCCGAGAAGTATGAAATCCGTTCTCGTTGGAAGAAGAACCAAGAGCGAGGCCCAATTCCCAGAGCCAGCCAGCCCCGTGAAGTAGTCCAAATGGACACTTTAGACTTTGGCGAGATTTACGCCTTTACCGGCATTGACATCTTCAGTAAAGAAGCAGATGTTTTAATCGCTCCGGAGTTAACTGCCAGATTCGGCTCTCATTTCTTAGAACAAAGTATGGAGAGGAGATTTAATCATTATGTTCATCTTATCCAAACTGATGGTGGCTCTGAATTTAAGGATGAGTTTAAGAACCAGGTTAACCACTATTGTGATCGCTACCGAATTGCTAGGCCTTACCGGAAGAACGAGCAGGCTTTTATCGAGAGCTTTAACCGAACCCTAAGAAAGGAGTGTTTAGGCTGGATAAAATACAGAGTTGGCCAATTGACGGAATGCCAAAACATGGTAGAATCATTTTTAGAAAGATACCATTATCATCGACCGCATATGGGCTTGGGAATGAAAACACCATTAATCAAACAAGCTGACCTAGAGGAGTAAGACTGTCGGATTTCTACGGAGAATTAAGCGGGTGCTGTGCCAACACATGGTATCCACTCCAAGGCCCTAGTTTCACCGAGACATCATCCAAGATGAACGGTGGGGCATAACGTATTTTATCATCAATCTCCGGCACTTGCATCTTCAGGTATTGATAAGGTGTCTGATTTCCTAGAGAGGAGTGTTCCCTAACGTTGTTGTAATAGTAGAGATAACCCAGAGATTCGTTTAGGAGATCTGTCTCACTTTTGATCTTAAAAACTCTGGGAATATAGAATTCATCATCATCGGTCCGGTGACTTCTTTCCAGATGGGCATTTTCTTCAGGATGGCCTTTATGATTCTGGATTAATTTACAACCAAAGCCAGAGATGAGCTTTCTTAACTCCTTAACTTTCAGCCAAGACTTGCCCCCAAATTCTTCTCCATTATCAACCGTAAAGATAATCTGGCAAGCAACTCCGTGAGACCTTAGCCAGGAGATCACCCAGAGATACCAGCATAAGCCACAAGTCCAGGATTTCTCGCGGGAGTAGGCAAGCAATTTAAACCGAGAACTGACGTCTAAAGCCCCCCATTGGTAATTGGGAATCTCAAACTGATCAAGGTGGATAATCTGCTCCTTGGTTAGGGCCTTCTGATCTCTAATGAATTTAACGTCCATCTGGACGATTTCAAAGGGTTTAGCCTGGTACCAATCAATAAACTCTCTCTTCTCCTTTCTTCTCTTAGCTGACTTTAACTTGTAAGTTAGTCTCTCCTTGTTTCTGGCCAGGATGTGTCTGATGGTTCCTGGAGGAACAATAACGTTCTCATACTTCTCAAGATACCTTGA
>VGLL01000050.1 GCA_016866735.1 Candidatus Shapirobacteria bacterium
AGGGAAGCTCTTCGGTAATAATTACCACCTTGTGTCCCCTCCTCGCCAACCGTTTCGCCACTTCCAAACCATGCTTCTCCACTCCTCCCACATGAGGCCAAAAAAGACGGGAAAGGAAAAGAATATTCATGTTTTTTGAGTAACTAAAATTATTTGTGATTCACCAAAGAGCTTCACAAGAGTCCCGTCTATTAAACTAACGAGATCTGATATGGGCCCCTTTATAAATCTAATGAAATTGCTGGCCGTCCTATTCAAAAAAAGGAAATTTCTCAAAATTCCCTCTTCTCGCCGAACCTCGAGCGTCTTAAACCCCCCTCGTTCACATAGCCCAATCAGCTCTTTTACAGAATACCTCCTTAAGTGACCAACTCTTCTATCAAATTCTCTTGCCAATCCCAATTTAAAAAGTGGTGCATTAACCGAAGGAACTGTTATAATAGCTATCCCCTTTTCCTTAAGCAACCTTTTGATACTCTCTATCGCAATTTCATCCTTCCTTAAGTGTTCGAGCACTTCACTGCAAAGGATAACATCGTATTTGCCGGTCAGAGCTTTAAGGGGAAACTTCATTGTTGCAAAGCTTAACCTATTCTCAAGACTCATCGCCTTGGCACTCTCCCTACAAGCGCTTATTGCTGTCGCCGAAATATCGACTCCTCTTACCTGCACTCCCCTACTAGCCAGAAAAAAGTCTAATGTGCCAACCCCACAACCAACATCTAAAATACTGACAGAGGAACCAAAACTCCCTAGATATTTTAGTAGCACATTGATAATATTCCTATACGTAAAATTCTCAACGCCAATTGGCTTCCTTTGAATATGTATGCGGTTATGAAAATTTTCGTAGCGTTTACCTGGGGTTATCATATTTTTCTCTCAAAATACAGGCTTGACAACACGCCTTATATTATGCCATCATTCAAGTCAGTATGCGAGGAAGGTTCCTGCCACTTTTCCTTTTCGCTTGCGTGTTTTTCTTCCCCGCTCCGGTAAAAGGAGCAGTCTTATTTAGAGATGATTTCAATTCTGGAAACGCTAATAATTGGATTGTTCCGCGAAATACGTGCTTAATAGCCCAGTGGCAAGTTAGAGAGCGGACTACAGGAAATTGGAAATATGGAATGGCCATCTCGAACGAAGGCTGCATTTCAGAAACTACTCCAAGTGACACAGTATGGAATAACGAGTGGCAAGATTATATTTTTCAGGTCGATGTCACACTTGTCGGTGGAACCGACAAACACCTAGCTTTCCGCTACATCGATTCATCGAATTGGTACGACATAAAGTTTTTTCCAAACAATATACTTCTCCAAAGAGTAGTTGGCGGGAGGGAATTGGGTTGGGCAGAAAAGTTCGGTCTTAATTTCGCAAACGGCCAGACATATCGCATAAAGATTTATCTGGAAGGCAGGCAAATTTTAATTTATGTGGATGGCGTTCTGGTTTTAGATTTTCTAAATGAATTTCCTCGATACAGCAACGATCCTTTCTTGGTCGGAGGACGACCAGCCCCTCAATGCGCTACCGGAGCTGACCGCAACTCTGAAGTTTGGTACGATAATATATTAGTTTGTGATTTATCGGGCTGCGACGAGCCTACTCCGACCCCGACGCCGACTGAAACTCCTACTCCGACCCCTACGGCAACCCCAACACCCACTCCGACTTTGACTCCGACCCCAACTCTTACTCCCACTCTTACTCCGACTCCTACGCCTAAACCACTAGTTGTGGTTATTCCGGGCCTAGGCGCAAGCTGGAATCCGGAAGCGCTTCTGAGCTGCAATTTAGATAACACCAGCGGCAGCTGGTCGCTTGCCCCGTACGCGGAATCCGCCTACCGGCCCCTTCTTGACGCTCTCAAGAACGCCGGCGTCAACCACCAGCTTTTTGCCTACGACTGGCGCCGAGAAATGAAAGACGCCGCCCCGGTTTTGGCTACTTTCTTAGACAAAAACCTGGTGGCCGGTCAATCGGCCAACTTGGTTGGCCATTCCTTAGGCGGCTTAGTTAGCCGGGCATATCTAGAAAAGGAAGGGGGAAATAACCGGCTCGACAAACTTTTAACCGCGGGCTCACCTCACCGCGGCGCTCCGGCGGTTTATTACCCCTGGGAGGGCGGCGAGGTTCCGCGCAGCGATCTTGCCCAATGGCTGGCGATTAACCTTTTAATTTACCATTGCCGCAAGCCTGGAGAAACTCCAAGACAGGTTATTCAACGGATCGCTCCCTCGCTCGGCGACCTCCTGCCAATTGATCCTTACCTGAAAGACTGGAAAACAGGAATTTTAAAACCAATCGAAAAAATGATTGAGAAAAACCGCTGGCTAACAACTAATTTTCCACCCTCCTTTGGCGTAACCGTGGGCACACTTTCCGGCAACGGCTTTGACACGCTGGAAAATATCAGATTTAAGCCGCGCACGCGCCTTGACACTCTTTTAGGCAACTGGGTGGATGGCAAACCAGCCGGTCAGGAGAAAACTACCGCCGGCGACGGCACGGTGCTTAGGAAAAGCAGCGAGCTTGCGGATGCCCAAAATATTATCCTTAACCAAACTCACGGCGGTTTAATCGCCTCTTCCGAGGGTATTAACGAAATCTTTGGATTCCTGGGTCTTGGCAGTTATCCCTTTTCCTCACAATTCATAGAGCCGCAATCGGCTCTTCTAGTCATTACCTATCCGGCCCAAACGAAAATTACCGGTCCGGATAATCGGGAAAGTGAGGATAATCGCGGGATGATTACCATATTCAATCCCAGAAAAGGCGAATATCGCTTAAAGATCAAGCCGCAGAAAGAAGACTCACTCGTTATTGTCGGCCAATTTATCAAGGATAAAATCTTCTGGAAGGAATACTCGCTGAAAGGAAAGGGAGAAAGACAACTCAAGCTTATTTTCAACCCCGCCTCTCCCCTCGAAAACCCCGTTGGGCTTTAAATAAAAATGTGCTCGTGCCTGGATTCGAACCCCAAAGTATGCTTCCGGACGCAACTTCGGGGCAGGCCAGGGACCTTTCGCGGGTGGGCACTGGGGGATTTGGACCTCCGACCTCTGCAATGTGAATGCAGCGCTCTAGCCAGCTGAGCTAAGTGCCCTCATTCGGTGCCTTTATTTTACCAAACTCCCCCTTGCATCTCAAGGAAAAGAGAAACTATAATTTTCCCCATGGCCGAAGTTTTGAAAAAACTGGGGGCGGTTTTTTTGGACATTTTTCAGACCGTTGTCCTCGCCCTTTCGATTTTTGTCATCAGCTATCTATTTTTGTTCGCTCCTCACCAGGTCAAAGGCGGCTCTATGCTGCCTAATTTCCATAACGGCGAGTTTCTCTTAACCGACAAGCTGACTTATCGGCTGCGGTCGCCAGTCAGAGGCGAAGTCGTCGTTTTCAAGGCGCCGCCTTCCGAGGCCTGCGCGGAAATCGAATGCGAGTATATTAAAAGAGTCGTTGGCCTGCCAGGCGAAAAAATCAAAATTGAAAACGGAAGAATCTACATCAACGAGCAACTCTTAATAGAGCCCTATGTTGGAGATGATATTAGAACCCAGGCCGGCGGTATTTTGCGCGAGGGAGTGGATGTCGTTGTCCCCCAAGACGACTTTTTGGTTTTAGGCGACAACCGGCCTCATTCCCGTGACGGCCGCGAGTTTGGCCCCATTAAAAAAGAAGCGATTGTCGGTCGGGCCTTTATACGCTACTGGCCTTTTAACCGCCTCGGTAAAATTCCTGCGGTCCACTATGAGTTATAAGTGAGGCTTGCCGGTGAGAGCACGATAGGCTTTCTGCAAAATCGCTTCTGTCTGGCGAATATCGCCCCTGATAAAAATAGTGATGAAACTCTTCACCCGGGAGCGGACTAGTTTCACCTGGACTTTTTTACCTCCCCCCAGCGCTTTGGCGATCTCTTCTCTCATCCGGTCAATTTCTTCATGCAAAACTACCTGATCGCGGCCGGTGTCCTCGGCCAGCTTCTTGCCGACGGTGCCCATGCGCCTGGCTAAATCCTCGGCCCGCCGCACTGTCCCCTGCTCTCGCAAAAGGACCTTGTAGGCGTCAATAATCAACCGCGGCTCACCAATGCCCAAAAGCGCGCGGGCGTGGCCCTCGGTGATAAGGCTGGAAACGAGGCCGTCCTTGACTGCATCCGGAAGCGCCAGGAGACGCAGGCTGTTGGAAACATAGGGAATACTTTTGCCCACCCGCCGGGCAATCTCGGCCGAAGACAGGCCAAATTCGTCAACCAATCTTTGAAAGGCCTTGGCCCGTTCAAGCGCCGGCAAATCGGCCCGCTGGACATTTTCCACGATGGCCATTTCAAGCATCCCCCTTGGGGTCGTCTCCCGCACGACGCAGGAAAGCTCCTTTAGGCCAACGACTTTGGCCGCCCGCCAGCGCCTCTCGCCGGCAATAATCTGGAAACCGGCCGGGGTCTTGGCGACAATTAAGGGTTCGAGGACGCCGTGCACCCGGATGGAATCCACCAAATCAACAATGCTCTCGGGGGTAATCACCCCGCGGGGCTGGAGGGGATTAGCCTGAAGCTCGTCTACCGGAATCTTGATAATCTGATCGTCGGCCATACTAGCTTACCACCCTGACCATTTTCTTGCCTAATTTTCGGAAAAATTCCACGGTGCCTTTTTTTAAGGCAAAAAGAGTGAAATCCCGACCCGTTTTAACATTTTCCCCGGCATAAAAGAGACTGCCGCGCTGCCTGATGATAATTTGGCCCGGGGAAACAACCTTGCCGCCGTAAGCTTTCACACCGAGTCGCTTTCCTGGCCGCCTTGGTTTCTGGCTGGTTTTGCCCGCTGCTTTAGTTTTAGACATAAGTTCTCCAATGCAGAATTATATTGTATTATGGGCTAAAAAGTCAACCGAGGATTTTCTCGATCAAAACTTTCGTTTGCAGGGGACGAAAGCCGATCACCCGCCGGTATCTTGACTTAGCCTTGTATTTGGCTACCCGAATCTTTTCCCCTTTAAACTGGGAGAGAATCACGCCTTTAACTTTGGCGCCCTTGACGAGCGGCTGGCCAACAGCCAGTTTCTCGCCATCGCGGACTAATAAAACCTCGGCAAATTCAACCGCCTCTTTCTCTTTCTGGGGCAGCTTGGCCACTACAATTTCTTCCTTTTCGGTCACCCGGTACTGCTTACCCCCAATTTTTACAACCGTATACTTCATGGAGAAAATTATACCACGATATTATTTAATCTCAAGCGCCGCCCCATTTTTTAGAGATCCGTTGCCAAAACAGCTTTCTTCTCCTCGCTGTAATTAAGAGTAACCAGATAGTTTTCGGTTAAACCCGGGCCTTTTGCTCTTTTTACCAGATTGGCGACCTCTCTGGCAGAGGCAGTAGTTTTGGCCTCCAGGCCAATTTTCCCTTCAACCACAAAATCAATCTCTCCTCCGGCTCCCCGGTGAAAATACTGGAGCTTAAAATCCGGCCGCAGATTTTGGAAAACGCTATTCTCAAACGCCTGGCCAAGCGAGATTTTACCCAGCAGGTTGGCCAAACCAGTATCGCCAAAAAACAACTTCTTCCCCCCGGCGGCCTGGCGATCAGCACTCTGGCTAAATTGAGGGAGAAGAGAAATAAAATAGGTTTGTTCCAAAAAACCCAAATAGTTATAGACCGTTTCCCGGCTCACCGCCAACTCCGAAGCCAATTTGCCCACCTCGACTTTGGCCCCAATTCGGGTAGGCAAAAGAAGGATAAGATCTCTTAACTTAGCAATCTCTTTAAAATCAGCCAGGCTCTTCACATCCTGCTCAAAATAAGACTTAAAAATCTCTTCCAGAAGCTGGCGCTTGCGCGAAAAGTTTTCTTCCAGAACAACTAAAGGGAAGCCGCCGAATTCCATAAATTCCTGATAGTATTTAATGATTTTTTCATAGCCAATTTTGTTCTTGGCGGCCGCCTTTTGGGAGAAAGAGGCCGTGCTTTCTCTTTTTACATTCCCAAAAGTCAAAAACTCCGCGAAAGTCAGAGGAAAAAGCTCAAAGACCAACTTTCTGCCCGCCAAAGATTCGGGGAAAAGATTTTTAAGGTAGAAACTGGCCGAGACGGTCAGGAAAAATTTTACCGACCAGTGGTCGTAAAGATATTTGACCACCTGGCTAATCTGGGGCAGGTTTTGAATTTCATCAAGAAAGAGATACGCCCGAGAGCCATTCGTAACCCCAAATTGTTTGAGGTTGTTCCAGATATTATCAAAATTTTCTTCTTCGAAAACTTTGCGGTGAAGAGGATTCCCCAAATCCAAAAGAACTTTATTGGAAGAAGCAATTTCGGCAAAGAGGCGGTTCAAGATGGTAGTCTTACCCACCTGTCTCATCCCCGTTAAAACCACAATTTCCCGGGTTTCTAATTCTTGCTCAAGGGCGGGTAATATCTTCCTGGAATAGAACACGCTGATATTTTACAAAAATATGGTGTATTTGTCAAGTAGTAGCTGACACTTTCGTGACTATTTAATCTCCAGAATCTCTTCTTTTTTCTTTCTGGCCCTGGCCACGCTTTCCACCAGACCCAGGCAGGTCATCACGGCCAGGACTGATGACCCTCCTTGAGAAACCAAAGGTAAGGTAATTCCCGTAATCGGCAAAATGCCGATGTTTACGCCAACATTGACAAAAACCTGAAAGGTAAGTAAGGAAAAAACGCCCGCGCAAAGATAATAGCCGAAATCGTCAGGCGCTTCCCGGGCTGCTTTCAAAATTCTCAAGGAGAGAAAAAGGAAAAGCAAAAGAAGGATAAGGGAGCCAAATAAACCCAGCTCTTCTGCCAGTGAAGCAAAGATAAAGTCGGTTCTCGCTTCAGGCAGGAAAGCAAGTTGGCTCTGGGTGCCCCGGCCCAAACCCCGACCGAAGATCCCTCCCGCGCCCACGGCAATCATCGCCTGAATCAGGTTATAGCCAGCTCCTAGAGGATCGCTCTCGGGATTAAGGAAGGTTAAAATCCTTAGCTTTTGGTAGTCTTTAAGAAATAACCAGGAAAAAGGTAGGCCGACCGCGCTTAAGATAAGCAGACTA
>VGLL01000051.1 GCA_016866735.1 Candidatus Shapirobacteria bacterium
TCGCTGAAGTCCTCTTTGAGTTCGACGATTAGGTTTTCCGCACTTATCCCACGCGTCTCAAAATATTTAAAGGCCCTTTGAATTACCTCGTTTGTTTTCAGGGAAGTAATTTTTTTAAGATCGGATGGCCTTAATTTTTTTATGCTGTCCGTGAATTCGTCATAAAAATCCTCACTCTCGCTGATTGTCCTCGATTTGAACAGAATTACCGGTTTTACGCGCTTTTTAAATTTCTCAAAGACCTTGCGCCGGTACTGGCTGAGGATAATGGCTTGAAGCGCTCGCGCAAGGGGCGGAAGATCGGCCTGGAGCACTTTTACTTCTTTTGAGTAGCCATCCTTGCGGAACTGCCGTAGCGAATAATCAAAAAGTAGCTTGTCTTCATACTTCCTTGCTATTTCCGGGTGGCCCAGATCCACCGTGGCCGTGAACTCCAATAGGATATTGTCGCTATTCGCTCGAAAGATCCGATTTACCGTATTTTCCCATGTTAGCCGCTCTTCTCGTTCCTCATCGGTCAGCTCCGCGATAGCCTTCGTATCGGCGTTTATGTGGTGGGCCTCATCCGAAATCAGTACGATCTTTTTATCTTCAAAATCCTCATAGGTAAGACTATTTTCCTTGGGCGTGTTGAGCCGCGTATGGAGCCCTTGGATCGTGGAGAAGACGATATTAATATCGTCCTGATTGGCGGCTTGGAAATTCTCCACCTCTTTGATCCTAATCTGCTTGTCGCCTATAGCCAGCGCATCCGCGAAGAGATATTTAGAAGAAGCCGCATTTAAAAAATTGCCCCGCGTCTTCTCAATGATGTTGGTGCTATTTACAAAAAAGAGGAAATTGCGGTAGCCCTGCTCGTAGAGATAAATAATCAGCCCCGCCATAATGAGGGTTTTACCGCTGCCCGTGGCCATGTGGTAGAGCAATTGAACCGGTACACCCCGCGGACGCGCCGAATACTCACTCCTATAAAAAACGAAGCGACCGAAGGCCTCTTGCTGGTAAGGCCTGATGACAAAGCTCTGCCTAAGGTTTTTGTAGACAAAGTCAGGGGCTTTGCTTTTATAAAAGTCAGGCCCATAAAGCTGCCGCGCGGCGTCTAAGATTTGGCTAAGGCGGTCTGGCATCATTTTAGCGAATAAAATTTAGTGTTGAGTTTTTTCTCTTCTTTCGAAATGTTATAGTCCTTGTCCTCTATCTCGGAGTAATTAACGTAGAGGAGATTTTTGTCCAAAACTTCGATGAGGAAGTTTTTTTGATCTTCTAAATTCAATTGGTCAAAACTGTCAGCGTTTTCATCGAAGGTCTTAACGCCTACTTTATAGCTAATAAAGGCTTTTTCTTGCATGGTTTTCCATATTGACTTTAGCTCTTTGGCTGTCTTTGCCGCCTTAATCTTGTCTATAAAATCTTGGTTGGCCTTTGCCAGTTCGCAGGAAATAAACGAGCCGCCTCCTTGCCAGTTTACCAGCTTCGATATTCCAGTTTGATCTCCTTTGATCACGTTCTTTAGTCTAACGAGACTATCATTCTCTTTATAATCTAATTGTTCAATGCCAATATATTTTCTTTTGAGCTTGTGCGCGACTGCAGCGGTAGTGCCGCTTCCGAGAACGTAATCCATGACTCTGTCGCCCTCGTTTGTGGACATTTCAATTATTCTTTTTATCAGTCGTTCGGGCTTTTTCCCTCTTTTAAGTTTCACGTCGCCTTCTTTAGCGATACCTTCCCATGGAATATCAGTCCAAATATTGGATAGCATAATAGTTGGGGCAATTTCGCCATCTATTTCCCGGAGCTTTTTTTTGTAAAAAGAAAGCTCATTCCCATCCAAAACATACCTGCTATCTTTATCATTTCTGTCAACTATAAAAACCTTGTCCGGTGTTTTAAGAGATAATTTTTTAACCTCAAGAGTATCCTTGCCAGCGTCTTCATTAATTTCCGTATAACGAAAAACTCTATCAGCATTTTTCAGCGCATATTCCGCCATTTTATCAATAAAAACCGCCTTCCCTAATTTACCTTTTGCTTCTCTTATATTGCTAAAACCTTCAGTTTTCGCGATGGTTTCCTCAATACCCTTTATTTTCCATTTAGTTGGATTGTCGTTTATGTTCGTGACTTCAAATTTGTAATTACTGTCATAATCAGATCTGACATATTGGGGTATGTATTTCCATAGTTTTTTGTTTTTGCCATATACTAAAATATATTCTGCTGATTCAAAAACCCCTAGATTGACAGTCTTAAACCCAGAAGGAGATCTCGTTTTGACTGTAAGCTGATTTATAAAATTTTCTGGCTTAAATATTTCATCTAATAATTGTCGTAACACGCCAACCATGACATCGCTTATTTGGACAAATAATGCGCCATCTTCTGAAAGCAAGGCCCTAGATACTTCTAGGCGATTTTTCATATACGTCAGCCAAGTAGATTTTTTAAAACTATCGTTATATTTAAAACTATCGTTTTGTGCGTTGTAGGGGGGATCTATATAAATGAGCTTGATTTTGTTAGCGAAAACCATGGATAAAGAATAGAGGGCTAATAGGTTATTCCCTTTAATTATAAAATTATCTTCAATGGAAACATCTGTGACTGAGTGTTCGCCTTTTGAATCATGCTTTTTGATCTTCGTCAAAACTTTCGGAAAAAGAAGCCTTTCTGTTTCGTCTGCGGCTAAAATTGCATTCCAAAATATTTCTTCTCGATTCTCTTCTTCTTTTGTCGCGCCACCCTCAAGAACGCAGTCTTTATACGGCCAGGCTAGTACTACTTCTTTGCTTTCCGAAAAATAATCACCCTCCTCATTCACCAAACCGATCTTATTTTTAAATGCTGTGTAGCTGTCTGGCAAAAAAGCCTTGTTGCTGACGAAGCGCTGAAATTTGATTTTATCGAACACCAAGACACCATCCACTTCTTGGAAGAAGTGCTTTTTCGTGGCCTGGCTTGATAGCAGCATTTTAATGAGCCCCGGATCCAGCTGAAGCGCGAGCTCAATGATTTTATTTTTCATGAGTTCGCCTTCTACTACCAGGCGCTCATCTTGCGCCAGCAGGCTTTTTAAATTTTCTAAAAGATTTTGCATATTTTTGGCTCCTAAAGAAGAGCTAACATGTTGAATTAATTAGTATCTGAATTATGTATTTATGATACCTTATATTTTTGCAACGTAAAAGGCAAGCGAAATCTTAGAGGATAAAACATTTATTTCTCCCTCTTGAAAATTTGACAAACCGCGCCTCTTTGCTACTCTGAGGCTGCCAACCCGTTCATCTTATAAGTCAGCTCAAAGATCTATCCTTCGTTTCCAAAATTCCTTAACAATTCATTTATTTCGTACCTTTTCACAAAAAGGAGGTGGTGAAATGTTCTCAAAAGAAAGAAAGAGATGGTTTAGGGCCTTCAAGATTGCCAAGGTTCTTTTTGAAGGGGAGGGATATCACATAATCTACCTTAACCAGGCAGAGGCTTTTATAAGGAGGCGCACCATGTACAGCCCGAAAATCAGCGAAGAGCTCATTCCGGTTCTTTTTAGGGTCTCAAGATCCCGCAGAATGCCCATGACCAGGTTGGTGGACCAAATTCTCAGGGATTATCTTCAAAGGAACGGTAAAATGGAAGGAGGTAATTTAAGCCATGCAGACGAAAAAGGAATGGGTGGACTACAAGGAACTGAAGCAAAAGGTCGGGATCAAGGAGATCCTGGAGCGCTACGGCCTCCTGGCCGGGATGCGCCAAAGCAAGGATGAGCTGATTGGTTTTTGCCCCTTCCACAAAGAATCAAAGCCCTCCTTTCATGCCAGCCTCACCAAAAACGCCTACCAATGTTTCGGGTGCAAAGCCAAAGGAAATATCCTAGATTTCGTCCAGCAAAAAGAGTCTGTGGAGCTTAGGGAAGCAGGATTATTGATCAGCAAATGGTTCGGCATAGGCAGCCAGCCGACCGCCGCTCCTAAGCCAAGCTACGCCCTCAAGGAGGGCGATAATAAGGCTGAACTAGCTAAAGAAGAGGAAATTGCCAATCCTCCCCTCAAATTCGCCCTTAAGCTGGATCCGGCTCACCCCTATCTCAAAGAGAGAGGCATTTCTGACGAAACCATTGAAAGCTTCGGCCTGGGTTTTTGCTCCCGGGGTCTCTTGAAAGGCAGGATCGCCATCCCCATTCACGACGAAGTTGGAGAGTTAGTCGCCTATGCCGGCCGCTGGCCCGGGGATCCTCCGGAGGGGGAAGGCAAATATAAGCTGCCGCCGGGGTTTAAAAAGCACCTGGTTCTTTATAATCTGCACCGCGCCGTTAAAGAAGCGCCCGCAGGAAATTTTATCCTCGTTGAAGGATTCTTTGACTGCTTCCGGGTGTGGCAATCAGGATTCAAAAATGTGGTGGCCCTCATGGGATCCGCCCTTTCTAAAGAGCAGGAAGAGCTTCTGGCCGCTTTCGCAAAAAAGATTATTTTGATGCTCGATAGAGACGAAGCCGGCCAGAAAGCGACCCAGGAGATCCTCCCCCGCTTGGCCAAGCGGTTTTTTGTGAAGGTGATTGAGCTCCCCTCTGAAGGAAGCCAGCCGGACAAGTTAGAAAAAAACACCCTGGCCAGTCTGCTCAAAGAATAGCTACTCTCTCTTACCCCGCCTGTTTATCCCTTCTTTTCCTAAACTTCATCCTTAAAAAAGGTTTCCATTATAAGGAGGTGGCTTGTGAATGAAAAAGTGCAAACCGCCCTGCGAAGTATCGTCGAAAGGTTTGAAAGCGGCGACATCCCCGAAGCGATCGCGTTCTCCACCTTCCCTATCGCGGACATACCAGCGGCGAAATGGTCGCTCCTTAATCGAACGCTCATGTTCATTGCTGGCACGCAAGACGCCAGGGGCTTCAGGCAATGGAAAGTAGTCGGCCGCCACGTTAAAAAAGGGGCCAAAGCTATAACCATTCTTGCCCCTCGGTTCATTAAGAAGGAGTCTGAAGGAGAGCCCGGAGAGGAAGAAAAAAAGGTTTTGGCCGGGTTCCTGGCCGTTCCTGTGTTCCGGGTGGAAGACACTGAGGGCGAGCCGTTGGAATACCAGAAAATAGAGCTGCCCGAGCTGCCGCTGGTCGACGTCGCCAAATCCTGGGGGATCTCGGTAATGGCTATCCCAGGGAACTACCGCTATTTCGGATATTTTTCCCAGGAGCGAAAAGAGATCGCTCTCGCTTCTAAAGAAGAAAGCGTCTTCTTCCATGAGCTGGCTCACGCCGCTCATCAAAGAATCCTCGGCGAACTAAAAAGAGGCCAGGACTGGAAACAGGAAATAGTCGCTGAACTCTCGGCCGCGGCTCTTTGCAAAATTGTTGGCAAAAGCTCTAAGTTTTTAGGCCGAAGTTACCAGTACATTGAAAACTATGCTAAGCAGGTCCATCTGACAGCCGTCCAAGGCTGCCTTAAAGTAATGAGTGATGTGGAAAGTGTTTTAAATCTTATACTGAAAGGAGGGCCTGGAGAGGTTTCGGAGGAAAAAATATCATTGTTTTGAACAAAAAAGGGCCCCCCGTGCGGTGCCCTTTTTTCTTCCTCCGTTTTATTTTATTTGACGGCCTACTCCTTTTTTAATACGTTCCCTTTAATCTTATAACGAAGCTCTGCCTTGAAACGCTCTTTTTGGGTCTCCTTTGGCTTGTTCCCTCCGCCGGCGGCCCCTGGCCGCCGGCCTGGTCCGTCTGCTTCCCGGGTGCGGCTTTCGAGACAAGAGTCTCGCCGGCAAGTACCTGCAGAACTGGCGGGAGCACGCAGGACACTCAAGGCCCTATCGAGGAAAATAGGTTTTTAATTGTTTTTCGACGAAATCGCCCAATTCCACCCCATAGAGCAAAAAACGGCTCTTTAATTTGCCCTAGGACAAGAGATTTCGCGTTAGGTCATATCAAGATATCCCCTCCTCTTGGGGCGGGAAGCCGGAAGAGGAGGTTGGGAGGAGATGGGGGACGCCGCTGAACCAAACCAAAAGCCCCGATTTTTGGTCGGGGCTTTTCGCTTTTTAAAATTCCACTCCCAGCTCGTCTTTTATCACTTTCTCAATCCTGCCTATCTTGTGCTTCATAGCCGCAAATTCCTGCTTGAAGCCTTCCTGCGAATTCACGTAGCCGTCCAGGAGCTTGTAAGTTTCGTCCGTCCTTTGGTCAATGCACTTAACCTCGCCTTTTACCTCGCCCATATCAAATTTCAGAGCGACGATGTTTACTTCCACTTTGTCGAATCTATTCCCCACCAGGCCGAAGTTCTTTTCCACCAGGCGGGATAATTTTTGAAATTCTTTTTTGGTTTCTTTGTCCATGTTTTTTGGCGGCACCTCCATCATACCGCCCGCTAAAAATCTGTCAAATGTGGATAGCTAGCCAGGAGTGGGGACGCCCTCCACCCCCGGCCGAAAACCTCAAAGCAAAAACTCATTGGCGAAATTATGGCAGTTGATGTAGTGATCCGTTTCCTCCTGGAGGCGTTGCTGAAACTCTTCCTCGGTTTCTTCTTCGCCCCTGTACTCCACTTCGCCCCGGGCCAGAAGCTCCCTCTGGACCGCCTCCCATAACCTGCTTTGAGCGTCGCCGTTGAGGTCCTGAAAGAAGACGTTAAGCCTGACCACAGCTTTTGGCCTGAGGGCGAAAACCTCTTCCCTTACCCTTGCTTGCCTGTGGCGCGTTCATCCCGTTGCGGTAGGATTCCAGGACTTTCTCTTTGAAGAACTTGATCAGCTCTTCCTGGTCCATACCGTCAAGCTTTTCTCTTAAGTCTCGTTCGAGGTCTTGGATGTAGCCCATGTTTGCCTTTCCTTTCTCCAGCGCTTTAATAGCTCGGGCGATTTACGCTGGCTGCTCGCCTGGCGGCAGCCTACACAGGCGGGTCCCCGCGAGGTCAAGGTGGAACGAGCGGGGTTGGATCGTCCGACCAAGAGCGGAGAGA
>VGLL01000052.1 GCA_016866735.1 Candidatus Shapirobacteria bacterium
AACGAAAAAGAAATGGAAGTAATGGTGGTTGCCGCGCCCCAATCAGTAGTCAATAAATATTTGAAGGTGATCTCTTTGGCTGGCCTGGAAGCGATAGCGATAGAAACAGAAGCGGTGGCATTAGCTCGGGCTATCGTGCCTTCTGATTCTCCACCCTGTCTTGTAGTTGACTTTGGGGCAAAAACTTGTGATTTAGCGGCAGTTTGGCATGAGGCAGTTATATTCACTCGTTCAATTTCTACCGCCGGCGAAGCTTTCACCCGGGCCTTGAGCCTCACTTTGGGTCTGGAAGCCCAGCAGGCCGAAGAATATAAGCGTAACTTTGGTTTAACCTCCGATTTTGAAGGGAAAATACAAAAAAGTCTTTTACCCCTCTTGGACGCTGTTGCTTCTGAAATGAGTAAGGCGATACAATTTTCCAAACAAGAGAAAGGGGCAGATATAGCGCGCGTCTTTCTTTCCGGGGGGACAGCTGGTTTGCCGGCTATGGCTGTCAATCTTGCCGAAAGGCTAGGAATAGAGGTCGTCGTTGCCGACCCCTTTGGCAAACTGACTTTCGAGAAAAAAGATTTCCTGGGATTGACCGAGGAAGGGGCAATATTTTCAATTGCCTTAGGCTTAGCGCAGAGAGAGCTTTGAGATGTTTTTTCTAAACCCAGCCAAGACTGAGGGCCTACGGAAAGCCGTAAATCTTCTTCCCGAGAAAGGGAAATTGGGAGAAAAGTGGCGCGGCCTGGCCGAGAAAACGAGAGCGGCGGGCATGGTGACGCTCATTTTGGTCGTGGTGCTCTTAGGCTTGGTAAATGCTGGCGAATTATATTTGCAGGCTCAAGAAAAATCAATTTCTAACGGCCTTGCCCTGGCTACGAGTAGAATTCAAAAACAAAAGAACACCGAAATTATTTTAACCCTGCTTAAGAAACGTAGTAGTCTTATCGGGAGCGTTCTCGAATCAAGATACGATCCGTTAGGCGTTTTAAAGCCAATTTTAGGGTTATTGCCCCCAGATTTCGCCATAGATAAATTCAATCTCAACGAAAAGGAATTTTTAGTAAGCCTTAAAGGTAAGGACGTTTTGGTTGTTGACCAATTCCTTGATGAGTTCCCCAACCAGATTGCTAATTCCTTAAAATCTACACAGAAAAAATTAAGTTTTTCGGAGATTAGAAGGTCAGCCAGCGGAAATTATGACCTTACTTTTGAAGTAGATTTTTGAAATGTTGACCGCAATATCCACGCAAAAATTTAAGGCTAATCCCTGGTTAAGGGCTTTTTTTGTTCCCATTTTTCTATTTGTTTTAGCGGCTATCTTATTGCTTTTACTCTTATTGCCCAAAGCCAAGCATTTCTTTAACCTTAAGGGGCAAGTTGAGACCGAGCGGGCTCGTCTTCTAAGGCTTGAAGACAAGGCTAGTGGTCTTGAGGATATTTCCTCACCAGGCTTAAAGGATAGGTTAGAGCTTACCCTTCGCCTTATTCCGCCCGCCTTGGAAGAAACCTGGATTCTGGCCGCCGTAGAGAGAGCCGCGGCAGAAAGCAATCTTTCGCTCGGCAATTTTCTGCTTATAGGCGCCCAGGATGATGTGTCCAAGAAAGAAGATCGAAAATCGGGATTTAAAATCGTGGTTTTCGGAAAGACAGATAACTTCTTTGATTTTTTGGGGAAACTCTATGTTTCTGCCCCGCTTATGAATGTGTTGTCGATCGAGGCAACCAACAATGGTGACACATTAAAGGCAGAGCTTCAGCTTGGCACCATCTTTTCTCCCCTGCCAAAAGAAATTGGTTCGATTGATTCTCCGATCGCCTTGCTCTCGCCGAAAGAGGAAAAAACTCTTAGCAGAATTAGCCAATTTATGATGCCAAATATCGCGGAGGAAAAACTAGCTACTCCCTCAGGAAGAGCCAACCCCTTCATTAATTTTTAGAAGGCACTTACTGCCTTTCTTCGCCGCTGAAGCGTTCACTACCGTGCGCAGGGCTTTAATTATTTTGCCTCCTTTGCCAATGATTTTTCCCAAATCGTCCTGGTCAGCTGAAATTAATAGCGACGTAAAGCCATCGGCGGGAATTTCTTCAACGATAACCGCTTCTTTCTTGTCTACTAGACATTTAAGGATGTATTCAAGTAGTTCCTTCATGTTTTGAGTTCAAATAATACTTAAGTTTAGATCCCAAGCTTAAGTTTTGCAAGGGCATCTTTGGCCGCGGCTAGCTCCGCTTCCCGTTTCGATTTCCCCTTGCCTTCACCGACCAATTTTTTTCCCAGATAGACTCCTACGCAAAAGGTTTTAGCATGATCTGGGCCAGAGCTTTCAAGAACATCATAAACTGGTGTTATTCTAAATTTCTCTTGAGATATTTCTTGCAGTTTGCTCTTATCATCCTTTAAGTCGGCGAGCGTGATTTCCTCGATTTTTGGGCCTATGTATTTAGTGAGAAAATCTTCCACTTTTTCGATGCCCTGATCGCAGAAAATAGCCCCCAAGAGCGCTTCAAAAGTATTTGCTAAAAGAGTTGGGTTTTCTCGTCCGCCCCCTCCTTCCTCTCCCTTGCTTAAAAGTAAGAAATTCCCTAATTTAAGATCTCTCGCTACGCCCGCTAAACTCGAGGTTCTTACAATCTTCGAGCGAATATCGGTTAAGACTCCTTCTGGAACTTGGGAAAATTTTACGAAAAGCTGTTTAGAAACCCATAACTCAAGTATGGCGTCACCCAAAAACTCGAGTCTTTCATTAGAATTACCAAAGCGGGCGTGTTCGTTAAGATAAGATCGGTGAGTTAAGGCCTCGATAAAAAAATTTTCATTTTTAAAGCTAAAACCTAAATTTTTTCCCAGTCGCTTAATATCCATAGGAATTAACTTTTTTTAATGGCAGCTCCCAAAACGCCGTTGATAAATCCCGGGCTTTTTTGACTGCCATACTCTTTTGCCAACTCAATTGCCTCGTCAATTATAACTTTTGGGGGCTCCTTTCTGGCAAATACAAGTTCATAAACTCCTAGCCGAAGAATGGCCAGGTCTACCCGGTTAATTTTCGAAATTGGCCATAGGGGGGCAGAAGATTTAATAATTTTATCAATGGCTGGCAATTTCCCTGTTATCTCTATTGAGAGGTTTGTGGCTGGTTGTTTTCGGCCGAATCCTAGGGCAAAGAGCGCCTGAACAGCCTCTCTTCTTTTGTGGTGTCGTGGGTCAGCTGGGGTTTTCACTTCTCTTTTTCTTCTTTACAACCTTCTTTATAACTTCTTCTCCACGATAATGGCCACAGCCGGGACAGACATAGTGGGTTTTTGCGGGCTTACCGCATTTCGGACAAGTCCCCAAAGAAGTAAAATTAATTTTAATACTTCTTCTCTTTTTGGCTTGTCTTCGACTTGACCAGCGTCTTTTAGGTAAAGGGGTCATATTTAATTTGGCTGAACTTTCTGAATTGTATATTTTTTTAATTGCTCCTGCAAGGGGGAAAATTCATCTATTTTATCTATAATGGATTTGGCTGCTTCACGCGCTCTTTCAATTAGGGAAAGATCCGAGAGAGAAGCAAGGCGTAAGCTTGGAAAGCCATGCTGCCTTACGCCATAGATTTCTCCTGGCCCGCGCATCTTCAGGTCTAGCTCGGCCAGTTCAACCCCGATTTCCAATTTCTCCATCGCTTTCAGCCTCTTGGCAGAACGGATATTTTTGTTTTCCGAAAACAAAAGACAAAAAGATTGTCTTTCTCCCCTGCCCACTCTGCCGCGCAGTTGATGTAATTGGGCCAAGCCAAAGCGATCTGCTCCCTCGATCATCACAATCGTTGCCCTAGGAATGTCAATTCCAACTTCGACTACAGGAGTGGAAACTAAGATATCTAACTTACCAGCCCGGAACTCATTAATTATTTTTTCTTTTTCCTGGCTTTTCAGCCTTCCGTGCAAAAGGCCAATTCTAAGATCAGGAAAAATATTATTAGCAAGCTTATTAAACTCTACTGTTGCCGCTTTAATAGACTGAAGTGTTTCGCTTTCTTCAATTAAAGGGCAAATTATAAATGCCTGTTCGTCTGTCCCCTTGACATGCTTCCTGATCCAATCATAGGCAGCCTCCCTTTTTGAAGGAGGCACTACCCAAGTTTTTACTTTTTGTCTGCCTTTTGGCGCTTGATCAATTACCGATAAATCGAGGTCTCCATACAAAGTGAGGGCGATCGTTCTGGGGATTGGGGTGGCGGTCATCGTTAAGATGTGAGGCGTAGTCGCTTTCTTTACTAACTCCGTTCTTTGTTCCACGCCAAAACGGTGCTGTTCGTCAATGACAACTAGGCCAAGGTTTTGAAAATTGACATTTTTTTGGATTAGGGCATGAGTGCCGATAAAAATATTGTATTGCCGCATTGTTTCATTGCTGCATTGTTTCGTGGTTGAAGTTTGAAGCGCGATTTTGACACCATATCGCTTAAGAAGCGCATTGATTGTTTGATAGTGCTGTTGGGCAAGGATTTCTGTTGGCGCCATAAGAACGGACTGTAAGCCATTAAGATAAGTAGCGTACATTGCTGCCGCCGCCACTACTGTTTTACCCGAACCAACATCTCCCTGAAGGAGACGGTTCATGGGTAAACTTTCGGCTAAATCTCGCAGAATTTCTCCAAGACAACGCTGCTGGGCTTCTGTTAGTTCAAAAGGGAGATTGGCGGTAAAATGATCTATTTTCTCTTGATCTATGGTGAGTTTGCGCGAAAGCGCTTTGGTTTGCCACACACTCTTCCTGAGCAGGCCGGCTAATTGAATCAAGAACAATTCGTCAAAGGCCAATCTTTCCCTTGCCTTTTGGGCGGCTAGTCTATTTTCGGGAAAGTGAATTTTCCAAATCGCTTCTTTATAGGGCAGCAGCTTTTCTTTTACTAAAATACTAAATGGCAGAAATTCTTTAAGTTGTTCTTTAATCAAAGGCAACACAAAAGCGATTCTGGCGCGCAGCCATTTCGAGGAAACTCCATAAGTTTCCGAGTAGACGGGAACGAGACGACCAGTATGTAGAGTATGTGGTATATGGTATGTGGTATGCGGTATTTTTTCATTTTCCGGAGAAATAAGAACAATTTTCCTTCCAAACCAATCGGCCTTGCCGGAGAATTGGTACCACTCCCCTGTCTTGAGAGTTTTAACCAGGAACGGCTGATTAAACCAAGTAATCTCCATTTTCCCTGAATTATCCGCTATTTCTGCCTTTTGAATTTTTTTTCCTAAGCGCGTATATTCATTCTTAATAGAGAGAAGCTGACCCCTAATGGTTAGCGTTTCTCCTGGTTGAACTCGGCTTATGGCCGAAACCAAAGAATAGTCATCGTAGCGAAAAGGAAAGTAGGCAATTAAATCGCGAACGGTCTCAATCTCTAATTTTTTTATCCGTTTGACAAAAGCTGGGCCCACCAAATGCAGTTCGGAAGCGGGAGTGTTAAGATCCATAGGTTAAATTGATTATATCATCGCCAAAGGATGGAGAGAAAGGGAAGAACGGAGGTGGCGATTAAGGCAATCGACGCAATGGCGACGATGATTGCCCACAATTTTTGCTGTTTCTTTGATAATTTCATTTTTTGATTATCACCGATTTATGACTGACTAACACGGATTTTAGCGAAGCGGTACTTCCCTACTTTCACGATCATACCATCTTTAATTTTAATTTTTGCTTTTTGCTTTTTGATGCTTCGATTACACTCGGCATCAATCCTGAGCGTAGTCGAAGGATTGATTTTTGATTTATCAATTTCTACCGCTCCCTGCCCGATCAACCTTTTTGCTTCTGATCTTGATGGCGCAAGCCCGCTTTTAACAAGAAGGTCCGCTAAATCTTCTTCTTCGCCTTTTGTATCATATATTAATATATGATCCGTAGGCAGTTTTCCCTTTTGAAAAACCTGTTCAAATTCATTTTGGGCTTTGCTAGCAGCCGTTTCTCCGTGGTAGATCTTCACTATTTCCCAAGCCAGTCTTTTTTTAGTCTCCATAGGGTTAGTCTTAACGTTGCTGGATTGCGATGGAAGATCGGTGCATAGCTCAATATACTGATTTATTAAGCTGTCCTGCATCGACATAATTTTACCAAACATCTCATTTGGGGGGGCTTCTAGTGGAATATAATTATCAAGGGATTTACTCATTTTCTCTCCGTCTGTTCCGGTTAAGAGAGGAATACTTAAAACGAGTTTCTCCTTGCCCTTAAGCACTTTCATTAAATGCCTGCCGCAAAGCATATTGAAGGTCTGGTCAGCTCCTCCAATTTCCATATTCACGTCCATTGCCACTGAATCATAAGCCTGCATGAGGGGGTACAAGATTTCGTGAACGTAAAGCGGTTTTCCTTCTTTCAGGCGCTCTTGAAACATATCTCTTTCCAAAAGCTGAGGAACAGTAAAATGAGAGGCAAGATTCAAGATTTCTGCGAGAGTTAATTTTGCCAGCCACTCACTATTGTACTTTACTTCGGCAGCATTTTCGCCCTCAAACCTAACCACTTTGGCAGCTTGCCTTTTAAATGTCTTAGTATTTTCTTTAACTTGTTCAGGAGTTAATTTTGATCGGGATTGTTTTTGATCGGAAGGATCGCCAATGAGAGTGGTGAAATCGCCAATCAGAAAGATAACTTTATGTCCCAGATCCTGAAACTGACGGAGTTTTTTAAGGGCGACGCCGTGGCCAAGATGAAGAATTGGCCGTCTGGCATCACAGCCAAGATAAAGCTTTAATCTTCTCCCCGATCTTAAAGCTTTTTCCAATGCTTCTTTTGTAGGGTATATCCTCTCTACTCCCCTATTTAAAACCTCATCAATTTTATCCATAAC
>VGLL01000053.1 GCA_016866735.1 Candidatus Shapirobacteria bacterium
CGAAATGGTAACAATATCAATCGGTGAGCGCCCCTCGTAGAGCGCAAGAATCGCTTTAAAGATCGCACCATTATTCTCGTTATAAAAGTGCTCCGGAGACAAAAACTCGGCCACGGCAATAATGGCGTCTTTATCGATCAGGCAAGAACCCAGAATTGACTCCTCGGCTTGATCGCTGTGAGGGGGAACTTTTTCTTCAAGCATAAGAAAAATTTACAATGTAAAATTTACAATGTAAAAAACTACGCTTTTCTCTCCAAAACCACTACCGTCGGTTCAACTGGCAACTTATCGGGCGAGATAACTAGCTTTGGCTGCGGTTGAACGGTCGCAATTCCCATTTCTTTTAAGAAGTCCTCGAGTCCAACCAATTTACCAAAAGCTTGCTCGTTTATACCTGCCGCCTTAAAATGCATCGGCATCACCATCTTTGGCTCAATGGCCCTAATCACCTCTACCGCCTCGGCTGGCCCGATCGTAAAAAAGCCACCGACGGGGACAAATAAAATATCCACGCCGTTAATCTCTTCCTCTTCGGCCGTGGTAATTTTGCGACCCAAATCGCCCAGGTGACAAAGACGCAGGCCTTCGGCCTCGATAAGATAAATGGTATTTTCTCCGCGCTCGGCGCCATCTTTGGCGTCGTGGTAGCTGCCAATGCCAAAGATAGAAACGTCCTTAACTTCGTACTCGCCCGGCCCGTTAACAACAAAGGGCGAACCGTCAATTCTTTCCAAGAAATTGTGGTCTTGGTGCCCGTGAGAAATCGTGACGATGTCTGCCATTTCCTTGGGGTATTTAAAGCCTACCATCTCTGGATCATAGGGATCGGTTATCACCGTCGCCGTCTTGGTCTTAATCTTGAAGCATGAATGGCCAAAGTAAGTAATTTCCATTAATCCCACTATAGCATAAATTTCAAAAGTTGACAAATGGCAAGTTAATAGTTATTCTTAAAATAATGAAAAAGGAAGTGGCGGTGGCAATTTCGCTCGGTTTTATCCTGGGGATTTTGGCTTGTTTACTTTTCGCCCTTGCCAGTGGAAACTTGCAACCAAATTTCGCATCCACACTGTCTTTAAAAACAGAAAAAGTTATTCTTCCCACTCTTGCCCCCATCCTCTCCCCTTCTCCCGTGCCGGCTGGCGGCCTCTTTTTAACCCTAAATCAACCAGAAGATGAATCGATCACTAATCAACCAAAAACAATTATTAGCGGAACTACCCTGCCGAAGGCAAACTTAGCGATTATCTACGATGAGGGAGAAGCTTTCGCTGAAGCAGGAACAGATGGTAATTTCCGAAACGAAATTCCTCTTACTGGCGGCGCTAATGAAATCACGGTCACTGCTTTTGGCGAAAACGGCGAAGAAGCGACCGAGATTATAAATATTGTTTATACAACGGCAGAAATTTAAGAGACATGCCAAGACACAAAGATACAAAGATACAAAGATTTTTCTCTGCTTCTCTGCGGCTCTGCTTCTTTGCATCTCTGCTTCTCTTCATCTTGGCCCAAGGGGCGCCTGTTTTGGCCAGGGCACAGGTAACACCGGGGGCACAGGAAACGCGGGCGATTGTGATCGACGACACTGCCTCGCCCACAGGTACTCTTAGCGTGCCGACCGGTTCGCTTAAAGAAAAAGTTCAGGAAATTCGCCAGCTCGTTAAAGAAAAAGTTCAGGAAAGAATTGAAGAGATCAAGAAGAACGGGACAAGACGAGCATATGTAGGTCAAATCGCCACCATTAACTCCACCGAAGGGACCCTAACCGTGGACACGAAGAAAGGAACCAGAAGCGTCACTACTAACGAAGAAACAAAAATCGTCGACGCCAAAAGGCAACCGGTGGAATTTAGTAGTCTCAAGGTTGACGATTTGATTATTGCCATGGGAATCGTTAACGAGGAAGACGTCATGACTGCCAAAAGAATCGTCGTTATGGCCAAACCAAAAACTCCCCCTCCGAATCGGAGGGCGATTCATGGCCAAGTAACGCAAATTAAAAGCGCGGAAAAAACCGTGACGATTACGCGCCTTCCCAAAAAGGACTTAAACTACACTATTAAGGCTACTAACGAAACAAAAATTACCAAAAAGGTAGACGGAAAAGTACAAAAAGTAGAATTTGCCAAAATCACCGTTGGCGACTGGCTCATGGCCGTCGGTACTTGGGATGAAAAGAAAAGCATCCTCACCGCTAAAATTATCCATGTTGTCCCCGGGCTCTCAAAACCTACCCCGAAGTCGAATCTTTAACCAATATATTATGATTTCTTTCGTGCGGCCGCATTGAAGTTATCATAATTAACGGGAAATTGAGACCGAATTTTTTGGTAAACTCGATAGGCCGTATCCCCCAACCAATCTTTCGGTAAAAGACTAAAAGGCAACTGGGGATCATCTTTTAGGATAGAAAAGAAAGCTAGTGTCATTTCCCAAGACGCGAACTTACTCTCTTCGGCCTTTTCCAAAAATTCTCTATATCTATCGTTCAGCTCTCCCAGGCGATAAACTTTCTCCACCAATCCCCGAAGCGGCATTTGGCCTACATTGCCATCTCTGCCAACATCGGAAACTATAACTAGGCCTGCCAGCTTATTTTCGGCGACAAAATCGGCAATTATTTTTTTAGGATTATAGGGAGTAATCCAAACCGAGGCCTGGAGCATACCACAACCAACTCTCTTTAAATAATCTCGCAAAAGATTCCGGTCTTTTCTCCTCTTTTCGGGAATATCATAAGTCACCAAATAAATTTTTCCGTCCCATGGTCTTTCGGCGCGGTAATTTGGCAAAAACTCCTCTAATCTCTTCCTGCCCAGTTCCGTAATCTGCCATTCATTATTCTTTTTCGCTAAATAACCTTTATTGGCAGCATAATAAGTCCCCCGCCTTAGCGTTTTCTTTCTTATTTGTCTTATAAACTCTACCGAATCCTCAAAGGCGCTAAAAGTATCCTTTCTGCCACTGCCAACGGCCGAGCTCTGTGCCCAAAAGGCAAAGAGAAATAAACTCGAATCAATCAGCGTGTTTAAAACACCAAGAGACAATTCTTGAATCTTCGCCCTAATTTCTTTATCCTGCATTAATATTATGATAAACGCCATGCGGCCGCATGTCAACTATCACACTTGACAAGAAAATTTTTTGTGTTATACTGTCCTCACAATTAGATAAAGCGTTTGACTGGAGTCACGATCCAGGAGCTGAGAGCCAAAATGCTCGACGGAAGTTGAACCGTAAAATACAACAGTCGGTGTCACCGCGGACAGTGTCCAACCGGAGCTTTAGCGAAGGTGGAGCCGACCTAAGAGTCCTAAAGCATAATTAATAAACTTTAGGGAATAAGGATGGGACCGCGGGAGGTCCTTTTTTGTTCGCCAAATTGGGCGAACAATCCTCCCAGAATCGCTCCATGAGCCGCAGTAGAAATCTACTAAGGCGAATGGAAAGATCAGGAGGGTAAATGCTTTAGTATGAGCGAAAGCTCTGCTTGAGCCGAATGCCTCTCGTTCCTTGTCTTGAACTATTAAGGTTCAGGGTAAAGAGCGGGAGGTTTTTTTATTTATCCTGAGCGAGCGAAGCGAGTCGAAGGATGGTGATCGTAGCCTAACGGTAAGGCACTAGCCTGTGGAGCTAGAATATGGGGGTTCAATTCCCCTCGGTCACCCCAAGGAGGAAAAATGAGAGAAGAAGAAAGGGGGTTAGTTCATTGCCCCCGAACAAAATAAAGATCTTTTCCAGCAATTCTTGTCTGGAAATGCTTATGCGGCAAGAAACTTTGACAGGATACAACCCCTCATAGAGGGGAGGCTTAGGCGCGGCGAATTGCCATCTGACGGAACTCCGCTTGAAATAATTAACTCTTACCTCGAAAAACAGCGGCTTTTTTATCCTGATTACTTTTCCGGTGTTGAAAAATACGCTGCCGCTATAGAAAAGATGACTGGAAGAGAAAAATGGGTAGTTCTACTTCCCTTTGCGGCTTTTGGAGATCAGTGCGTGGATTCTCTTAACTTAACCCTTAGTAACCTAAACGGTCTAACAGGGTTTGGGCGCGAAGAAATAGAGACGCTTTGTTTTGGTAACAAACCACAATTTGTTCCCGATTTTGACCAAACGAGAGAACTTGTTTCAATTTGGCAAAAGAACGGAGGGTATAAAATAAACGCATTTTGGGGAGACATAGCTGCCAAGAAGGAAAAATCGCAACCCCGCTTAGGATTAATAAGAAAAACGCTTTTCGATGTTGCTCTCTTAAGGATTTCCCAGGCATTCTGTAATGAAGGCAATGAGCTACCCTATTTCTACTTATGCGATGATGATGTAGTAAAAATGTCCCCCACTCTCTTAGGGCGACTATTTGAATATTTGGCCTCTAATAAAGAAGTAGGGTTGGCGATTGGGCCAGGCAGTTGGGAAAACCAAGCTTATCCTACAGCGGCGTTTCCTGATCTACTAATCGGCAGCCTACTGATGTATAAACTGGGTGATTTTAATCGCTACATCTTGGAAAAAATCACCGCAGGGAAACGAAGCGGCCTTTCTAAAGAACAAGTTGCGCAAATAAACACTTTCATTTACAGTCTTGCTTTTACTAAACCTTTACTTGTCAATATGGCAATGCGGGCGGAAAACTGTGCTCGTTTCGGGAACTTAGATCAAGAAGCTTACGTAAATGTCCTTGATGTGCTCGCTAGACAAACAGCTTACTTGCCATTAGGGCAATCTATTCTTAACTTCGCATTTTTACCGCTCGATCCTGAACTGACCGTATTATATGATTCCAGAAGGGCACTAAAAGCTTACTTTGAATCTAACACGCCACCTGTTGCACAATGGAGAGATGCGCCACCGAAAGTGAGAGACGAAACAAGGGGCTTAAGATTCTCTCGGCCAATAAGAGGAGTCATACCAATTAGAGCACTAGATAAGGACCAAAAAAGTGACCTTAGGTTCAGAATTTTTGAACAAACTAATCGAACATTGTCCGAATTCACTATTCCCACTATATTCAAACGAGAATTTAATGGCTGGTGCCGTAAGGTTTTAGATGAAATATTCGGTTCTGGCAATTACAGTCTCTTAGTCCAAGAAGTGGGTCTAGTAACAATATGGCAGATAGGTAAAATTGAAATTGACGAGTTGCTCGCACGCCTGGAGAAACTTCAAGAATCTCTTGGCCAGGGTGAGGAGGTAACATCAACTGAGAAAGTAACTACAAAAGGGGTATTAGTCTTTGATAATCCTCCGCCGTCGCCTTTTATGGCTATTGATCGACTCAGCGCAAGCTCTTCGGAGGCAAAAAAACCAGAAATAATAAAGTTCATTCCCTTGCCTTCTATAAAATAATATGATAAACAAACTTAAAAAAGAAAAAATCCTTGGCCTAGTGGAGGGGTTCTTCAGCAGGCCCCTACCGATTTGGACTTTCTCCGAAAGAATAGACATCATCGACTTTATTTCCAAACGCTCGAAAAGAATTAATTATTACTTGTATTGTCCCAAACAAGATCCGTATGTTGTAGATTATTGGGATAAACAGTATCCACCAAAAATTCTCAAAAATTTACAAAAGACGGTTGAATTCGCCTCATGTCGTGGTATAAGACTTGCTTTTGGTTTTAATCCTCAACTGCCAAATAGCCTTTCAGCTGACGAGTACCAGAAATTAATATCCCAGATTTCTCAAAAAATTGATCAACTAATCAAAATTGGAATAAGAGACTTTGCTGTTTTATTTGATGATATTCCGGCTCTTGATGACCTAGATCAAAATTTAGATATCGTCAACAAAAGAATAATTAGCGAAACTTTAGTCAAGATCGTTAATGAAGTTTATGCAACATATAGAAATTCCATGGATAGTTTTCTAGCCTGTTTTTATGACTATTATTTTAAAAAGCCATCAGTATTAACCGAGACAATTAAATATAGGCTAAATCCAGGAATAAAAATAATATGGACAGGAGGCGATAGATTTGTTAAAAGGGCTACTGCAAAAAAATTTTTAAAACTGAAAAGAGTCTTAGGTAAAAAAGAAATTATTTATTGGAGCAATTACCCCTCTAATAATTGTGAACATGCTTTGGGCGTATTCCACTTAGACCCCTTCAGCGCCCCTGAAACGAGAGTTTATAAAAATTTAGGTGGATTACTTATTAATCCAATGCGAGAGGCTTATGCAAATTTGCCTGTCCTGAAAACTTTCGCCGACTTTCTAAAGAGGCCGAATAACTACAACGGCAACCGATCACTTACGGCTTTCTATAAAGAGTTCTTCGGAAAAAACAGTAACTTGATATATTTTATCTATAAAGAGTTTTCCTATCCTAATATCACTAAGAGAAAAAAATTCTTGTGGAAACTTGCCCTTGCGAGTAAGAGAGAAATTGTTTTTTCAATTAAAGAACTCGCTTTTGCCATTTTTTCCCTAAACTCACTATCTGCAAAAAATCTAAGTCAAGAAGCCAAAAATTTTCTTCTTGTCACAAAGCCATTGATCAAAGAAGCGCAGATATTCAGTAAGTTATTAAGCAAAATAATAAATAATAAAAAGGTTAATTTTGCCGAATTTTCGCGTGGCGATGAATTCCCGACTATCACAAATACTCCTCGCTATTTAGGAGAAATCAGGAAAATAGTCTCTAAAAGACTCGCAATGGTAGCA
>VGLL01000054.1 GCA_016866735.1 Candidatus Shapirobacteria bacterium
ATTTGGTTTCTTTCAGCCTGGGAATAAGGCCGAAGCCCTTAAGCATTTCCCGATATTTCGTAAAATCTATTTTCTTTGTGTTTACTCCACCATAAAAGTATATCTCTAAGGCCTGGAAACGAGAGCGTAGGTACTTAGCCAGTTTTCTTAGGTCAACTTTAAATCCAGATTCTCTCTTGGCCCCATAAATAATATTTGCCGCATCAATAAAGGCGATTGACTTTGATTTAATCTTAAATTTCATCCTGCGCCTCTAATTTTATCAAATCTCTCAACAAAAATCCCGCCCTTGGCGGGAAAAATTTTTAACGGGAGGCCTTTTGCGCTATTAAGCTTGGTCGTAAATCCCCCTTAAGTCATTTAGCTTCACTCGGAGGATTTCTTTCAGCATTTCTTTTGATTCGTTAATAAACTTTCTTTCTTTTCCCTGGGTAATATCTCTATCCTGCCACTCGACCGGCACTTCGGCAATCTTGTAACCTCTTTTTTGAGCTAAGAATAAAAGCTCTACATCAAAAGCGCCCACTCGCCACCCTTTAACTTTTTTAACTTCTTTGAAAATCTGCAACTCACTGAAAAGATTCTTTATCACCTCTCCCCTAAAGGCCTTAAAACCGCACTGAGTGTCCACGATGTTTTTCAGAAGCATCACCCGGCGAAACGTCCGAAAACCGAAAGCCATTAGCTTGCGGTACCAGGGGAAATCCTGTCTGGTCATTCCCCGCGAACCAATCGCGACGTCAAAGCCTTTGCCAAAATGTGGCAAAAGCTTATTTAGCTCGTTAATGGGTGTCGACTGATCCATATCCGTAAAAAGAATGACTTCGCCCCGGGCAGCCTCTACCCCTGCTCTTACCGCAAATGGTTTACCACCATGAGGATTCTCTAAAAGTCGAAAGCGGGGATGGTCATTAATGTATTTTTTAACAATTTGCAAGCTCTCGTCAGTAGAACCATCATCGGAAATAATAACCTCATTTTGATAGTCCTGTTTTTCCAAAAAACTATCTACCTCTTCTAAAACCCCTCTTTTGAGGTTTTCTCCTTCGTTAAACATGGGAATGATTACGGATAAAAAGACTCTCATCATCTCCTGATCTCTATTCTATACTATTAGGCACTCGTAAGCCAATCCCCCCAAATACCTGATCGCTCTTCGTGGGCGGAATAACAACTTGTAAAAGTATATCATGGGGATTATTACTCTGCTTCACTTGGTAAAGATCTAAAAGGTAACGGTAGCCAGTATCCAAACCTAAGGGAACCGAGAAAGAAACATTGATCTTTGTCCTGAATCCTATTTCGGCTACTCTCTGAGCTACTTTATCTTTGTAAAATAAGCCCAATAAGTTGAAACCTAACCCTTTTTGTAAGGTCTTAAAATTGAGAAGAAGCAAAATGACTATAAGGAAAATAAGACATGGGGAAAAAGAAATGGCTATTTTTTTTATCGCTGCCTGCGCCCAATAGGCAAGTATCAAGATTATAAATGGAAAAAGGAAAATAAAATAATACTCCGATGGCCGCTGGCCGAACACAGAGAAACCAAACGGAAAAATTATCCATAAGGCTAAAAAGGCAAAAAGAAAATGCTTAAAGCTGGATTTTTTTTCTCTCTTCCACCACCACGATCCCATCACTAATACCGAAAAATAAAGAAGGAATGGGGCAGAGATAATTTTATCATTGGTAAAACCCCTGCTTACATTTTCCCAGACCGGCCACCAGGCCAGGTAATCGTTTGTGCCTAACCGTTCAGAAAGAAAGCTAAATAATAGTTTGAGGTTTAAAAATTTGTGACGAAGATCAAAAATCATAAGTGGCAAAAAGGTTAAGACCATCCCCATTAAAAAAAGCAGAAATCTTTTCCAAACACCCTTCCGCGAAAACAATAGAATGAACAAAAAATTAAAAATGACTAAGAAGACTAACTGGAAATGGAAATTGATCCCCGCCCCCACCAATACACCTATAGTCAGCCATTTCAACCATGAACCATCTTTTTTGTAAAACAACAATCCCCAATTTAAAACCACCACCAAAGGGATAAACAAGACATTCCAGGCTATCTGGTCGATATTGACTAGGGCGGCATTAAGAGCCCAAAATAGGAGGAAAAGTAAGGCAATCTGACTGCTTACGAATTTCTTCAAGACGGAAAAGGAAAAAGCAAAGAAAGCAAGATTGTAAGTAGCTATAAAGAAAACTAGTGCTTTAGGATGAAGATTAGTTAAGAAGTAAAAAGGAACCAAAAGATAGCTAAAATAAGGACCAAGGAAAAACCCTTTAGGGCCCAAAACTCGTGGTCCAACCAAGGTCATCTTGCCTTCTCTTAAAATTTCCTTAACAACAAAAGCATCACGTTCTTGATCCCAATCGAAAATAAGCCTCTTATCTAGTTGGTAAAACCGAAAGAAGGAAAATAATACTAAAATGAGAAATGCCAATATCCAATCTTGTTTGTGTTTTAGAAAACCGATTGCCTTCCTAGCTTCTGTCATTTTTCTTAAACAAAAAATTACCAATAAATAAAGCGAGCCAAGTAAATAAGAAAAGAATGCTAATTAAATTGAAAATCTTTTGAGTGGGTGTCTGAACAATTTTCCAATTAATTGTATTTTTTCCTTTTCTGAGCCCCAAATTTTCTAGACAAACTCTCCCAGAACAATCAGAATAGCTACCTATTTTGTTGCCATTGAGCGAGAATTTATATGTTCCAGGGAAAAATTCTAAATTTATCCGTAAATTACCACTCAGCTCGCCTGGAATAGAGAAAAATACTGCCCCGTAAGAATTTTTCCTATCCACCGTGTAATCAATTTTTTCTTGGTTTGTAAAACGCACTCTTTCCCCATAATGAAGAAAAGGCACGAAAACGTCTGCCTGATTTCCTGCTTCAGCTTTTTCCGAATAACTTTGGCCATATCGCGCCAAATTAAAAACTAAAAACGGCTCATAACCACAGGCAGCAAGGGCATTTTTACTTAAGATGTCATCGGCAAGAGTGGTAGTCGAATATCTGTTGGGATGAAGAGCTTCAAAGTGATAATACTGTTCAATGTTGCTAACGGGTTGAGGTAAAAGATGATTTCTATTGCCATAAATTGCGAAAAAAATGAAGCCCAAGACGACCACTCCAGAAATAAATCTGCTATTAATTTTCGAGAGCAATGCCCCCGCTAAGGCAGCGATGGTAAAACTAGTAACTCCCAAAAATCTCCAGGAAAATTGAACCTGTTGAAGGATCCTTACCCTATCCCAAATAGATATTGAGTAGGGCAAGATTAAAAAAATAGTTAAAAGAGAGAGTAAAAACCAAAGAATGACAAAGAAATTTCCTAAGAACCACCTTCGTTTACTCCTCTCGTCTTTGAAATTTTTTAATAAAAAAATTCCAGAAAGGGCTAAAACTAACCATTGGGCGTACCCCAACATAAAAGACATTCCGTCGTTTTCTGTTCCTGATGAGGAATAGAAATACCCCCACGGCGACCGCACTAATTGCCAAAGAGCGGGAAAGTGTTCCTTATAGTTAATAGTTTGAACAGTTGCTAATTTAACTGTGCTTTTTTCTAAAAAGGCAGGGCCGATAAAAAATGCTCCGAGACCAAAAAAACTCAAAAAAACAAAAACTATAAAAAAGACCTTTTTTATATTAATAAGTTTTAGGAAAACCAACTTAGAGAAAATAAATAAAAGAATTATGGGCAATAAAAACATCGCGGCAAAATTATGAGAAATAGTTAATAAACCTCCCACAACAACGATCAGGAAACTTTTAGGAAAAAGTTTCTTACCCTCAATTTTGTCTTCAAAAATTGAGCTGATTAGATAAAGAAGCAGTGGCAAAATTGTGTAACTTATAAATTCAGGACTGCTGCGAACAAAAATCAATAAGAATCGATAGGGAACAAAGAGATAGAGAAGAGCTCCCGTAAAGCTCGCTATATGATTGTTGGTCTCTTTCGCAAGCCAAAAATAGAAGAAGATTGGGGCGAGAACAAATGTGGAAAGGTAAATAATCTTTAAACTTAGAATAACATCGTAGGTTAAAAAATTCAGCAAAAAAACAAGATAATAGATTAATGGATAAAAAAAATTAAAAACGGGCACCCCGCAATAATGATTTAGACTGCCCGCCCAGCGCAGCGGAAAATGACCCTCGCTTAAGGCGGCAATAGCATCAAAACTCCGAGCAATATGACGATCTCCGTCATGCGTAGAAAAGAAATAATATCTAAAAATACTTTTTCCTGAAAAAATACCTAAAATTATAAGCAGAAAGACTAATAAAAAGGGCCAATATTTTTTCCAATCCTTAAATAAATTTTTCTTTGCCATTATTTTATTCATTGTGCTGAAGTTTTATTAATTTTACACCCCACGGGAATTCCCACTGCCTTTTAATTTTCACCCAGCCGAAGTTGGCAATCTCTGCCCTGGGATGATTAATTGGCTCACAGACAGGATCTTCGCAAACTACAAACAACTGGTCGGTAATTGTTTCTTTGGCTCTTTGCGGATCAATCGCCACCGGCTTTTTGCCCCAAAGTTCTAGATAAAACCAATAGCCGGCGTCATAATTCTGCTTGGCGATAAGAGCCAGGTTATACGGTTTCCCTGCCGCCTCGATAGCTATTTTTTTGTCAACTTCTTGAGCGCGTTCCGCTTGATAATTCGGCGATTGTCTCAATGGAGAACTGGCCAGATTAATATATGTGGCGCAACCCAAAAATAACACCGCAAAAAATTTAGTAATCTTACTAACGTCCCAAAGTCTGCTCAGAATAAAACCTGTAAGTAAAAACGGGGCCGGAAAAATAAAACCAAAATAGTGGTCATAAATATGTTGCTTATAAAGCCCCATTCCCACCAAGCCAATAACTAGCCAGATTAAGATAAAAATAAAATTTTTGTCTTTCTTTAAAAGCCCCACAACCATCCCCAGAATTAAACCAATGGCAATCGCTTTTCCCCAAACAATTCCCCCCGCGGAAACGAGCCTGGTTATCATTAATTGCCATAACGGCCAGAGATTGGGGATCGCCTTGTAGGCCTTGAAATTGACTGTCGTCTGCCGATCCGAGAAAAACTTGAGAAAAGCCTGGCTGTTTATGAAGTTATGCCTCAAATCAAACCAAATTAAGGGAACGATGGTCAAAACGAAAAAAATAAGTATAGAGTATGTAGTATAGAGTACGTAGGATTTTAATTTCTCACTTCCTTTAAGTAACTTAAGTAACCTAAGTAACCAAAAAATCCCCACCACCGGAATAAGTAACAGCCCCAAGTAATGAGACTGCAGGGCAAATGATAAAGTAATCCCCATAATCGGCAACCAAATAAATCTTTCCCTTCGCCAAAATTGGTAGGTGCCATAGATAACCAAAAGCGCAAAAAAAGGCATGACATTGGGATTCCAAGAAGAACGCGAGTAGATAATTACAACCGGCGAGGTGGCAAAAAGAAAAGCGGCGATTAGGCCTGCTTTCTCCGAAAACCATTCTCTTCCCACCCACCAAATCAAAAAAACAGTTGCGACTCCAAAAAAAGCAACTCCAGCAGCTGG
The DNA here is from genome assembly GCA_016866735.1 of Candidatus Shapirobacteria bacterium. Classification (GTDB taxonomy): domain Bacteria; phylum Patescibacteriota; class Microgenomatia; order VGLL01; family VGLL01; genus VGLL01. The sequence continues at coordinate 5,570 of VGLL01000054.1, forward strand.
CCCAATTGGCGAAAAGCGAAACAGAATGAAGAAGGGCAGCATTAAATAGTAATAAAGAGGGCCCAAATACATATTACCGATGGAAGTTTGCGGCCCGATCAGTGTAAATTTCCCTTCCCGCATCATCCTTAGCCAAACAAGTGCATCTCTGCCTTCATCGCCTAAAAAGGTCATATAATCAGAAATTCGATAGAGACGAAGAAGGGCCGCAATAAATATGACAAGAATAAGCGGGAAATTTCTTCTTAACGCTACCGCAATTTTTTCCATAATTTAAAGAGGTCAATGAAGCTCTTAAGGATAACCTTCAAGTTAGCGCCTGTTTGCTTCCCGACGAGCCTTGGGTAATGATGAACACCCACCTGATCGATATCGAAACCGGCCTTTCTCGCTTTGGCTAAAAGTTCCGGGGAAATCATCCCGCCCCTAACCGACTCAAGGCGGGGAATCTTATCAATAACTTCTTTTTTGACCAATTTAAAGGAACAATCCACGTCGCGAACATTAATCCCCAGCAAAAGATTCGCCAATATCGTCCAGCCCCAACCGTTAAACTTTCTCAAGCACGAGTCCCGCCTGTCAATCCGATAGCCAATCACTACTTGCGCTTTATCTGTTTTCTCCCATAACTTGGTGATTTCACTAAAATCGAATTGGCCGTCAGCGTCGGTGCAAACAATCCATTCATATTTTGCGTTGTAGAAACCAGACTTAAGGGCTTCGCCATAGCCGTAATTTTGCGAATGGTGCACTACCCTTATATTTTGATTTTCTTTGGCAAGACTTTCCGCAATTTCTCCGGTCTTGTCCTTTGAGCCATCGTCAACGATGATCAGTTCGTATTTATCTGCCACGCCAGGGAGAATAGCTAGAGCCTTCTCAACTGTTGACTCAATATTTCCCTCCTCGTTGTAGGCCGGGAAGAAAACGGAGAGACTGGGTATTTTTCTCATTGGGTTCTATCATAGCATATACCGCCATTTTGTGCTATTCTAAAAATAATCTTTATGAAGAAATGCTGGTTTGAGGTACTTCTTCTTTCCATAATTGCTTTTCTTTCTGCC
>VGLL01000055.1 GCA_016866735.1 Candidatus Shapirobacteria bacterium
CCACGAAACTAAGCATAAAAAGGCTTAAAAGAAGGCCAATAGTTAGGTGTTTTCCCATTGTATCCTATATTTAACACTTAGTCTTTGCCCCTTGTCAAGTATGGGAATATAATCTTGTGCCCCTACCCAGACTCGAACTGGGAATCGCCCCGTTAGGACCGGGGTGCTCTATCCAATTAAGCTACAGGGGCTCCTCGCTACGCCGAGTCAGACTTGGCTGCGCTCGGAGTAAACCACTAATATTTTACCTCATCCCCCACTTTAATTCCATTCCCCTGTGCCCAGCCGGCGTTAACTTCGAGGGCCGCATTGATGGCGGCCGGCGGATAATAGCTTGGCAGCGAGGCCGCCTCTTCCAAGGGATAAGGAACATTCGGGGTCACGCCCACGACTCTTTTTTCGGAAATCCAGATAATATCTATATCAAACCGCATCCCTTTCATCCAAAAAGAGTAAAAATCGCTTTTGGGAAAAAGGAAGAGCATCCCGCAGTCTTGGCAAAGGGAGCTTGTCCCCGAAAGGCCTTGCGCCCGACTGGCTTGATTACTGACCACCGTCGCCGTGACTTTTTTCCCGGCAATAAGTACTGCTTTTTTGCCGCCGAAACCAAGCCAAATCTGGCGCAGGGAAAAACCAATCAAAAGGGCGCCGATAACGATTAAGGCCACGGCCTGAGGATTGCGGCGCAAATTATATCCAAGATCAACGCTTCTAACCCACATAGTATTATCCTAGCAAAAAATTTGCTGCCATGTAAAATCTCTGATAAAATAACATTAAATCGGGGTGTAGTGTACCGGCAACACGCACGGTTCGGGCGCCGCCCAGAGGCTCCAGCCCAGAGGGCTTACGCCCGGCTGGGCTCTGCCCGGCGGGACCGAGAGCGAAAATATGAGAGGGTTTGTCTATATTTTAGAAAGCCTTAAGGATCACAGGCAATACATAGGATCGACACCGAATATTCAAAGACGATTGGAAGAACATAACAGAGGATTTGTTAAATCAACAAGAAATAGAAGGCCATTAGTCTTAAAATATATTCTCGAATACAGTAGTATTGAAATGGCCGCAAAAATGGAGAAAAAATTTAAAAGAAGCCACGACTCATTAAGACGTGAGCTGGAAATTCGGGGTGTAGCGCCACGTCAAACGTGGCAGGGGCGTTTGACGCCCCGCAGCTAGCGCAGCCCGCCCAAATTCGGGGATTAGCTCAGTTTGGTAGAGCGCACGGTTCGGGACCGTGAGGCCAGCCGTTCAAGTCGGCTATCCCCGACACGAATTTTTGGCGGGAGGTCGACGGTTCGAATCCGTCCACCCCGACTCTGGTGGTAAATTGTCCTTAAAACGGGCCGAACTATCGGGCCTTTCGAGGTTGAACCTCGAAGGCTAAATAAAATTTGGCAAACGCTTAATCTCGTCGCCAAGAAAATTCACCAACTCCATTTTAAGAACTTTCCTCACTACCTGAAATTTTTCGTCCGGCAGAAGATAGTTTAAATCTTCGTCAAGCACTCTCTGCGTCAATTTCTCTTGAATAAAGCCCAAAAGCTCGCGGAGATATTTTTGCACAGGCACTCCCCTCCGTTCTTCGATTACCTCTTTTTTATAGCTAAAACCGTGTAAGAAAAAATAGTGCAGGTCGTAAAAATCTCGGCCGGCGATGGTCCGATACCTCTCGAAACGGTCAAGGGGGGCGACCAATTTATTAGCCACCATTGTCTCCTTAGTTTGACAAATGGCATAACGGGCAATTTCGGCCAGATAAAAGGGCTGGTAATCGTTAGTTTTTAGGGTCTCGGCTAAGCTCAATTTCAGCTGATTTCTTGCTTTCTCCTCGGCCTGATAGCGAAGAATAAACTGTAAATTTTTAACTCGGCGATTTTTTAATTCAAGATCCAGGGTAGCAAAAAGGCGAAAGAGCCGTTCCTTGATTTGGTCTTTGTCAGCCAAGGCGTTTAGATCAAAATCTAAATCCAAAGAAAACCTGTCCAACCAGCCCAACATTGAGGCGGCGCTACCGCCCTTGAAATAAAGATTTTGGGCAAGAAACTGGTCATCTAAAATGGCCGCCAAAAGGCGTAAAAGCTGAATTTTATGGAAGACATCCTGCCGCCGCAGCAAAATCATCGAAAACCCACCTCCTTTTGCATTTTCCTGACTTTCTGCCAATCAATAATTTTAGGATTATCAAAGTGATAATGAGGCTGAAAATAGAGAAGGTCGGCTACTGCTCGCTCCAGGGTCGCTATTCTGACGCCGCTCCTCTCCTCCAGTCCGGCGGGCTGATATAAAAACTCGGGCTTCATTTTCCTAACCAAGTAGTTTTGGCCTGCTAAGGTAAATTTCTTCGAGACAGAAGAAACTAGCGTCAAATAATCGCCTCCCTGAAAAATTACTCCGTCTCTGGTCAAAACTGATTCAAGGCTTAAGTAGCCGTAAACGTGAAGATGTCCTAAGCCTAACGCCACAGGATCAATCTTTTCCAGCGGCACGGTGGCATAAAAACCTTTGTGGATTTTAAGTAAAACCCCCTTCTGGACATATCTTTTAATGGCCGTGTAAAGAGTATTCGGCTTATTGATTTTCCAAAGCAGGGCCAGGTCGTTAGTGTGAAAAAGCTTTTGTTCCTGCTTCAAAAGAACATCTATCTTGTACATTTATGTACAGGATAAAACAATGATCGCCCTTTGTCAAGACCCCTAGAGAATTTATGCGAACGAAACCTCCCCCGCCCTCCACGGGCTAAATCAAAGCGCGCTTCGGAAGAATTTCGCCTCTTGACAGGCCATACAAATTCCTATAAAATCTATCAAGTCTTTGATAGAAATTATGGAAAAATATATTAAAAGGCAGGCGGAAGAGCTGATTTTGGCCAGACTGGAGGCAGGATTTATCGTCGGCCTTTTAGGGGCCAGGCAAACCGGCAAAACCACCTTGATAAAGCACTTAAGCGGCTATTTTCAGAATAAGGGTGTTTTGGCCGAGCACATTTTTTCCTTTAACCTTGATGATGTTTTACTCCGCAACGAAATCGCCGCTGATTTTTATTTCATCCGTAATCTTATCGAGCAAAAATTGGGCCGCAATCTAGGCAATCTCTCCTCCCCCATTATTCTTTTCATTGACGAGGCCCAAAAGGCACCCGATGTCTTTGAGCTGGTGAAGATTATCCATGACGATTTTGGCGATAAAGTCAAGATTATCCTTTCCGGCTCTGCCTCTTTAGAAATCCAAAGGAAATCAGCCGAGAGCTTGGCCGGTCGGATTTCCTATGTTTATCTTTTCCCCCTTTCGATTGGCGAAATTCTCAAAGACAGATTCTCTTTGGATAAGGAAAATGGTCTTTTCGCCGGCCTGGCCAAAGGACCGGTCAGCCTTGATTCCTTACAAAAAATTCAGGCAAAGATAGGGGGAGACTTTAACCGCCGCAGAGAATTCGAGCTGATTTTTAAAACAATCATCCTGGGAGGAACCCTTCCCGCTGTCTGGCAAAAACCCAAAGAGAAAGAATTAGTCATTAAAAGCCTCGTGGAAACATATCTGGATAAAGACATTAGAAGCGTTAAAGAGGTGGGCGACGTCGAAGACTTTGGCAGGTTGGTAAATACCCTGGCCTACGAAACAGGCAAACTTTTAAATATCGCCAGCCTAAGCCGTGATTTGGGAATAGCTGTCAATACGGTCAAAAAATACCTTTCCGTTCTGAACGCCAGCTTCGTTTTGAATAAGCTCTCCCCTCTTTTGCGCCGGCCGCGGAAGAGATTCGTGAAAAGCCAAAAGGTCTATTTTTTTGATGTGGGACTGGTCAATTTTCTTACCAAAAGACTTTTCTGGGAAAATCTTAGGGGCGAAACGGCCGGCTTCCTTTTTGAGAATCTCGTTATTAAAAGCTTCGAGGCCGACAATAAAAATAAGCCCCTGCCTTATGATATTTCCTTCTGGCGCGACTACCAGGGTCACGAAGTTGATCTTGTTATCGAAAAAGAAGAGGCGAAAATACCGGTGGAAATAACCACGAGCGAAACTCTTGCCAAAGAAAAAATGCGCAATTTGGCCTACTTTTTCCGGGAGTTCGGCCAAGAGGAAAATTTTGGCTTCGTCGTCTACCGAGGCGAACTAAAAGAAATAAGAATCGGGAAAAATAAGGTCTTTCTTCTTCCCTGGTGGTTGTGGTGGTAGGCCTTTAAAACTCTACTGCTTTTTCGAAACCGCCGCTAATTTCATTATAGAAGACGGCCGAATTATCGCTTTTCTCGGGGTTGAACCTCGAAGGTCAAAATAGCCCCGCTCAAGACCCGCCCTTGAAGTGGTCTGTTTTCTCTCTTGACGCCACAAGAAGCTTAATGTACAATGGCGACACATAATTGGAAAAACCGGCAGTTTTTGCCATTGAGTATTCAAGCCCTTCTTCCATATTTGACAATCCGTGAAAAGGTGGTATAATGCCTGTTCAAGAAGGAAAAATATGCCACCAGCAGTAACCAGAGAATTTGAAACAACCGCAGGCCTTGCCATTGATGGGCTAGTTGAAGGGGAACGAGAAAGGTATGCGAACCTAGCCTTACGTGTTTCAGGCCTAAGTGCTGACTTTGCGGAAGTCGGAGGCGAACTGGCAATTAAGACCGCGGGCGATATCGACCTGGTCCCCTTATTGGATAATACTGCGGACCCCTGGGTCCCCGTAATTTGGTGTATGCACACCTATCTTCGCGATAAGCAAGGCCGATATAGACGAGAAGACTCTTACTGGCCAATTCTTGGTCGCCCACACGGAGACCATGTACTTCTCACTCGAGGATATCGCCTCCATCGGGCCGAAATAGAACACCAAGAAGACGCAGACGGTCCCGTCGTCAATGTAACGGTAAATACGAGATCAAAGAGTGGCGCAGAAACCATCCTTGGCCCCACGACTCAGTCTTTAGCGTTTATCGGAGAACCGCTCCCCCTCAAAATAACAGCCACACATGTCATTACCAACTTTGTGGCCGAGGGCGGAGGGGCAATACTGGCGCTTGCAGAAATCAGAGGCAGACCCTATGAAATAGTTTCGAGAAATGACCGCGCGCTAGTCTTGGGCCATTCTTTTGAGCCGATAGGACTCGCCGAGGCGACAGCTCTCGATGTTCTGTCCATCTGTAGAAACGCCGGCGAATGGGCTCGCAAATTGTCGAGTTGTGCCGCTAATAAGAAGTCGCTTGAACCACCCACTTTTAGAAATATCGGGAAAGCAGCGGACGAGCTAGAGAGACTTATCAAGGAAATGCTTCCCGAAAAAATACTACGCGGGCCCACCACACCGTAAACAGAAACCTCCTCTGCCATAACCAGACAATAACAAAACATTAGGGTTTCGTCGCAATTTCTCCCTTAACACTCTTGAAGTTCTTAATGTACAATGGCGACACATGATTGGGAAAACCGGCAGTTTTTGCCATTGAGTATTCAAGCCCTTCTTCCCTATTTGACAATCCGTGAAAAGGTGGTATAATGCCTGTTCAAGAAGGAAAAAATGACACCAGGGATACCAAAAGAGCACGAAGGCTATATTTCTCGAGCAGTTGCTGGACAGATCGCGGAGATGGGCCCGGACGTCGTTAGATACCACACCTTATACGACGAAATCGAGGAAGCAAGAGAAATTTTAGTGAGTCTACCAGGCGAGTTGTTAGCAGCCACTATTGCTACGGCCGCACCTCGCGCCCACGCAGCCCTATGGGGAAAAATTGGCCGGGATTACGAAGTCCCTGCGCTCGCAGTCGTGCAAACGCTGGTCGGCGGGGAGAAACCACCGTCTTCCTTCAATAAAGCGTCTACCGTCTATCCCATTGTTGTGTTTAAGGAAGGTGCTTTTGTCAGGCTCGTCGGGTCTCGTGGCAACCTATACCCAGCAAATCTTTCGGACCAACCCATTACAGGCGCGACGTTCTCTGTGGTGGCAGAGGGTGGAAAAATGAGCCTTTTTGGGGTTTCCCAAAGCGACTTATGGCTTGCTGGGGCAATTCCGAGCGCAAGCGCACTGCTCAAAGCCGAGCTAATCATTACTCGGTTCGCGACCGACCCCAGATCGATCGCCGCAGTGGAAGAAATGCAGGAACGCACCACCGAAGAAATTCTACACGCTAAGGATACCACCTTGCACTTATGCCTTGGGTCAAAATGGGTGGCATCATGCCAAATGATGGTGATTGATGTAGCTGCTGTTAATAAGGATGCTTATGGTGTGGCCGAAAGGGTCCTGAGGTTAGCCAAACTGCGAAGGTTCATACTAGATCAAGACCAATTTGGCCAGCTCGAAGAAGGCGCTCGATCCCTGAATAGGTTTTGCCATTGGGTACGCGAAACAGCAGGAATATCTAGCGCCTCAGCCTAAACTACTGCCACTATATCCCAAAAGCCCTTTCTGCTCCCGTAACTTAAGCCGCTTAGCGGAGAGGGTCAAAACCCGACTTTCCTTATTGACCACAGACTGGGAATAGCGTACAATGGCGACACATGATTGGGAAAAAATATACGATTGAGGAGCTTTCGGATAAACTCCGTGTCAGTCAAAGGACATTACTACGCGAGATTCAGCGAGGGAAACTGCC
>VGLL01000056.1 GCA_016866735.1 Candidatus Shapirobacteria bacterium
CGCCTCCAAAATTTTTAATTTTTAATTTTTCATTTTTAATTTTGTTCACTGCTTCCTCCCACTCCTGATTTGTTCTCTCCCCAAACCGCAGGAGCTTCAAGTGGGCAATTTTGCCTTGAGGTCTATCAATAAATTCCACTTCGACGCTCTTTACGAGAATCGTATCGCGCATAATCTCCATCTCGAATTGCTTCTCCACACCTTCTCTTGCCAGGGTCAATTTAACCTCCGTTCCTCGTTCTCCGCGGATCAAAGTTACCGCTTCAGGTAAGGGCATTCCCGTTGTCTCCTTATTAACTCCTTTTTTCTCGTCAACAATCTTCAAAATGAGGTCTCCCGCTTTCACTCCCGCTTTTTCTGCTGGACTGCCCACTAAGGGAGCAATCACCGCCACTTTCGAATCCTTAAAACCGAGCTGAATTCCTACCCCTTCAAAGGAACCGGAAAGATCTTCCTTTGCCTGTTTATTTTCTGTCGGGGGCAAGAAAACAGTATAGGGATCGCCGGCGGAAGAAACCATGCCCGAGATTGCTCCATAAATCATCTTTTTGGAATCAAGACCACTCGATCCCAAATAGCCCCGATAAAGCCTGTCCCAAACATCCCAAAAAAGAGAAAGATCAAGGTCCTCTCTCCCGGCAGGCGCATTTCTATTAACTTGGTATTCGACCTGACTCTTAGCATATTGGCTCCTTTGCGAGCGGCCGCCAAACCAATGTCCTCCTGCTCCCGCCAGCAGCAAGAGAATCAGAAATAAAACTGTTTTTCTTATTTGCCTTAAGGTCATTTCGAAACAATCAACTTCTTTTCCGCCACTAATATCTGTACTTTTTTACCAACAAGGTCACTAATTTGTTTGTATTCTTCCTCGTCCGCGACGATAACCCCCATTTCCAGATCTCTGTACGAATCTACCTTACCACTTTGGCAGACGACACCGGCGGCACCCAGCGCTTCCATTTTCGCTAAAAGCACGGGTGTCAAGAGATCCATCAGTAAAACCTTACCTTTTGTCTCCAAGGACAAACTAAAAAATTCCCCGCCGAATAAGGAGAGCTCGCCCCACGCGTCTTTACCAAAAGCCATTTTCCCCACAAAAACTTGGGCAGAAAACTTCAGGGTTAAAAACTCTCTCTCAATCCTGTCGATATAGCCAGAAACTGGTGCGAGAATCATCTCCTCGCCGCCTAGAACTTTAAGTTTTAAAATCCCTCTTTCTTCGCTTAAGGATTCTGCTTTTCCCGCCACGGGCGAGATAACGGTCTTCTTACCAAAAAGTCTTTTCTTTCTTGCCAGCACCTGTCCGCAAGACACCTCTTGGCCAAGACTTACTTCCAGACAGTGCGACACTTTCTTGGAACTAACGCGCAGAAGACTTGGCAGATCCACTTCGATAAAATCTTCCCGGCGCACTTTGGCCAAAACCGTTCCTGCCTCAACTTTTTCTCCCTCCTTCACCAAAACCTTAGCCTGATAAGGAAGGGCGACTTTAATAAAGTGATCACCGGTTTGGCTTTCCATGGTTACCTTAGCCCAGTAACGAAGGGTAAAAGGCCAAGAAATCTTGCTCTTTTTATTTCCCGTGTCAGCGCCCTCTGGTGAGAGGGACAAATACCGGTTCGGTCCTTACCCAAAATCTTTCCCCTATCAGAGATATAAACCCTCAAGCCATCCGCATCTTTATAATCGGGATCGCTTTTCTGGCGGCAAAACTGACAATTGCGCGGGACGACCCGCTTGATGACTCTTGCTCGGCGTCGTATGGCCATAATTAAAATGGAATATCCGTGCTGCTCAAATCACTCGCCTGATCCTCATCCGTCTTTTCCTCTTCTTTGGCCGTGGCCTTTTTCTTCTTCTTTTGGTCATCCGCCGGAGGCGTGCTACTCCCCTGGGGAGCTCCCACTAACTCTGCGGCCGTCGGCTCACCTACCTGAGGAATTTCCGGCACTTCCGCGGGCGGCGCCGTCTCTTCGGCAGGCGCTACTGGTTCCTCGGCAACCGTGGCGGCGGCCTCGCCGGCCAACGCTCCCACGGGCTCCGCCTTAGCCGTCTCCGCTACGCCTTCGACTTCCTCGCCGGCTCGGCGGCTATCCAAAATCAGCATATCGCTGATGACAATCTCTGTTGTTTGCCGTTGCGTTCCGTCTTGGGCGGTCCACTGCCTGGTTTGCAGGCGACCTTCCACATAGACGCGGCGGCCCTTAAACAAAAGTTGCGCACAGAGCTCAGCAAGTTTATTCCAGGCAACAATGCGATGAAATTCTGTCTCCTCCCTTTTCTCTCCTCCCTCGGTCACCCAGCTGCGATTGGTCGCCATACCAAAAGTACAAACGGCCGTACCTTGCGGAGTGTAACGGAGTTCTGGATCGCGAGTTAAATTTCCAATTAATTGAACTTTATTTAGAGACCTTGCGGACACTTTTCACCTCCCCTCTTTTACCCTCCGTAGCCCTCCGATTCGGAGGAGCGGAGGGGGGCGTTTCTTTTCTAACCATTAAAAACCTAATTACTTCCTTTGTTACCCGCAAAGTTCTCTCCACTTCCAAAAATTTGGCCGGTTCTATCGCGAAATCGATCTGGAAAAAGAATCCTTCTTGGAGTCTGCGAATGGGATAAGCTAACTTTTTTGCCCCCCACTCCTTCTTCGTCTCGATCTTCCCTCCGCCCGCTTCGATAATCTTCTCGACCTTTTTCAGCTCCTCTTCTCTCTCTTTCTCCTTTTTCCCCGGATCCAAAATCAGTACCAATTCGTAACTTCTCATATAGAATATTCAGTCTATTCTATCGCCCCTTCTCTTTCTTTGTCAACCATCAAATTTGTCAGCCAAAAACTTTTTCTAGAATGGTTTGCGGCGGGCACGCTTCTTCGCTTCTCTTTCTTTCCGCCAATAAGACCAGTCAATCCCCGGTGGCGGCAAGTGGTCGCCAATAAGATCATTAATCTTTTGCCAAAACTCTTCCTGTTTTTCCGCCGCTAAAATCTTTTCGATCACCCGCTTATAGCCCTTACCCGCATATTTAAGGAAAAGGCTGACGTCGGCAACTGTTGTCTGACTCACCCGTAAAATTTCCCTAATTGCTTCATAACGATAACCTTTGGCCAAAAGAACTCCAATCGCTAATCTTTTTGCGAGCATAATTCTTTCGGTTGGTGAGAGAAAATCGTTGAAGAATTCTTCGACTTCTTTTGGGTTTTTAATATCGGCAATCGTCCCAAACAGGATCTCAAAAATCCGATCATAAACAATTTTCGCTAGTGGGTATTTGGAAACCTGCGCCATAGATAAACTTCTCTAAACACTCCAATGATTTATATCATCTTACTATTTCATCTTCCCTAATTTTTAATCTCTATCTCTCCTTTGTAATAGTGGGGCTGTGGATACCCTTCATAGCTAGCACAGTTCAATATAACCAAAAATTTCCCCGTACTAATTTGTTTAATATCGTGGTTTGTAATTTGCTTTCCGTAGCAAGGATTCGAAAAGAGTAATTGCTTTCCGCTGGGCCACAAGATTAAACTAAGATCTTCATCTGGTGTTGGGTTTAAGCCTAATATACCGAATATACCACTTGGTTTCCCAAATTTTCTGCCAAAAATACAAAGTTCATCGCCACAGTCAAAAAAGCTGAAAGACCTCATCTCATTCTCATCTTTATCCAGTGACAAGACGGTCTGATTATTCTTTTTTAAATGAAAGAAAGCATACATCGGCCCTGTTTGCTTACCCTGGGGTGTGTCATAAGAACTATAGATGCAATTTGCTCCTTCGTAAACATCTCCCCGCCAAGAGAAAACCACCCCTTTTTGGCATGGGTATCCTTCCGAGGTAATACTCGCCTCATTAGGGGCGACATGCCAATTTACTTGTGTTTTTCTGTCACGAGTAAAAAAATAACCAACTAAGGTAATTAAACCTAGTAGCAAGAAAAAAATTAACAGTCTCTGTTTTTTACCTATCAATTTTAGATCAACAAGCATACTACCTCCTATCTCTCTAATAATGAATAGATCTCATAAATACTCCAATGATTTATATCATCCTACTATTTCCTCTTCTTTGTCAAGCCTTGTTTCAGCTTCCATCACACTCCAATGATATAAATCATCCTACTAATTAACAACCCCAAACTGAATTTACTTAAATCCGCTTAAATCTGCTTTTCATCTGTTTTCATCAGACGGAGAATTTGAGCTCGATGACATCGCCATCTTGGACTTCGTAATCGCGGCCCTCAAGCCTGATTTTGCCCAGTTCCCCGACCTTTTGCCAACCTCCTGCTGCGACCAAATCTTCGTACGAAACTACCCCTGCCTTAACAAATCCTTTAGCCATATCAGTATGAACTTCTGCCGCTGCGCTAAGCGCCGTTTCGCCATTTTTTAAACTCCAAGCCCGCACCTCTTTCCCACCCTTAATCGTGTAAAAAGTAATTAAGCCAAGCATTTCGTAAGCCTTCCTTATTAGTTTATCTAGGCCCGTCTCTTTTACCCCAAGCTCCTTAAGATACTCTCTTTTCTCTCCTTCACTCAACTCTGCTAAATCCATTTCCAGCTTAGCACATACTTGGACAAATGGATGATTGGATAAGTGGATAGGTAGATTTTTAAAATCTCCACTCGTCCATTCCTCTACTCTTCTATTTATCGCGTCTTCATCAACGTTCAAAACATATAATGTCGGTTTCTTAATCTCACCAAGTTCCAATTCCAAATTAACAATTTCAATATCTCTGGCCGGATCAATTGTTTCGTAATAATGGGGCACATCGGGATTGGTAAAAAAACGAACGATATGAACAACCAACGAAACTTCTCGGATCTTAGCCAGAAACTGATTGCCCAATCCCTCACCTTGGTGAGCGCCTCTAATCAGGCCGGCAATATCAATAAATTCCACGGTTGCGGGGATAATGGGAGGTTGGATCATCCGATCGGCGGAAATCGGGGTTAAATCAGCGGCAATCCGCGAAAGCGCCGTCAGGCGCTCGTCAGGCACCGGCACAATGCCCACATTCGGCTCAATCGTGGTAAACGGGTAATTCGCCACCTGCGCCATCTGCCTTGAAAGCAGCGCATTAAAAAGCGTCGACTTGCCACTATTCGGTAATCCAACTATCCCGCACGAAAGCATTTTCTTTATTTTAAATCACTTGGGGCCCTTAATCAATGCCAACAAAATTTGCTATAATCGCCGTAGAAGGAAAAGGTGCTCAATTTATCGAATGGCATCCGCCGGATTACATAAAAAGAGTTTTTAGAAAAATGTTTAGAGAAATTTGAAGCAGAAATCAAAAATTGGGTTAGCGAAAAGTAAATCCCGATATTGATATTCATAACCCAGTTTTATTAATTCCAAATAAACTAAATCTCTTTAAGTGTGTCTCTTATCGCTATTGGCCCAGCGTCAGATCCGGCCTTAACACTAGATGTTGGTAATACCCTAAAGACTTGTGATCTAATCGGGTCATTAGGCCCTAACATTGGCTGCGTATCCCCAACTTTTTCAAGTTTCCATCCCTTAATTCGCTTCCTACCCAATACTGGGTACTCGAGCGAAAAGATTGGCTTTGAAGATTCTCTTAAAACAAGTAGCGGTTCCTCCGCGTCTCCGCAAGCTAAAGCTCTCATGTTTTCTGCGACCCAAGTCTTGTCCCGCGCAGGAACCATAGCCGATACTATAACAGCGTCCCCAGATGGAGCAATCTGCTGCCCCGATAATGCCATTATCTGGATCTTATCCTCACCGTGTAACCCGAATCTCTTTAACACTTCCTCAACTTTTGCAGCTGTACCCGCATCTTTTTCTATACAAACTACTGGAACACCATATTGAGAATAAATAGCTATTGCTGTTTCGCAGTAACCTGAGCCTACGTGAACAATCCTTCCTAGCCTTCCGCCGCGACACTTTCTCACTTCAGAGCCCTCATAGAACCCCAAGCGATTATAAACATCCTGTAATGGGTGTTCGCTGGGATTTGAGGCTACCCCTCTCATAACTCTTTCCATAAACCACCGGTCTAAGGTTTCTTCAAATTTTAATGAGGCCAGCTGAGCAGCTTTTATTTGAGAAACGGTTAAATGTGGAAAAACAACTTGATCTAAACCTGTTCTCGATAATTCATCAATAAGCCCATAAAGTCGCAGCCCCTCGCCAACGACTTCCTCCGCGGTAGTCTTGGCATCGCGTATTCTTCGAACGGCTTCGTTAAGTAAGGCGACTCCTGAAATCTTAAGACGGTCGCCTGTGTCTATTTGCTCGAAAAATCTGTCCATGGCGAAAACCTACTGGATGTTTGAGTGGCATACTGCATATCACCTTCAATATTGAAATATCCGACTACAAAGTTCAAAACTTTATTTATATCAAAACTCTTACATGAATAGATGTCTATTGTAAACCAATTGTCCCTTTCCGGAAAAATATACATCTGGACACCAGAGCTGGCCCACATAATTACAGCATTTA
>VGLL01000057.1 GCA_016866735.1 Candidatus Shapirobacteria bacterium
TTGCCTTTTACTGGTTATGGTCGCTAGTTGTTGCATCGCAAGGAGATGATAACAAAACAAGGAAGTCATGTCAATTCCTTGCAAAACCGCATCCGATCCGGGATCGTTAGGAATTGCCGATCCGGGAAAAAAGAGGTTTCTAACCTTTCGGGTTAGAAATCACTAAGGCAGATCTTCGCGCCAAAAATCAGCCAAACGGCGTGAGACTTTAAAATTATTGAGTGTTCGGTAGAGCAGCCTTGATCTGCCTTAGCAACCTTGTTATAATTGCCAATGTGCCAAAGACAATTAAACAACTGCAAGACTTAATGGTTGGCCAGCTGAAACGTCGAGGTTTTTACCCAAAAAATGAAAAGGAAGTATTGCTACGATTGGGCGAAGAGATGGGCGAAGTGTTTGAAGCAGTAAGGGAGAAACAAGATAAAAGAGATTTAAGTTACGAGGTGGTAGACGTTTTTTGGAATCTATTACGATTCTGCGAATTAAAAGCTATTAATCTCGAGAAAGCCTTCATGGAGAAACTAAAGAAAAACGAGGAAAGACCTCTCCCGGGGCCTGTTTCTGGTATCTCTGAAAACTCATAAGTAGATTAGTTGTTTATTAAACGAGGGCTCGCCCCTATTCTCTATTTGATGCGCGGTGGGAAAGCCACCTATTAGAATCTCGTCCTGTTTATGTCCACGCCCCCGTTTTTTTCCATATTTCTCATTCCGATCTGGGATCGCTAGGAATTGCCGATCCGGGTAAAAAGTCTTCGCCGCATCTGCCAGCGCAACAGTAAAGTAAAAAATTAAGCAGCGGGTTTTAATGAAGAGGCCTGCAACAGTTTAAGCCCTTTGATTTTCCCAAAATCTTTCTGATTGAGGGTGGCTAGGGGCAGTTTCTTTTGGAGCGCTTCCGCCGCGATAAAAGCATCAAGAAGAGAAATGCCGTACTCCGCTTTCAGTTTGCCCGAAAGCTTTGGAACTTCCGCCGCAGGTAAAATAACTCTCATCCCCGAAAGCAGTTTTTCCAACACTGCCGTCTTCTCTTTGCTTTCCCAGACACTTTTACCCGCCCAAAGCTCAGCCAAAGTTATAAAACTAATGGCTGGCCGCCATCCTCTGGCTAAAAGTTGCTCGAAAGCCGTCTTTTTGCCTTTAGCCCTCAAAAACTCAATTAATACCGAGGTATCAAGCAAAACTTCTGTCATCAAAATCGGATCTTTCTCAATTTTTGTTCTACTTCTCCTCTCATTTGCCTATTTTCTCTTTCAAGCTCCGGCCCAAAGGTGCCCTTAAGTCCAGGAATAATTTTCAAGTATTTTTGAAAAGAAACCTTTGGCTTAGTTATTAAACCCTTCTCGCTCAAAACTTTTTCTGGCTTTACCGGCTTGATCATTAAGTGGCCATCTTTTATCGTCAGAAACAACCAGTCGTAGGGGGTAATTCCCAAAAATTCCCTAAATTCTTGGGGAATGGTAATTTGACCCTTGCTGTATGGTCTAATAAATTGAGACAAAGAATTATTAATTCCCATCTTGAAATTCAAGATAGCATGAAATTCAAGATTTGTCAAGAAAAAAGTTTTACTTAAGATTTCTCGGCCTTGAATTGCATAAAGACAGGGGGGTCGAGATCTTGGCAATTTGATTCCGGCCAGAAATTATTCGGGACGATTTCAGGGCTTTAGAGGCCGAATGTGGCTATAATCTCAGGATATTTGGACTTAAAATCTTCTGAAAATTTACAATCCATACAGGTTGGAATCCACCAACTTAACACGCCGTCTTTTTGTATTAAAGACTCCCACCCCGCACCATCATTTTTATAAATAGCGATCAAGCTATAAGGGTATTCTTTCTTTATATTTTCGTTATGCTGGAGTTGGATTAGCAGACTCACTAGGTAATCGTCACCATTAGTATCTCTGTTGTAATCAATATATGGATTAACTACTTTTTTCTGAAGTTCTTCTCTCTCTTTAGTATATTCTCGAGTGGAAAGGGGCGGCTCAAAAACGACAATCGGGAAACTTAACTTTTCGGTTTTCCTGGTTGGTTGAGCTGTGGGATTAGAAGATGTGGTTGGCCTCAAGATTGGAAGTGGAGTTAGACCCAATGGAGATCTTGTTTGACACAAGGCAACTCGTTTTTTAAGTTGACTGTTTTGGTAGAGCGAGAAACCCGTGACGATTAGCAAAAAGAGTAGCAGGAAACTTAATCCAATAAAAAATGAATTACTTGACTTAGGAATTACCACGGGAGCTCTCTGATTATTCCCTTGAGATAGAGAAGAATTTTCCATTAATGTAATTAAAGATTAATTTTGTCTAAAAATCAATCTTAGCCTCATTCCCCGCCTTGCGGCGAGGCAGGCGATCCGGGATCGTTAGGAATTGCCGATCCGGGCAAAAAGCCTTTTCTTGCTTCGAAAAAATTATTCATCGACCTTAGGCCGATACTGCAAGGCCTCCGCAAGATGAGTGGCCCTGATTTCTTTTTCGCCGGCGAGGTCAGCAATAGTGCGAGCGACTTTAATCACGCGGTAGTAGCTACGGGCGGAGAGATTCATCTGCGCGGCCGCCTGGCGGAGCAGGGTTAAGCAATCTTGGGAAAGAGGACAAAATTGCTTTACCTCCCGCGTGGACATCTCGCTATTGCAAGTCAGTTTAGTTCCCTTAAATCTTTTTGTTTGGATGTCCCGCGCTTTTTGAACCCGTTTCTTTACCATTTTCGAATCTTCTATTAATCTCTTCTCTTCCCTAGAAAGATTCTGGCGGGTTAACTTCTCTACTTGGACCGGCGGCAGTTCAATGTGCAAATCAATCCGATCGATAATCGGCCCGGAAATTCTTTTTTGGTAACGGAGAATCTGGCCAGGAAGACATTTACACTTTCTGTTCTGATCGCCAAAATAACCGCACGGGCAAGGGTTCGAGGCGGAGACCAAAATAAACTTGGCGGGAAAAGACAGGCGGCCAGCTGCGCGAGAAACGGTCACGATGCCATCCTCCATCGGCTGCCGAATCGATTCTAGAACATGGCGGGGAAATTCGGGAAATTCATCCAGGAAAAGCACGCCCCGATGGGCCAGAGAAATTTCCCCGGGTAAAGGATGGGAGCCGCCGCCGATTAGGCCGATGCGCGAAGTGGTATGGTGCGGCGCGCGGAAAGGCCGGTATTTTATTACTGATTCTCCTTCCGGCAGATTACCGGTAATAGAATAAATCTTCGTCACTTCCAGCGCCTCTTCTTCGGTTAAATCAGGTAAAATCCCCGGCAAAGCCCGCGCCAACATTGTTTTCCCGGCTCCCGGAACGCCTTTGAGAAAAACGTTGTGCCCGCCGGCCGCCACAATTTCCAAAGCTCTTTTGGCCTGCTCTTGACCAGCCACGTCGGCAAAATCGAATTCATAATCAACTTTGGCGGGAATCTCGGCAAAAGAAATGTGCTTTTGGGGGATAATTCGCTCAAGACCGCTAAGGTGCTTAAAAAGATCCAAGAGCGAAGAAACAGGATAAATCTCTATTTTGTTAATTAAGGCTGCTTCTCTGGCGTTTACGGCCGGCAGAAACAATCTCCTAAAGCCCTTGCCTTTCGCCAAAAGCGCCATGGCTAAAACACCGTTAGTGTGGCGCAATGATCCGTCAAGAGAAAGCTCGCCCAAAACCAAGGCGCCGCCAAGATCGGCCGCTATTTGGCCAGAGGCAAGTAAAATTCCCAAGGCGATGGGAAGATCGTAAGAAGGGCCAACTTTAGGCAAATCGGCCGGAGAAAGATTAACCGTAATTCTTCGGGCCGGAAAATCGGATCCGGAATTCTTGATGGCCGAGCGCACCCTCTCCCTGGCTTCTTCAATGGCTTTATCGGGAAGACCAACAATGGTGAAAGACGGTAGCCCTTGGGAGGCAATATCAACTTCGACTTCAATAGGAACAGATTCTAACCCAACCGTGGCGCCAGAAAAAACGCGAGCAAGCCCGCTTAAATTTTTTCTCTGAGTAGAATCTAACCCTAACTCCTCTTGAGAAGAATTTTGACGGGAAGGCCCGCCTAAACTTTTTCTTTTTTGAGAAAAATTTTCTCGGGCAGGCATAAATCCAGTCTAAACTAATAAAATTGTTTTTTCAACCAGTGGTTAGAAAAACTTACTCTTGATTTACCCGTTAATACAGGGTACATTTAGGCAAACAAAATGAGGATTATCTCGGCTGGAACCAAAGCAAAAAAGGGGGGAATATGAAAAAAATCAGAAATAAGATAAAGCCAATACCTAAATTCAAAAATGAGGATGAGGAGAGAAATTTTTGGGCAACTGCCGACGCGACAGAATATTTTGACATGGATCATCCAGTCGAGCTGGATTTATCTAAGCTCAAACCGTCAACCGAGTCAATTTCTTTAAGACTTCCGTCTTTCTTGCTCGCGAGAATAAAAGAAATCGCTAACTCCCGTGATGTTCCCTATCAATCACTGATGAAAATATTCTTGGCCGAGAGAGTAGAAAGAGAACTCCACGCAAAAAGAGAAGCGATCGCGCCCTAGGAATAGACAAGCCTCACCAATCTTCTAGATTACTTTTTTAGCCTTTATAATTAGAAGCTATATAAATCTCAAGCGCTCTGTCCCTTCGACTTCATGTAGCAATCGCGGCAATAGACTGGCCTGTCTCCTTTTGGTTGAAAAGGAACCGTAGCCGCTTTTCCACAAGTAGAACACTTAATGTTGTAAAGCTGGCGGCCTTGCGGATCGGTTCCCGCTGGTGCCGCCGCAGAATCTGCTGGAGCAGCTGGCTCACTGCTGGGCTCTTCTGCTACCGGCGCCGCCGCTTGCGGTTCTTCTGCTTGGTCACTAACTACTTTTTGATCATCATCTGCCATTAATATCACCTCCTCTCGCTATTTCTTCTTTAATCATAAATCATCTTGAGGAATTCCTCAAGTCCGCTACTAATCTCTCAATTAAATGCCCCGGGGTAATGATTTCGAAAGGTAATTTGGCCAACCCAACTTTCTCCGCAAAGAAATGCTTTTTGTCCAGGGTTACCAAATAGTCAGCTTTAGCTTTCTCCGCACCCGCCAAGATCAAGGCGTCTTTCTCGTTAATAATCAATTTGAGTTTTTCCTTAGCTCTTCTTCCGCTAATTTTAACTATTTTGGGCTTAGCTAATTTCAAATTTCCGTAATGCCTGATCAAAACTAAAACTTTTTCTTTTAGGCGCAGGTTTCGCTCGGCTTCCTTTAGAACGGCAGAGGTGGCAAAAAGCTCTACTCTTCCTTTCTTGGCAAATTCTAGAACAATGGCAGAACCGCCTTGTAGGGATCTTGCCGCCGAGAAGTAAATATTAGCGTCAAGGAAAATCCTTATCACTAGCGCTGGCTTTGTAAAACCCGTTTGGCTTTCGCTAAAAGTGTCTTGCCTAAACGATCTTGTTTTTCAAATTCTCTTATACGCGAATTAGTATAAATCTCAATATCTGGATCATCAAAATAGTTTTCGTAGTCATCAACGGGAATCAGAACCGCCATGGGCTTATCCTTTCTCTTAATAAGAAAGCGGTATTTTTGATAAAAGGTCTCGTCCAAAATCTGGCCCGCCTTTTGTCTCAACTGGAGCATACTAATATTCTGCAACATAACTTCTCCAAACTATAACAACTATCATAGTTAATATACTAGACGGGGCTTTCCTTGTCAAGCATCACTTTCGATAGCAATTATTGATCTAATTCCTTCTGGTAAATAACCTTCGAGTGGTTTGCGCCATAAAATTCAGGAATGAGCGCTATTTGTTTAAATCCATTCTTTTCATAAAACGCCCTTGCGGGTCTCTCTTCCTCGCAACTACACGTTTCGACAAAAATTCTCTTCAGTCTAATCTTTTTGGCCTGCCGGAAAAGCGCATTTATCAAGCCTGTACCAATTCCGCGGCGGCGGCATTCGGGATGGACCGCCAGCCAGTTGACTTGCCACGAGTAATCGGTAGCATAAATAGTTAGAAGTTTTCCTCGACAACAACTTTATCCTTAGGATCTTTGGAAGTACAAATGGTTATCCAAGAAAAAAGGATAGATGGAGAGGTCGCTTTTTCCTGCAGCTTATAAATTCTTTTAAATTTCACAGCTTAATTATACTCCAAAATTTGCTATCAGAATATCTTTTGATAAAAGCAATGCGGCCGTCTATGAAATATCATAATTCAATAATTTCCTGTCATCATGTATTAATACATGATGACAACGGGCGGCAGAAAATCAACTCTTTCGTGTTGGGCAATCCGGCCTC
>VGLL01000058.1 GCA_016866735.1 Candidatus Shapirobacteria bacterium
CGTTTAGAAAAAAAGCGCACGCTAAAGTCAACAAAAACCCCACCGAAGAGGCTGCCCGGACCAGGGCAATCGTGCGAATCGCCGCCACGGCAAAAATATTCTCCGTTAGCAAAAGCGCGTAAACACTAAAGGCAAAGGCAAAAGTAACCGCGATAGAAACCCAAGGAGAACCGGGCAATAAAAAATAGAAAAGACCGACGCCCAAAGTCAGAAGCGAAGGCAAAATCGGCGTCATGAGCCAGGATATTCCTCGCAAGCCCTCCCTTAAAGACCAAAGAGAAAGGCAAATCGCCATGATGCTCAAAAGCCCAACGGCCAAATAGCGGGCGGTAAGATCAACTAAGTTGGCAATCGCCAAAAGCCCAAGAGCCAGGGCCAGAGAGGTTAAAACGAATTTTCGGCGCTTAGACATTCAGGGTTTGTAGCAGCTCATCTGGAATATCAAAATTAGTGTACACCTTCTGAACATCATCTTGGCTATCAATCTTTTCCACAAGCTCAATAATTTTCCGCGCCTCGCCTTTATCATTAATGGCGACCGTTACCTTCGGCTTCATAATAAGCTCGGTCGCGGCAAGGGCGAATCCGGCACTGATTAATTCCCCCTTAACCTCTTCAATTTTCTCTGGCAGAGTATAAATCTCGACCGCGTCGCTCGTCTCCTCAACGTCGGTCACTCCGGGAAAATCCATAATCTTTAAAAGGGCTTCCTCGGCATTCTCCGGTTTTTTGATGGCCAGAAAGCCGGCTTGTTCAAATTGATAGCTTACCGAGCCCGGACCGGCCAGCGTTCCCCCGCCCCGGTTAAAAATATTTTTAATTTCCTGGGCGGTCCTTTGGTGATTGTCGGTCAAACAGGAAGCCATGATTGCCACGCCTCCCGGCCCAAATCCCTCGTACGTTATCTCTTCCAGCCCGCTCTCCCCTGGTTTGCCCTGAGCCCGGCGACGGGCCCGTTCGATATTGTCCCTGGGCATATTGATCTCTTTCCCCTTCTCCATGGCCAAGCGCAGCTTGAAATTAAGCTGCGGATCGGTGACTCCCCCGCTCTCTCTTACAGCAATGGTAATGGCATTGGCCACCTTGGTGAAGGACTGGCCCCGCTTTTGGTCGGTGATTTCTTTTTGCCGATGAATGGTCGCCCATTTCGAATGTCCGGACATTTAAAAATTATCTTAGCAAAAAAGGGCAATAATAGCAAACAAAAGCGCGGGGAAATAGCGAGAAAAGTTAAACCGGAAAGATCATTTGGGAGGAATGACTCTCTCCAGCCATAAATAATCTGAGGTTGGCACAGGCGAGCCGTCCGGATTTACGAGATACTTTTGCGGAATACGCTCCGGCCAGGCCGGCCCTTTCCCCGAAGCAAGTTGTTCGTAGGAAAAGATGCTTAACCCCGGCCCCTTAACGGATTCAAATACTATCGGGCCAACGCCTGGACGGAATATCCAAACTTCCCAATTTCTATAGATCCAATATTGTTCAATTTGCGGGCCACATTCCCACCACATTATTTGAACATCATCCGGCTGTACAACACCCCCGTAATCGCCCATGCCCTGTCTAACCGTTTCCTCGGTCAGTTTCGTCATCCTCATTCCCCACGTCTCGGCTACGTCCCATGGCCCCGTTTCTGTTGGCCCGTTTAAGTACTCCCCGTAGTGAAAATATGGCACTTCGCAACCGTCCCACGGCGCCACCATAAAAGAAACCATGTTTCCCCCATCTTCGGTCATATAACCAAAGGGTGGATAGAATGCCCTCCCCTTAAAAGCACCCAACTCATTGAGGCCGGCAGGCACAAATCTCTCAATGCTATACCCGTGGAGATACCGCCCACCGGGGGTTTTACTTACTCTAACCAAAAACCTAAAGGCGCTATTTCCCTGGAAATTCCATTGGTAAGTGGGAACTTCAGTCATGCGCAGTGCAAGCACCGGACTACCGTCCAGGGCTCTCTCGTCCGGCTCCCTCATAAAAACAAATTGGTTGTTCCGCGGACCATTATACAGCCACTGCGTTCCCACCTCATGCGTATCAAAACCCCAGAATTCTGAAAATCGTACCGTTCTTTTCTCTATTTCTCGCCGTCGCGCCGCTTCTCGTCTGGCCTCTTTCGCCCGTTTTCTAAGCTCTTCTTGTTCTTCTGCTGCTGCTCTTCTTACTTCGGCCTGTTGTTGCAGGGTCTCTTGTAACTTTACCCGTTGCCCCCGTTCCTCACGCAGTTGTCTTTTTAGCGAATTTATTTCTCCTAGATCAGTTGTGGGGGCACCTGGGTCGGCTTTGGCCGAAGATGCCCCAAGGATGCCAGCCACCCCTCCAGCTGCCATCACCGCAGATAAACGAAGAAACTCTCGCCGCGAAAGTTGCCTGGGGAGGGGTTGTTGGATTACCTTTGGCTCCCCTTCTCTCTCTGAACTATTGCTGCCGCCCATTCTTGGCTTATTATATCTTATTTTCTCGAATTGTCAATTCCAGAGTTGCCTTTAATCTTAGCGAAAAGAAAAAGTAACCACAAATCATTAAAAACCATATACTGATCAGTATACTAATTTGTAGAGCCGCTCACCATTTTCCCTTCCACTTTTTCTAGTAGTCCGCGCTGAATTTCAAATATACCGAAGAAAGTAGCAAAAAAACCTAATTACTTAAGAAATGTTATGGGAACGCGGATTAGATACCGATTATATTCATCTCCATGTACTGGTCTGGCCATAAAATAAAGCCAGGCTTTTTGCCCCGTCTCCTCGAAATTTCGGTCGTTAAGTGTCGGGTCGGGCCGAAGGAGCGCGGCATAAAGTGTTCCGCCAGCCCATTTTCCCCGATAGTCAGCCAACAATCCTACTGGTCCCCAATGGATCAGGTCGGGAGAAAGAGAATAAGTAATCCTTCCGTCGGCATAGGCATAGATAGATATATAATTGCCAAGGTACTCATTCCAAACGACACAATCGGGCCTAGCATTACTAGTTATGGCACTTTCTATCGAGGCTTTCATACCGAGGGAAGATTCCTCTCCTTGTGTTGTTACCACCTGATAGGCCGAGGGATCAGCTAGGTTAGGAGTACAAATCAAAACTCTCCCGCCGAACCCCGGCCAACGCGTACTTGCCAAGAAACAGAACTTCCCATCTTCCCTTTTTATAATGTTTGAGGGCTGGAAAACACCTAATGGGCCTGCTTTATTTTCCGGACTGTAAGATTTATCAATACTCGCTATTCTTCCTATATGTTTAAAAGTTCTCCCGCCATCGTCAGAACGATAAAGCTCGAGCGTATTATACCAGCCATTCGTATATTCCGGATTCGGTGGGGCCGCTGATTGCCCTACTTCCCAAGCGTGGAACTCGCGATGGCCAATTGCAAAAACCGTCTGGCCGTCTTCTGTATAGGTAGCAGCCAGCCAATCATGATTTCCTGTACGCCCGCCCTCAGGATCATGGTGGGTTTGTTGGTTAACATGAATAAGATTTTCAAGAGTGGGACCAACAAACGGAAAATTTTTCTCAAAATTACCGGAAAATAAATGAACTAGGCCGTCGGCGTCAATGAAGGCTCTCGGTGCCACGTCGGGCACTTCCTCCGGGTCAAATCTCTGTTCTTGGGAAGAAAAAACTACCTGTTCGGCTCCTACTTCCACCTTGAAACTTGCGGTGGGCAAAACCTCTCTTATAATTGCCGGCTTCTTAATCGGTCTCTTGGCGGCTTCTTGAGAGGCCTTCATGAAGGCCTCTTCTTCCGCGACCTTTTCTCTGACAGCTCTCCTCGTTTCCTCTTCCAGCTTCTCGCGTAACTCCTCCCTCATTCGAAACTGCTCTTGCCGCATGGCGTCCTCTTCTCCTACTACTTCAGACGCAATTGGAATGGGGACTTCGGGAGGGGCTTCTACGATTTGGGGTTCCTCTACTGCCGGAACTACCTCCTGTTCGCCGGAAGTAACTCGTCCGGCTTCCTGTAACGCCTGTGCAAACGACGTTAGTCCTGTGATTTCATCTTGATCTGCTTGTGCACTCGCTGCCGGTGGAAAGTTTGCTGCCTCAAAGGCCAAACTGGCCGCGCTTCTATTGCCGAACCGATCAAGAGGAGTTGCCAAAGAGAGCGCCAATCCACCTATTGTGATAAGGCTGGCAACACGGACAATACTCTTTTGGTCCACCCGCCGCCGATTAAGGTCCAGCATCATAGCGGCAAACTTCAGGGAATTAAATCCGTCCCTGACTCGTTGCCCCATTTCAGCTAGTCGACTAGGCCCTCGATCTTTTGCTTCACTTCCTTCTGCCATACTATTACTCACCCCCATATCTTATACTATATTTTACCACTTTTCCTTCCACTTTTTCCAGTAGTCCAACTACAAAGACATATTTAAGAAGAATTTAGTTCAAAGATCTTTAGCCCTTCCGCTTTTTGGGAATATCCGAAATTACTACTCGCCAAGGTTTAGCCTCCAACGGACGGAGTTACAGCGCTAAATTACTCCTAAATTTCTCATTTTTCCTTGACTCTATTACGATATCGTAATAGAGAAAACTGTCAAAGATAAGCCGCGAGGTTCAACCTCGAGCGGACGGGGTTATCGCGCCAGATTACCATCAGCTTTCGCCGCATCTGGCTTTGCCAAGCAAACTTAACAAAGGGAAATCATTAAAAACCATATACTGATCAGTATACTAATTTGTAGGGCCGCTCACCATTTTTCCTTCCACTTTTTCCAATAATCCTCCCCTACTGCCAAAATGACTTCGGCCGGTTGGTCGGCCAGTTTTGCCTCGATAAACTCGCAATTAAAAATTTTTATTAATTTTCTAACGGTATAGCTTTCTCTGTTTTTCTTCTCGCTTTTTACCCAACACCAATTCTTGCCAGCCTGTGTCTCCAGGCCGATGACCCGGCCGCCAATGTTACTGACCAGCCTGGCTGCCTGATTGGCCAGGCCGGCATGTTCCGTTAAGTTGACGACCTCAATAGCTAGGTTTTCCTCCCGCATCTTCTCGTCCAGAAAATACTTTTGCAGGGTAAAATCCAGTTTTTCTTTGTCGGCCGCTAAAACGACAGTTTTGTCGGGTAACGTTTCTTCGCCAAGCAAGATAATTCGGTCAAGATCCAAAACCCGAACGTTATTTAGAGGCACTTTCCTAAAAGAAAACCAAAGCCGGGCAACATCGCCCTTGGGAAAATCGGTTTTACCCTCGCCCCAGAAAAGATCAAAGAGAATACCCGATAACCGGCTTTTAAAACTTCCTTCCTCGCAGGTCAGGGTTGCTTTCCCGCTCGCCCTCACCCAACCGTCAAGCGGCAGGCCCAAATATTCCTGAACCGATTCTTTGAGGAGCTTGCCGCTCTTTCCCTCAAGCTCCCCTAGCTCATACAGGCTGCGCGCCTGATACCGGCCGTAGCCGCTTAAGGCTTCTAGCTGTAAATTATCAGGGATCTTCATGGCCAAAACTTCATTCTTCTGCGGCGAAAAGGAAAGCAAAAAAACAGATTCCGCGTTGAGTATAAAATTTACCCTGCCAGAATCAATCAGTGCGGACTCCCCGGTCAGTTGATAAAGCCTAAAAAAGCTGCCGCCAAAGAATAAAAGAAGAATTACCAAAAGCCAGCACTTGCTTACCGCTACTTTGTTTTTCTTCTTTCTAAATTCCATGTTCTCTCTTAATAGACTTCATTCTTTGCGAAATTTCTTCTTTATCCAGATCAAAGTTCTGGAAAATGCGGTGGATGATAGAAAGGGCCGCCTCAAATTCCGGCTGAATCACAAACTTTGCCCCAAGAGTTTTCAAGTCGCTCGTATCTTCGAAATGATGACTTCGACAAATAATCAAGACTTTGGGATTCAGGGTCAGGGAGTTGGCAATCGCCGATCGCTGGGTTTCTCGGTCGGGAATGGCCACCACTACAAGCCTAGCCCTATCGACTTGGGCATAATCCAAAACGGGCAGTTCTGCCGGATCGCCGTAAACGACATTGACGCCCCGCCGCTTCAGGTCGCGCGCTACCCGCTGGTTATAATCAACGACAAGGTAAGGAATCTTGGCCATTTGAAGCGCCCTGCCTACCCAGGCGCCAACCCGGCCAAACCCCAAAATTACCACATGATTTTCAATAGGCAGTCCTTCCTCCTCCAGGGCCGGTGCGGCCAAACTGACATCATCGCAGGCCCTGCCAAAACGGTTAAGCCACGGTTTCACCGTATGGCGGAAACGGCGATA
>VGLL01000059.1 GCA_016866735.1 Candidatus Shapirobacteria bacterium
TCATCCGCTGACGACGAACTCAAATATTTAACTGGCGAGTTATTGCCAAGATATAACAAATACAAACAAGGGGGGGTACCCCCCCGTCTTGTCCGTTATTTTTTCGTGTTTATTGGTAGCGCGTACCGGATTTGAACCGGTGATTTCCAGGTTGAGAACCTGATGTCCTAGGCCGCTAGACGAACGCGCCTTTTCGCATCATTTTACTTCTTGACAAGAGCAAAAGCAAGGTGTAGGATTTTCGGTTATGGTTAAGACCCAAGAAGACATTTTCCTAACGATTCAGGGCCACGCGAAGCTATTGGCCGAGCATCGGTCATTGAAGGACGAAAAACGGCCAAAGGCAGTGGAGAGGTTAGCCTCGGCTCGCATGATGGGCGATTTGGCGGAAAATAGTGACTACATTCAGGCAAAGGAGGAGCTTTCTTTCATCGACGGCCGGATAAGCGAACTGGAGGAAATGATCAAAAGGGTGAAGCTTATCGATAATCTGCACAAGAGTTGCCAGGAGGTTCGGTTGGGCTGCCGCGTAACTGTACAGGCAGGAAAGGAGCAAAAAATCTTTCACCTAGTGGGTGAGTGGGAAGCAGATCCTTCTTCGGCAAAGATTTCCCACCGCTCGCCTTTGGGCCAATCTCTTTTAGGCAAAAAAATTGGTGACAAAATCGAAATCGAGGTTCCTGTCGGAAAGATTGCCTATACTATTTTGACGATTGAATAAAAATTGACGTGACTTAACTTTTGAAAGAGGAAGCTCGGCCCCTCCCAAGGAGGGGTTTTTTAGTTGTGTTTTGGGCAGCCTACTAGTATACTGGAAAAAGAGTATGGCCCAACCGATTGAAGAATTAAGAAAAATCAGACTCCAGAAACTGGAGAAAATAAAAAAACTAGGGATTAATCCCTATCCGGCGCGCTGCCTGCGGAAGCAAACAGTTGCTCAGGCGCTTAAGATGTCTGGAAAAGAGGTGGCTGTGGCCGGCCGAATCATGGCGATTCGGGGACACGGTGGAATTCAGTTTTTTGATCTTCGTGACGAGTCGGGGAAAATGCAACTCGTAATTAAAAGGGATCAACTATCAGCCATTAGCTATCAGTTATTAGCTTTGTTAGATATTGGTGACTTTATCGATGCGCAAGGAAAGGTGGCTAAAACCGAAGCTGGAGAAATTTCCGTTTGGGTTTCAGATTTTCATCTTCTAACCAAGTCAATTCGGCCCTTGCCGTCAGGTTGGTATGGATTAAAGAACATCGAGGAGAAATACCGCAGGAGATATCTTGATCTGATTATTAGTCCCGGAAGTAAGAAAATTTTTGAAATCCGCTCGCAAATAGTGAGCGCCTTGCGTGAGTTTTTGGTTAGAAGGGGCTATTATGAGGTTGAAACGCCAGTTCTTCAGCCTCTTTATGGGGGAGGCCTAGCCAGGCCATTCAAAACCTATCACAATGTTTTAGGCATTCCTCTTTATTTGCGAATTTCGACTGAACTTTATCTAAAAAGATTGATTGTTGGCGGTTTTGATAAAGTATTTGAGATTGCTAAAGTTTTTCGTAACGAAGGAATAGATAAGAATCACAACCCGGAATTTACTATTCTGGAAACAATGGAGGCATACATTGACTATGAGGAAAATATGAAACTCGTAGAAGAAATGACAGAATTCGCTGTTAAAAAAGCAATTGGCGAAACGAAAGTGATTTATGAAGGAAATGAAATTGACTTTAAGACTCCATGGGAAAGATTGACCATGAGCGAGGCAGTGAAAAGATCTACCGGCGTTGACTTTTCTAAAATTACCGATCTAAAAATCGCTCTTTCGGAAGCAATAAGATTGGGCTTGAAACTTGAGGAGTATCATAAGCAAGCTGTTGGTCTTATTCTCGCGGCAGCTTTTGAAGAAAGGGTGGAGAAAGCTTTAATTAAGCCAACCTTTATCTACGATTTTCCAATAGAGACGTCGCCCTTGGCCAAAAGACGCGAGAACGACCCAAGATTCGTAGAGCGATTTGAACACTTTGTTGCCGGCATGGAAATGTCCAATAATTATAGTGAATTGAATGATCCTGTTGAACTGGGCGCAAGATTTAGGGATGAGAGAAAGAAAGAACGGCTAGGAGATGCAGAAGCCCACCAGACAGACGAAGATTTTATTGAAGCAATGGAATACGGTATGCCACCAACTTCGGGAATCGGGCCGGGAATTGACCGCTTAGTGCTAGTGATTTGTGGAGAACTTGGCGCCCAGAACCTTCGAGACACTATTTTATTCCCGACAATGAGATCGCAAAAAGCGCCTATTAATAATGGCATTAGAGGAGGTCGAGAGACAAAAATCTGACTTACAGGAAAAACAGAAGACCTAAAAACATTTACTGGATATCTTTCGCTTTTCCGATAAACATAGAGAATGACCGAGGCGGGATGTAAATACCTAAAGACTTACCAATTGGCCGTGGTTTTGTATCTTTTGGGAAGTAAGTTCTGTGATACTTATCTATCTGGCTTTGCTAACAGAAGGACAAGGGAGCAAGCAACCCAAGCCTTAGGAAGCCACAAGCAGAATATTGTCGAGGGTTATCTAGAAAAAAGCCTGAAAGGCTATATTAAGTTGCTGGGGGTATCAGTTGCCTCCTTAGAGGAATTTATCGAGGACCTGCTCGACTTTTTGCGCCTGAGAAAGCTTGGGATTTGGGATAAGAACGACCCGAAAGTAAAAAAACTTAGGGAATTCAAGGTCTTTTGGGACTTTGCCAAGGACCCCGAAGGTCCCAGGGCCCCTAATCTTCCCTCCGACCCCGAAGAAGCGGCCAGCTTTCTCCTGACTTTGGCCCATCAGCAGAGCTATCTTCTTAGTCAGCAGATTAAATCCCTAGAGGAAAAATTTATCCGCGAGGGAGGTTATACGGAGAATCTACTAAAAAAGAGACTGGAGGTGAGACGTAATGATAACTCGTGAAGAGGCGCTGAAATTTTTAAGCGAAAAAATAGAGAATAAAAACATTATTAAGCACATGATTGCGTGCGAAGCGATGATGCGTTCGCTTGCACTCAAACTCAAAACGCAAAACTCAAATCTCAAAACTGGAGAGAATTTTGATGAAGATGAATGGGCAACGGCAGGCTTACTTCATGATGGTGATTATTGCGAGGGAGTTCCTCCCGAGAGACAGGGGATTCAGGTTACGGAATGGCTGAGAGAAAGAGGTTTCGAAATTCCAGAGAATGTGGCCCAAGCGATGGCGGCGCATAACTCCGATAATACTGGGGTCGCGCCACAATCGAAGATGGATTGGTCGCTTTTTTGTGGGGACTCACTAACTGGCCTGATTGTAGCGGCAACTTTAGTTTTGCCTTCGAGAAAGCTGACCGATTTAACGGTTGAGAGTGTGATAAAAAGATATCGGGAACCAAGTTTTGCCAGGGGAACAAGAAGAGAAGATATCGCCTTGTGCCAAGAAAAACTAGGCTTAAGTCTGGAAGAATTCGTCAAAATTTCCCTGAAAGCAATGCAGGGGATAAGCCAAGACTTGGGACTTTAAGGGCTTGACAAAAATAGAGGGGCAAGATAGAATCTAGGAAGTTAGAAAAGCGTTTGCATCTTGGACTTTCCACCAAGAGAGCTGATTGGGGTAAATCGACAGATACTGAGCTGTCGAAGTAAACCAACTCCGGGTAAGCCCGTAATAGCGAAAATGAGTATAAAGTAAGGTGGCACCACGCTTCGCCTTAAGACTCAGCGTAAACTGAGTAGCGGACCGTCCTTAGAAAAGGCGGTTTTTTTGTCGGAGAAGATGGTTAGGTTAATTCTAGTTCGTCACGGCGAGTCAATCGCTAATAAAAAAGGAATTTTTCAGGGCCAGACATATGATACCGGCTTAACTGCGCGTGGCCAAAAACAAGCACTTTTTTTGGCACGTTTGCTTATAAAAATCGGTGCTACGAAGATTATCGCCAGTCATCTCAAAAGGGCGAGAGAGACGGCAGAAATAATAGCAAGACAGTTAAGCCTTTCGGTAACAATTGATGACAGTATTATCGAGATTTCTCACGGGAGGTGGGAAAGCCACACTAATGAATGGGTTAAGTCGAATTATGGTGACCTACTTAAGCTTTGGAGAAGGGAACCTACGAGGGTGCAAATGCCGGACGGGGAGAATCTTAAACAGATCTGTAAAAGAGTAAAGAGTTTTTTGGAGAATGTGGTTAAGGAGTACGAAGGTAAAACCGTAATCGTAGTGGGGCACGATTTGATAATGAAAGTGATGATTGCAATTATCATTGGTCTTTCACTTGATAATATTTGGAAGTTTCGTGTCGATAATGGCAGCTTGACTATTTTGGAGCTTGATCAAACCGCGCGCGGACGAATAATTGTTCTTAATCAAATTTCTCATTTGGGGAAATACCTATCTGATATTGATAGTCAAGCCTTATGATGGTATTCTGAAGAAAGAAACATGTTAGATATTAAATTTATTCGCGAAAACGCAGAAGTTGTTAAGAAAGCCTTAGAGGATCGGCAAAAAGACCCGGAGATGGTTGGTGGGGTGTTGGCGCAGGACAGTAAGAAAAGAGTCCTACTTCAGCAAGTTGAAGAGCTAAGAGCAAGAAGAAATAAGATAACTAAAGATCAGATTAAAGAAGGGAGAAAGATCAAGGAGGAACTTAGGGTCTTGGAAGAGGAATTAAAGGGGATCGATGCTGAGCTAATGTCGGCGATTGCTAATATACCTAATATTCCTGCATCAGATGTTCCAGTTGGTAAAGATGATTCGGAAAATGTGGAAGTAAAAAAATGGGGAGAGCCACCCAAGTTTGACTTTAAGCCAAAAGACCACGTTGAAATTGGCGAGGCCCTGGATATCATTGACATTCGAAGGGCAGGAAAAGTTTCGGGGACAAGATTTGGCTACTTTAAGGGAGAAGGAGCCATTTTAGAGTTAGCCCTGATGTGGTATGTTTTCAAAAAACTAGCCAATAAGGGATTTATTGCTAACGTTCCTCCTGTTATCACTAAGAAGGAGATCGAGTGGGGAATGGGTTATTCCGAACATGGCGGTTGGGATCAGATGTATCTTTTTGAAAAAGATGGTGTCTTGTTTGTCTCAAGTTCGGAACATTCCGTAATTCCTATGCACAAAGACGAGGTTTTTAACGAAAGCCAACTCCCCCTTCGCTATGTCAATTTTTCTTCTTGTTTTCGAAGAGAAGCGGGAACTTATGGGAAAGATACCCGCGGACTTTTCCGCGTCCATCAATTTAACAAAGTCGAGATGAATGTTTATACGATTTCTGATATTGAAATTTCCGATAAAGAATGCCTTTATTTATTAGCTATGGAAGAAGAAATAGTTCGAGAGCTGGGTTTAGCTTATCGGGTAATGAACTGTTGCACGGGTGATATTCCCTTACCCAATCGGAGAATGTACGACGTAGAGTGTTGGTATCCGGGGCAGAATAAATATAGAGAAATTCAATCTTGCAGTAATTGTACCGATTACCAAACTCGAAGGCTTAATATTAAGGTAAAAACTAAGAATGGGGAGAAGTTCGTTCATGCCCTTAATGCCACCGCAATAACCGATCGCGCCATTTTGGCGATTCTTGAAAATTATCAGCAGGAAGATGGGTCGGTTCTGATTCCCAAGGTCCTCCAAAAATACACAGGCTTTGCTAAAATCTCTCCAAAGGGGTAAACTTCGGTTATGAAGATTTCCTCACTCTTTAGAGATTTTACTGCCAGGTTCTATCAAGTTTGGTTCACTTTTTCGCGTATTGCCAAATTAGGCTGGCAAGTTCAGCGTCGCCTACTAGTGCTAGTTTTAATATTAAATATTCTCCTTGGCTTGATTTTTGCCCCCCTTTCTTATTTGAACAAGTTAATAATTGATAAGATTATTGCCAATATCGGCAACCCTTTTTGGCAAAAAGCCCTCTGGGGTTTGCTTTTACTCATTTTCCTGCGAACCATTCTAGAATTTATTAGAGATTTTTTGCAAAGAGTATCCTCCTTTTTAGGATTTTATCTTGCCCGTATGTTCGATGCCCATCTTGAATTTCTTTTAGCTCGGAAGACTGCCTCGTTGGATGTCGAGACGCTTGAAGATCCGAAATTCAAAGATAAGCTAAATAAACTAG
>VGLL01000060.1 GCA_016866735.1 Candidatus Shapirobacteria bacterium
TTCTTTTGTCGACAAAAAATCGAGGCGCGACGCCACCAACTCAACTGCCAACTGCCTACGAACTCTTTTGGGGCGATGGTTGCCCTCACTGCGCTAAAGTTGAGGAGTTTTTAGTTTCCTGGGAGAACAAAGATAAGATAATAATTGATAAAAAGGAGGTCTGGAAAGATCGCGCCAACGCCGAAGTGATGTCGCAAAGAGCCGCCTCTTGCAAAATTCCTACCGCTGAACTTGGGGTTCCCTTCCTCTATGCGCCAGAGGGAAAATGCTTCGTCGGAGACAGCCCGATTATTGATTACTTTAAAAATTTAAAGCCATAAATGACCAAACCAGAAGACGTTAAAGACCTCTTGGAAAAAGTAGAAAAGGTTGTTTCAGAGAAAAAACTCGATCTGTCCTCGGGTGAAGATCTTTCTGTGGGAATAATGAACCTTATTGGTATCGAGGAACACCTCTTCTTTACCGCTCAAAAGACGGGCAAAAAGGAGTATCTTGATCTGCTTAACGAAGTTAGAACCATGCGAGTAGAACTCCTAAAAAGGATTATTAAAGACTATGAAGGAGAGCAGTGGTGCCTTTCGAAACATTTCCTGGCAGCTTCCATGAGATTAATCGAGGTTGGCACTAAAGAGCTTAAGAAGGGAAATAAGGACGATGCCTGGGATCTCTTTACCAAAGCCTATCATCTCTACTCTCTTTTCTGGGGTATCAATTTAAAAACCGTTAAGATTGACGATGTCAAAAGAGAGGACGACGACGTCAAACTGATTAACGAGAAAGGCGAAGAAAAAGCCACCACCTCCGTGTTTGACAAACTGGGTAAAATCGTCCAAAAAGTCCTCGACTGCTGCCGCGAATAAACATCCGCTTGCGCAAATAAAAAATCTTTGTGCTAAACTAAAATTAATGAGAAATGCGATTCGCTGCTGGTTGCTCTTGGCCGGCTTATCTTTCTTTCTTCTCCTCTTGCAAACACCTGCCTTCGCTATTAATGTTCACGGTAATTGCAGTAACAATAAAATCGATACTGCCTTAGGCTGTCTTGCCGTTGACAGCGCGAGAAGTTTTACTATTGAAATCTTTGGCCGCGCGGTTTTTCTGGCCGGCGGCATCGCCTTCCTTTTAATGCTTTCCGGCGCCCTCATAATTATCGTTTCCAGCGGCAATCCTGACCGTATCAAGGCAGGCAGCGAGTTAATCGGCAGCGCCCTCGCCGGGCTGATTTTCATCATCTTCTCCTTGTTTCTACTAAGAATCATAGGGGTAGAATTTTTAAGCATACCGGGGTTATAAATAAAACCCATTCCTGCGATGTATCATAGGTTAGTCTATGATACAATAGACATGCCACAAGTTTCGCGAAGAAAACTATCAGCTAAGACGGAAAATAACCTCCTCGGCAATCTGGACCTTGTCTTAGGCCACCTTACTAAAACAGAAGAAATATCAGCTTTTCTGGAGTCCCTCTTAACAAAGACGGAGAGACTGATGGTGGCGAAAAGGCTGGCGGTAGCTATCCTGCTAAACGAAAATTTTTCCGAAGCACAAATTGCCGAAGCTCTTCATCTCACGAGAATGAGCGTTTCACGGATGCGCTATTATCTCGAGTCTCACGGCCAAGGTTATCAGTTCGCCCTCCGGGAAATAAACAAGCAAAAAGTATTTCAGGTATTTAAAAAGTTTCTCATAGATTTGGCGGCTTATTCGATCAGGGCCGCCGGCCGAGGAATATAACTCCTTTGTATCATGCACTAGTGCATGATACATAACCTGCTCTATCCCCGACTATGTATTTAGACAGTAACAGTACAGTGCTGGATCGTATATATGGAACATTAATAATGCTTAAAATCGTGGTTCATTAATGGCCCTACGCTGTGGGGAATAGAAAGAAAGAGCCTTAGGGCTTAGGCGGAATGGGGCGCCCCTCTAACTTAACAGAGAGAGTTGCCTTATTAAACTGCAGTCCGACTCCAGTCAGCTCGACACCTTCTGGCGCAAACTGGGGACCTAAAGCCAAACGCAGAGTTTCATTTAGGTCTGCCAGAGTTTCTCTGGCTTGGCTCTCAAATCCCAATAGTTTTAGTATGGAATTAAAGATTCTCCTTGCAGCAAAATCGGCATCTACTTTGACTTCCAAATCTTCAAGTTTTAGTTTGTCGGGCGTATCAGCATTAGCCAGGGCACAAGTCACCCTAATAGTACCCTTCAGGGGTGACCTTTCCATATCGATGCCCAATCTTACCGTGCCTCTGGGTGCCCCAATTTTAGCCTCCACCGCAGAAACAGAAGCTTTCACCTGTTTCTCCTCCAGCTTCTGTCCCTGAATAAAGCCTGCCGCAACTATAGATAAAATATTCGCTACTTCTGATTCAGTAAGTTCTGCTTGATAACTTCTGCCTTCTCTCATAGCCTCCGCGGCCGCAGCAATACTAAACGCCTCCGCTGGCGTTGGTTTCGGCAATACTTCCCCTCTTTTTTCTGGCCGGGCTGGCGGTCCTCCCGCTTGCCTAACTTGGTCTGGAACAGGTTGGGGTACACCCCGCCCTTCCACATACCTGTCGTATGCCCGCTGGGAGAATTCCGAAATTTCTTCAAGGTAGTCTCTAATCCCTTCAAGGTCGACTCGCATAGGCTGGCGAATGATACCATGGCGAGTAAAATACTCCTGCACGGCACCGTTCAGTATCGCTAATCTCGCCCTTGCTTCTTTCCTATCTTCAGCAAAAACTTCACTAGCCAAATTTTCAGGCGCCAAACTACCCATTTCGTAACCCGTGATCAGAGAAAGCATTTTTCTTATTTCTGACTGTCTAACGCTATCAACATCGATATCTTTGCACAAAAGGCAATTTCTCAAGTCTCCAGGACGAAATTCCGCCGGAATAAAGTAGCACATCTGATCCATTGAATAAAAAATTAGGAAGTTGAGATTTAGGGCCGGTTCTCCGGCTTTATACCCGCTCAAAAACCACGCCATCCAGGAGGCAAACCACTTTCTACCTACGTATGCAGGCCGCGAATCGCGGGGAGACTCTCTAAGTTCTCGCCAAGCCTGCCTTATATTCTCTCTATATTTTTCTGGCGGTGTTGCTTCCGCAGTTAACCGTTCTGGCGCCGAAAGAGGTGGCGCCGCGACTGGTTGGGCAACTGGTGGGGGTGGAACTGGTGCAACTACTTCCACCGATAGTGCTGGTTGGACTGCGCCTGCGCCTTCTGCCGCGGGTCGTCTAACTTCCGTTGGCGGCGGAGGTGGTGGAGGCGGAGGCGGAGGCGGCGGAGGCTGCCGACGGGCCTTTTCCGCCTTCGTAAGCCCCCCGCTTAAGAGAGCCATAACATCTTCTTCATTCTGAATGTCACTTAGTTGCACGCCAAAAAAATCGCTGAAGGCTCTTGCCTCCTCTGGAGACTCCCTCCTAAGTACACTATATGCCGTAAAAACATCCTCACAATAACGTTTTACAAAGTCTTCAAAGGGTTCCACCTTTGGGCGCCACAGTCTTGACCAAAAAACTGCAAAAAAGGATTTTGCGCTCGTTTCCTCTTCGGTTTCATCTCTGGGAGCCATTTTAAGTTCTTCACCACCGGGATTAACTAACTTGCCTGTTTTCTTTACACTCAGGCATACCGTATCGAGCCACACCTTTGCCCATTCGGGCCAAAGTTCTACGTCTTTAGCCATAACTCCCTGCAATTCTACCTCGAAATCTAGATTTACGCAAGAAAAAGGGTTATAATACGGGCCATGACAGGCCCTGACGATATATTAGCGCGCCAAGAGGTCGAGGGCATGCCCGACGGCTCTGATTTCCAGCAGCTAAGTAGACAAATAGCAAAAATTGACGGGATGAAACCTAGTCAGATGACTCCCATGGAACCGGCAGACGCCGCCGATTTTGTGGAACAAAGAGCAGCAATCGCCAGGGAAATCTTGGGCATTGGTACTGCTCAAGCCCTCTTAAGAGAATGGGCCGCAAGATTCTTTTCCGAAGTGGCGACTAGTCCGATTAAGCAGGAAGTAATTGAACGCTATCGGAACGATGACGCCCTAAGAGTGGAAGAAACAAAGATAGCTGGGGCCTTGGGGGCAACCTGGGTTCCTGGCCGACACGCTGGCGTGATAGAACATTATATGCACCGCGCCCTAGACGGACTTGAGTTTGCGTTATTTGGAGAAAAAGTAACTGCCGGCAAAGAGCCCAAGGAAGTAAGCCGGATTCGAGGCGTGAATGAACCAGAGGACTGGGAACTGGCCTGGCCAAAGCCTGAACGGCTTAAACAAATCATGGCTGAGGTTAAAGCTAAAAAAATCACTCTTGAAGAAGGAATTGCGCTAGCCCTCGAAAGGGGCCTGAAGGCAACTCCCAAACCCCCAGTGCCCAGGCCCACAGGGCCAGTTCCAGCGCCCGCCGGGCCGACCCTGGAGGAGGAAACGCAACAATGGGGTTACCTTTTAGCCAACACAGAAACCCAGGGAGAAGAAGTGCCACCGGCAGCACCTCCTAAACCACCCGAACCAACCCCCCCACCCGCAGAGATTAAGCGCAGCCGATCTGAATTTGAGTTGCTTTGCGCCCAAATCGCAGAGATTGAAGCCAAGGGATCGAAAGCAGGCACCGCAGAAAAACAGCTAAGGGATGATCTAATCGCTAAAAGGGCAGCCCTCGCAACAGAAATTTTGAGTCTTGGTGTGGTAAAAGCCAATCTTGCAATTCGCATGGAAGGGATCATTAGAGATGTAGCAAGTAGCGATGATCCGCAAGCGATAATCGAGAAATACAGAAAGCAAACTACGCTGGATGACGCGGAGGCAGATTTGGCTGGCAATCCTCTTGTCGGCCAAATTTGGAGCTCTAAAAAACATGGGGGAGTTATCAAATACGTCATAGAGCGAGCCGTAAACTCACTCGAGTTTGCACTATTCGAGGAAACATTTGAAAGAATTCTGACTCCTCAAGAATTACAAAGATATCGGCAAGTAATTGCGCCCGAGCCCTGGGAGTGGCAATGGCCGCCGGCCGATGAGCTTAGAAAGGTTATAACCCTTATTAAACAAGAAAAAAAGGGTGCTGAAGAGAAATTAGCCGACGCGCTAAGAGAAACCCCTGAAGAAATCTTCCGCCGTAGGCTGGAAGGCAAAACTTTGGACGAACAGCGCAGAATTGTTATCCCCATGCTCGACGCAATAGAAAATTCTGCCAGAGACTGTTTGGATTATGCGAATAACGTTAGCACCAGGACAATTGAGGCTACTTACGCTTCGATGCACCCGGAAATCGTCAAAGAGTGCCAGGTACGACTCGCTCTCCACGATTCAGCCGAGCTTATTCTACAGGCGAATGGAAAAATTACTCGCGGAAAAGAAGACCGCGGTTTAACCATCGGTGACGCGGTCACGGAGGCAAAAAGAAGAAGACACCACATTACGAAGACTGTGATCGAATACTTATTCAATGAGAACATCCGGGGGGTCAATTTTTCCTTCGCTTGGGATCTTCTCCAGAGTGCTAATTTCAGGTATCAAAGAACGCTCGAACTAATTAATAGGAACCGTCCCGCCGCAAGCCGCCTTGCAACAACTGGCTTTGAGTTTGTGGACGACGAGCCAATGGGAAAAGCGCCAGTCAACTATTTTACCGACTCTACCTCAGAGCGTAAAAACGCAGTTAGAAATTATATGGTTAATTTTCTGGTACGAAAGGGGTTGAGCGAAAGAGAGGCAGAAAAATCGCTGCAATTAGCCGAGAAACTCACGATAGCTACTCTTGAAACTTCTATTTTCAATACTTCAATGACAGGCTCGGATGACCTGTCTGAAATAATCTATCTAAGGAGGTGGAGAAAAGGAAGGGCACTGCCCGGCAAAGACCGCGGACCTCGCTGTCACGAGGATCTAATACCGGGATTTGGACAATCTTGGCTTAGATCAATGATAAACCTGGGGAATGATCAGATGTTAACTTCGCACATTATTAGAAAACGAGTAATCGGTAAAATTAGAGAGGGAAGTTGGGAATATTATGGCACAGTAATAGTTGGTCGGTATGCCGCCATGAAGGGGGCAATTTTAGAGACAGCCTGGGAGCCCCAAGACA
>VGLL01000061.1 GCA_016866735.1 Candidatus Shapirobacteria bacterium
TACTACTTATGTAGGTATTATGGGCAACGATGCCGTTGGCCACAAAGTTATGGGTGTTGGCAATCTGGAGATCATAAACATGCTTGCGGCCGGTGATTTTAAGAGAGACGACTTTCTCCCAACCATCCAGGGTGGCGATTTCATCACCGACCTTAAGATAGGCGACTTTTATCCACTTACTCTTAGCAAGTCTATTAACAATATTTTTGCTTTCTTCTACACTTTCGTTAATGGGCTTTTCAATCGCGTTTCGCCCCTCCCAGCTTAAAGTACTCTCGGCCGTGTTAACTAATGTTGGATCGGGTCTCCTTATTCTTCCGCTGACGGTGAGCGAATTTTCCGTCTTGACACTTTCCCTATTGCTTGGTATAGTGTCGATAACGTTAGCAGTTAGACTAGAGGATATTTTAGAGAAACTATGATTGATCTTACCGATTTGGCGGCTAAGATAAATATCGGTTGGGGAGTAGCTTTGGTCGTGATTCTCTTGACTTTTATCTTCCTTGCTAAATTTCCCACTAAAAAGTCTTCTCGCTAAGTAAGGGTGATTGCCGGTTGTTTCGATTCTTTTTCCTGATTCGGTGATTAATTCGTAGACTTCCCGTACTCCCATATCCAGGGTTTTCTCCACCTTCTGCCACTCAAATTGGCCGGCATGTTCATTCAGGGAGAGGACTTGATCGCCAGCCTCAATATTCTTTATTTGTTTTAAGATTAAATCATTAGAATTTGATTGAAAATTGAAAATTTCGAATTTCAAATTAGCTGAAGATTTCAGAGTAGGTATCAGTGAATCTTCAGCAACGCACTGTCCCTCCACATGCAGCTTCTGTAGGGGATTGGTAGTTCCCACGCCCACATTACTATTGGGATTAAGGATCAAATTCTGGGTAGAGGAATTGCCAATGGTGAGATTGTTCATGTCCGTGGCGCTGATCGTTCTTGAACCGCCAGCCAGAACCAAGTTACCCGAGAAAGTAGCCGTGGGCGTGCCGGTTAAGACATTGGTGAAGGCGAACTTGGCACTAGTTGTCGCGGCGCCGCCAATGAGAAGATCGAGGGTTGAATTATCAGGATAAAGTGTGCCGTTGGCAGTGGTCCACGGACCGCCAGAAGCGGAAATATCACTCCAAGTTGGGTTTGCTCCTGCGCCTTGGGTAGTTAAGACATATCCAGAGGTGCTTGGGCCGAGGGTTGCCATTGTTCCCGTTCCCGAAAAGTAGGGGACAGAGCCTTGGGCAACGGCCGACCAATCCTGGCCGGTGCCCCCGTACTGGGTGCCAACTGCCGTTCCCTGCCAGGCGCCGGCCGTGATTGCCCCAGAAGTGTTAACCTTAAAGGCATCGGCGGTGCCGGCGTAAATGCCGCCGGCCACATCTAGGGCATCGGCCGCCGTGGAAAGCGTTTTTAAAGTACCGGCGGCCGAGGCGTTACCCGAGGCGTCAACGGTGAACTTAGGAACAGCCGAGCTGCCCGACTCGAGTTTTAAGAGATTATAATTAGTCGAATCTGTGCCGGCATAGCCGTAAAAGAGGGCATTGGCCTCCTTGCCGCCGGCGCCGCCAATATTGGCATTGGTAGCGTTAATAAATTTGCCGGTTGAACCCTCGAAAGTGAGGTTTAACACACCCGAGCCGTCGGGATTGACGGTAATCGAGCCGTTCGAAGTATCCGGCGTGGAAATGGTCACCGCCTGGCCTTTTAGCCCGAAAGTACCCGAGGTGGACCAGATGGTGGGCGAGGCGGCGGCAATGACCAGGTTGCCGGAGGGGTTGATAATCGGCACGGTATTGATCGTGGCGCCCCCAGTGGCGGTCGGATCGGCATTGGTCGCCTTAGCCAGATCATACCCTTGCAGATATTCGGCGTTGAAGGCATAGGCGACGGTGGCGATTCTTTGCCGCGGTGTCATCTCCGCATCAACGCCAACCGTAACGCCTAGATAAAGATCGGTGTTATCGCGAAAGACCGAGCGGTCCAGAGCAGTCGTATCGCCCAGGAGCGAATTAAAAATGCCGTCCTGGTCGGGGGTAATGTTTTTGGTTTCCGTCCAAAGCGCGCTGCCGCCACCGGAAACATTATAAATTTTAAAGACAAATTGAGTAGAAGAAGTGATGGGGTTATCAACCGAATCAGTCAGTCTGCCCTGGAAGGAGAGGTAGAGTGGGGCAGAGGTAGGAATAGTGGCGAGTGTTGGTTTTTCCGGCGGCCGGGCAATAAATTGCTGATAGAGGCCAAAGCCTAAGGCAGAGCAAAAGATAATAAGGATAGCCAGATGAAGGTAGTTGGACAGGGGCAAAGCGTGGTAATCCTTGTACCATTTTGGCCGGGAATAGCGAAGGAAATGGAGAATCTTTTTAGGGGTCGGGTCTGACTTGGCCGCAGAAAGTGGGGCAAAAAAACTTTGCGCGATGGTATCCAGCTTTGACTTGGGCGCAGGAGAAAGGGGATTTACTTTCAGATACTTCTCTGAAGTAGCCCATTGGCAGAACTTCCTTAAGCTTGCCAGCTTTCGCTCAATAGTGTTTTGACTCCATTTATCGGCCCGAACAAGCCTTTCGCGATATTCGTTTAAGACTTTGGGACTAAAAATTTTTTCTAAGTCGCTTGCTTGCTCCATTTAAGTTGTTTGCCCCGCCCAATTTAGGAATTGGCGGATGTCTGAAAGGTAATTTTTGATCGTCACTGGCGTTTGGCCTTCGTTTTTGAGGCTAGTTTCAAATTCCCGCAAAACTCCCTCATGTTCCATGTTCGCTGTTCCATGTTCAGTAACGTTTGCTATTTGTTTCGCCGGATTTTCCTTCAGCCACTGTTGGGAGACGCAAAAAGAGCCGAATTTGCGCAAAGTTGAAAGACGGCGGTTGACCGTTTTGCGGGGAATATTGTTGGCAGCAAGGAAATTCTTATACTCCCTGATTATCTCTTGTGTAAACCATTTGGTAACAAATTGTGAATTGTAAATTGTAAATTGTAAATTTTTACTTTTTAAGTAAAACTCCAACCACCCGAAAAAA
This sequence comes from Candidatus Shapirobacteria bacterium, assembly GCA_016866735.1. GTDB lineage: Bacteria > Patescibacteriota > Microgenomatia > VGLL01 > VGLL01 > VGLL01. The sequence continues at coordinate 3,015 of VGLL01000061.1, forward strand.
TGGTTGATGTCCGAAAGATAATTCTTCAGGGTTATTTCCGCAATATTGGCGGACTTAAGGAACAACAAGAAGTCAGCTTCAAGATTAGACAGATTATACTGATTATTAATCATACATTTAAAGTAGATGGGTTTTAAAGGCTTGTCAAGGCCCAAAAATTGCAGTGATTTGATGTTGTTAGATGGGGTTAAAAAAGGCCAAAATATTTAAAAGCGGTAATATTTTCACTATGGCATTTCACGCAATATCTGGCAAATTATCACAATTTATCTATATCAATATATAAACTTTACTAACAACTGCGGATAAAATACGGAAATACTGAAGAGATGTTTTTTGATATATTTTTAAGACATTTTTCTACCAAGCAGACTTCGGCAAACGCATTTTTCAAAGACGCGAGCCGGAGTAACTGGCAAAAAATGGTTTGCCTTCGTCTTTAATTTTTTGAATTTAATGGGGGAGCCCAATAAATTTTGTGAGACTTCATTTTGCGAGCGCCGAAGAGTTAATTTAACAACACGAGAATATCCGCGAGAGAAACTGAAGACGATAGCAAAATTTCGTTGGGCGACCCCGAACAGTAATAATTGTTATTTTTTCAGTCTGCTTTGCCGACTGCCAGGATTTCTGCACTACCGAATCGGGCCGATAAATGGGGAAATTTAATTTTATTCTGGTTCGCCCCTTGATCCGCCTGATTTTTCCTCTCGCCTTTTAGGTACTATTCGTACACGGCTCGAGGGGCAATCATCGGCGGATCTGCGCCCTGAACTGTCCGCCGAATCGGCGGACTAGTTCAGGGCTTGACATCTATGGCTTTTGTGGTATAGAGTAGTAAATAACCAATGAACAACGGGAACAACAAAAAGTGGTTTGTCTTCTTTGGCGCGCTTCTGATTTTCCTTGTTTTGGTCTTGGCTGTTTTTATCAGCCAATCGAGAACTTCCCTCCTTGGCCGAGCGGCCGGCGGGGGCGAGTATTCCCTGGCTAATTCCTATCTTTTCGGTTCGCCCCTAAGCGCCGCGAGCGGCGGTGGAGAAAAGATCAAAATTTCTGCCTTTTTGCTCAATGGCGAAGGCCGCGGAGTAGAGAAGAAAAGAATTGAAATTCAGACCTCGCCCTTGCTTGAGCTGCGGAACGTTCAGCCGCTTACCGATAATCTCGGCCAGGCTATTTTCGAAGTTTCAAGCGCGCAGCCGGGCCAATCAGTTGCCACGGCTCTTGTTGACGGCAACGCCTTTCCCCAGACCGTTACTCTCACTTTTCGATAATCTTTTAGCTGCGCAGGTAGAAGTTAAGCCTCATTTTTGGTAGAATTAAATTAGCACGAGAATTTTACCATGAAGTTTAGGAAACGGATATTTCTAATATTGGTCATCCTATTTTTTCTATTAGCCACCGCGTCTCAATTCTCTACTTTCGCCCAATCACCGGTTAAGTTAGAATCATTAGATTTTTCTCTTTTAGTGGAAGATTATTTGAGGGAGCCGGTTCATAATACTGACTTTAATTCTGATGGCCGGGTTGACAGCGAGGATTTTGCTATCTTACAGGAGAATTATTTAAAATGAAAAAATGGGAGAAAATAATCATTTCTATATCGACAATCGCCTTTATCTTTTTAGGTTTTACTAGCGATGTTAAAGCCTCCACAGAACCAGAGTATGGTCTGTTCAATTTTTGGGCAACCCAGGCCAATCTCAACGAACTCTACCCAAATTATAATTTTAAGTGGATTTTTACATCTGAGCCGGATGACCCACCCCAAATGAACAGAAATTTAGTTTTAGATTACTATGGAGTAACTAAAGACTTAGAGCAGGATAATTGGCCAAAAAACTGTAATGATCTAAAAATTGTAGAGAATAGACATAAAAGTGTTCCCGCAGGAAAATTTTGGGGCATCGACTTTATTAGAGAGGAGATCGATAAGACCTGGTTCTCTAAATTGGATAATAATGCTAATTGTGCAGTCTTTGGCGAAAATATTCTTGGCTATAATGTTTTTAAAGATACTGCTCCTTACGCTAATGAAGAAAGCTGGAAAGATGAAATGTACTTTAGAGTGATTAGGGGATTTTATAATCATATCAAGAGCAGAAATCCACCAGAGAAAATTGGAATTACTATGGGTGGTGATCTATTAACTTGGTGGCAATCTCATGCTGGAGAAAAAGCGATGAATTTTATAAAGACTAACTATGATTATGTGATATTTTATGCTTACACAAAAGATCTCGGGCTATTTAAGTCATATACAAAACCTATGTATCTAACTCTCATTGATGACTTTTTTTCAAAACAAAAAAAGTTCTGGCTTGTTACTAGAAATTGGCCACAATTATTGATAATTGAGCCGGAAGTCATTCAATTAGAAGTGAAAAATGCCTTGGACAGAAACATTGTTGTTTTGAGCTATGGCCCCGCAGGTTTGGACCCACCAGAAGTAATTGACTACATGGCAAAATCAGTCGATTTGTATAAGAATGCGCCGGGAAACTATCACGAAGAATATACCGGGGGTGTAAATATGATAACCGGGAAAGTTGGTAATACCTATGGTTTTGTACGTCCCTTCTCGCCTGGCGATGCTAATAAAGACGGTCGCGTTGATTCTGAAGATTTTGCCCTTTTGGCGGAGGATTATCTAAAAACACCAGCTCACAATACCGACTTCAATTCCGACGGGAGGGTTGACAGCGAGGATTTTGCTATTCTACAATTGAATTATCTTAAATAAAAGAGGGAGAACTAATGAATTTAAAAACAAAGCTAATTATCCTTGTTGATTTTCTTCTTTTTCTTTCATTCTTATCTAGCATATATCTGGGAAAATTGTCTCCAGTCGCTCAAATATTGGCAGCCAGTGGGCCGGCAATACTATCTCTTTCTCCCAACTCAGGGAATTTTACCAAAGATCAAACATTTGAGATTAATGTGCTTTTAAATACAGGTGACAAACCAGTTGTAGCAGTCGATGTATCTTTAAC
>VGLL01000062.1 GCA_016866735.1 Candidatus Shapirobacteria bacterium
CTCCTTTTGTGCTTTGTGCCTACTTTTGGAAATCTCGCAAAAGAACTTAGTTATGACGCTCGGGACCCGCACGTATCATCTTCTTAGACTGTTTATATTTTGAATTTTGACCTTACTGTTAGTTCAGGAATAAGTGGAAGGGCATAGATGAATTCCTTAATAAAACATTTTCCTTCTGAGCATATTGGCGTTCGCACAATCTCATAATGTCTCTCTTGTCTCTTATATGATTCTGTTCCCATTTGGCAATCTTTATCGTTGCGGCATGATCGACAAGCAAAAAAAAGTTTGGTTTATAAGAGCAACGAGAGATTTCCTCACGTATAAGACTCTTTTGAGTGACTGTCGGTATGGCCGCGAAATCAAAGGGTTGGGTATCACAATTTTTATCAAGCATTTTATAAAAGCAGTCACAATTTCTGTAATTAGGTAACTTATTGAGTCCTCCCGTAAAGAACGCTTCCCCCCCGAACCATCTGCCGCCAGTGCGCTCACATATAGGCTTAAAATTGTAGTGTTGCAAGAAGAGACGTAGCGCCTCAAAACTCAATATCAAAAAAACTATTATAGCGACGGATACTTTGAAAACTTTTCTCATGGGTATATATTTCTTCCACTTTCTTCCACCTTAGAGGTGGAACGCTATTTACACCTCCGGTATTTTGCCCTTTTGCCTTAAGTTTTGGCCAAAAGTCGCCTGATTGTCTCGGCGATTCCTTTGCTGTCCAAATGATACTTTCCCAAAAGCTCTTCCCAGTTTCTTGCCGATTCACCAAAAACATCGGGAACACCCAGGATTTTCAGAGGCAAAGGATACTCTTTGGCCAAAAGTTCCGCCACCGCCCCGCCCAATCCCCCAATGACCGAGTGATCTTCAACCGTCAAAACCTTACCGGTTTTAGCCGCCGACCGCAGAATCGTTGTCTTATCCAGAGGTTTAACCGAATAACAGTTAATGAGCTCGACCCCAATTTGTCCAATTAGACTAATCGCCTTAATTACCTCGGTAATAATCGGCCCGCAACTGACAATCGTCAACTCTTGGCCTTCTTGTAAAACTTCACTCCCGCCAATTTTACATTGTACATTCTGCATTCCACATTTAATTAGTGGCGTCTCCGGCCTGGCCAGGCGCAAATAAACCGGTCCCTTGTAACCGGCCGCGAGTTCAGTCAGAGCTTTCGCCCGGTCAAAATCCGCCGGTACGAGAATAACCATCCCGGGCAAAACCCGCATCAGGGCAATATCTTCGGTTCCTTCGTGGGAAGCGCCATATTCCGCAGTCATCAGGCCGGCGTGGGCGCCAACAATCTTCACATTTGCCCCCGAATAGCAAATGGAAATTCTGATTGTATTCCAGTTAATCGCCGGCGAAAAAGCGGCATAAGAAGCAAGAAAGACCGTCTTGCCGGAAAGCGCCAAACCAGCCGCCACCCCGGCAAGATTCTGCTCGGCTACTCCCACTTCGATAAAGCGCTCCGGAAATTTTTCGGCAAAGGCCGAAAGCCTGATCGAATCTTTCAAGTCGGCGTCGACTACCACGATATCTTTATTTCTAGCCCCCAATTCGGCCAGGGCTTCGCCAAATCCATCTCGCACCGCTTTTGTCATTTCATTTCCTCCAGGGCTTTTTCCAGTTCCTCTTTATTGGGCGCTTTCGAATGCCACGCATAATTTCTCTCCATAAAGGAAACCCCTTTGCCAAAAATCGTCCGGGCGATAACCGCCTTTGGTTTACCCCTGATTTCCCTGATTCCCCCAATTTCCCTGATCAACCCCCCCGTGTCGTGTCCGTCAACCTCAACTGCCTCCCAACCAAAACTCCGATATTTTGCCGCCAAATCCCCTAAGGGCATAATCTGGTCAGTCGTGCCGTCAATCTGAATTCCGTTTTTGTCGATAATGGCAATTAAATTATCCAGCTTATACTTCGCTGCGAGCATCACCGCCTCCCAGGTCTGCCCCTCGTCTTGATCGCCATCACTTAATAAGCAAAACACCTGCCAGCTCGCGTTATCCATCTTGCCAGCCAAGGCCATCCCTACCGCTTGGGAAAGCCCCTGGCCTAATGCCCCGGAGGAAGTTTCTATCCCTGGCAAAGAGAGATTATGGGGATGAGCTTGTAGGGCAGAACCTAAGGCAGCATAGGTAGATAAATCATCTTTTGGAAAATAGCCCGCTTTCGCCAGGACCGCGTAGAGAGCCGGGCAATAGTGGCCAGCCGAGAGCACGAACCGATCGCGGTCCGGCCAATTAGGCTTTTTGGGGTCGTATCGCAGAACTCCGCCGAAATAAAGAGCGACGAGAATATCGGTTGAGGAAAGACTGCCGCCGGGATGGCCCGACCCTGCCTCATAGATCATCGTAATTGCATCTTTCCTTACCTGTCTGGCAATTTTCTCTAACTCAGTAGGGGCTTTTATCGGCATTTTTAATTGCCTCCAAAGCAGCTCGCGGGCTGTTAACAATTGTATAGACACGAAGTTCCTCCTCGCGCAGCAGCATGTTTTCGGCGATACTTTCAATAATGTCATACCAAAAATCACCGTAAAAGATCAACGGCTTATGGCGGCCAAAGTAAATCCTCGCCAGGCCCCAAGCCATACCAAATTCGGAAATTGTCCCCGTTGCCCCGTTAAAAAAGATAAAAGCATCGCCCATCTTAATCAGGGTCAGCGTTCTCTCTAAATAATTAGCGCAGGTTATTTCCTCATCGATGGGATTAGCCGCATCTTTACCTTCAAAGTGGGTTGCATCTTGCGGATAATAGGTCACGCCGATTGCCTTTCCGCCGCCCTCTTTAGCTCCTTCCGAAGACGCCCGCATTACTCCCGGACCGCCGCCATTAACAATCACATAGCCATTACTGGCCAAAAGCTCGGCGGTCTTGAAAGCGTCCTGATAGAGCGGCTCTCCTCTATTTGCTTCCGAAAAACCGAAAATGCTGACATTTTTAATCATTTTACTTCTGACTCATAAGTATCGCCATCTCAATCAGGCGGCAGGAGTAAGCCCACTCATTGTCGTACCAGGCGCCGATTTTGACCAAATCCTCTCTGACAACCTCCGTGAGGGCGCTGTCAACAATACTCGAGGCAGAATTGCCAATTATATCCGAGGAAACGAGCGGTTCATAGGAAACTTCCAAAATCCCTTTCATCGCCCCATTGGCGGCATCTTCAAACAATCGATTAAGCCGATCAATCGTGGTTTTCGTTTTCAGTCTAAAGGTAAAGTCGGAAAAAGAACCGCAAGCAACCGGCACCCGAATCGCCGCCCCAGAAAAGCGACCCTCAAGCTTCGGAAATACGGCAATAATGGATTCGGCCGCGCCGGTAGAAGTCGGCACGATGTTAATGGCCGCCGCCCTAGCTCTTCTTAAATCCTTGTGAGATCCGTCAACTAGTTCCTGGTCAGACGTATAGGCGTGAATTGTCGTCATCGCCGCTTCGTCAATCTCAAAATAATCCTGCATCAGTTTAACAATTGGGGCGGCACAGTTCGTTGTACAGGAGGCGTTACTGACTAAATCCTCACCCTTATAAGAATCGCTATTAACGCCCATAATATAAATAGGGACTTCTTTGCCCTTTGGCGGCGCCGCAATGATAACTTTTCCTGCTCCCGATTTTAAGTGTTTAGTGGCGCTTTCTTTATCGCGGAAAAAACTGGTTATTTCTAGTACTACGTCTGGAGAATACGTGTTCCAGGGGATCTTTGCCGGGTCCTTTTCTGCCAAAATTGGGTACTCTTTTTCCCCTACCTTAATTCGTCCAATTTCCGCTGCCCTTTTCGGCGGCACGACGCCAACTTCTTTACTAAATCGCCCATAAACCGAATCGTATTTCAAAAGATGCGCCCAACCACTTGCCTCCATCGAGCCGGAGGTGTTTATCGCCACTATCTCCACCTCTTGGTCATGTCTCGTAAGAGCCGCCCTAAAAGCCGCCCTTCCTGTTCTCCCAAAACCGTTAATTGCTATTCTTACCATAAATCACCAATTTAACTAAATACATTCGTTTCTATTCGCGAAGCGCGGCAAGACCTGGAAGGTCGCCCCGCGCTAAAAACTCCAGCATTGCTCCTCCGCCGCTCGAGATCCAGTCAAATTTCTCTCTTAACCCTAATCGGTCTATTACCACCTCGGTATCCCCCCCGCCGGCAATTTTTAAGGCTCGCGAATTCGTAATTGCTTCCGCTATAATTCTCGTTCCCTCTAAATCCCGTTCGTCCTCGTAAACTCCCATCGGCCCGTTCCAAACGACTGTCCCCGCTTTTTCGATAAGCGCCGCTAGTCTCTTTGCTGACTCTACTGTAATATCCCGACCGTCAGAAGTCAAGCGTGCCAAGACATTCTGAGTGTCTTGCCCTCCGAAGCCCTCCAATTCGGAGGGGCGAAGGAGGGCCTTCTTAACTAGTCCCCCGCCGATAAGGATGAAATCGGCCCGCTTCGCCGAAGTCGAATCGAGGCGAGCCCGCTTGGTAAATTTGGGCACATAGGCGAGCTTATCTTCCTTCGCCCCGCCAATCACTACCACGACCGGCTTTCGCGGATTCTCTAAAACTTTAGAAAGCATCTCAATCTCTTTGAGCAAATGGAACCCCGCCGCGTGAGGCAAAAATTGCGGCACGCCGACAAATGAAGCGTGCTGCCGATGCGAAGTGCTGAAACATTCATTAACATAAAAATCGGCTAAAGAAGCAAGTTTTTTGGCAAATTCCCGATCATTATTCTCTTCTCCGGGATAAAATCTTAAGTTCTCTATAAGAATCACTTTTCCGTCATCTTCGGATATACTAAGGCTGCCTTCGGTGATTGCGCCCGGAAAATAGCTGGTAGTTTCCCCAAAAATTGGTGAAAGCAACGGCCAAATAGAAAAAGTGGAAATTCCCCCATCGTCCTTGGGCCTACCGATGTGGCCGGCAAGAATTATATAGGCAACGCCGGACTTTAAAAGGAAATCTATCGTTGGCTTCATTAGCCTTAACCGCGTATCATCCGCAACGTAAAAATTTTTCTTTGAAAAATTTAACGTTGCTGGAGCGTTAAATTCGCTAGCCGAATTTTTACGCTCTGCCACCTCGTAATTTTTGATTTCTTTAAGGGGTACGTCAAGATCTCCGCGAACAAAAACTCTCTTTCCTTTTAAATCAAATTCATCTAATCTCGGCAGCTTCATCTTTGCCAATTCGCTTAAATTCGTTTTTTTATTCGTTTATATTCGTGATTTCCCGAATTCTTCTTTTATATTTTTCTTCTCCCAAAAACTTTGTCTCCAAAAAAGCCCGGACAATTTGCCTCGCCTCGTCATCATTAACGAAGTCCGCCGGCAAGGCCAAGCAATTGATGTCATCCTCTTTTCTCCCTCGTCTAATCTGTTCCTCTGAAAACCCCAGGCCACAGCGAACCCCGGCAAAGCGGTTCGCCACAATACTTATGCCAATGCCGCTCCCGCAAATCAAAATCCCCAAATCCCCCAACTCCCTCAAAACCCCCTTCGCCACTTTGGTAGCAAACTCTGGATAATCGTCCTCCGGCTCGTATCTCTCGTTTCCCAGATCTTCATACTCATACCCCCAGCCAGTCAGCCACTCCTTTATTTTCTCTTTTAATTGATATCCCCGATGATCAGAGCCAAGATAAATCATATTTGCAATAAATGACCACGAATGACGCCCGCACGGCTAATGACTATAAATGACTGCTATTGATAGTCATTAGGTTGTCACTGATGGTCATTAAGTTGTCATTAAATTGTAAAAGCTCTTGCCAGCTCTTCCAGCGCCCTTTTCTGCTCTTTCGCCAAAACCACATAACTTGAAACTAAGATTCCCGCTGCTCCCATTTTCAGGCTTATTTTAACATCTTCGGCCGAGTGGATGCCGGCGCCGACAATTATCGGCACTCCCTTTTGTTTA
>VGLL01000063.1 GCA_016866735.1 Candidatus Shapirobacteria bacterium
AGGAATCGCCGAGACAATCAGGCGACTTTTGGCCAAAACTTAAGGCAAAAGGGCAAAATACCGGAGGTGTAAATAGCGTTCCACCTCTAAGGTGGAAGATCTCACTGCCCACTTTTCTTTCTGATTCATTTTGCTCACCTCCTGACGGGCAGCGGATTATCCCTAATTTTAGGAGGTCTGACTTCTTTTTCAGGAGGATTCTCTCGTGATTCAACGAATCGATTTCAGGAGGATTTAAAGTGATTTAAATCGGGGGCTTGACACCATAGGAGAAAGTGCTAGAATATCTTATAAGAATATGGCAGAAATAGTGACGGCTTCAGGGCGACGCTTTAGAGATCTGCAAGAGCGAAATACAGAACGCTACGGCGTTGCTCAGGCACAACTAATAAAAGAGGGGGGGGGAGACTTTAATTGCCGCCCTAAGAGATAGTGGCGTCCCTCAGGATAAAATACCAGCAATTATTAAAGGACTAAAAGGTGCATTTATCGAGACGCGAGAGAAGGCTGCTTTAGCCACAATAAAAGAAGGTAGTCCGGCAGTGCGCCTTACAGAAGATTGGCCCTCTCTGGTTTTAGAGGAAGTAGAGCACTCGTAGCGATAATCTAGGAACAAAAGGAGACTCCTTTTGAGACTATTCTTTCCGTAAGAAACTTAGGCAAAAATAGGCAAGTGGAAATCTTTCTATTAATGTCATTCCCACCATTTAATTGTGACCCTATAAGGTTCTTTTCCCGGATGTTCTTTTTGAAAATTTTCGTTGATTTCTTGTCCAAAGCGGACAACTCTTCTGGCAACTGCCGTACTGTGCGTAGTTCCACCTCGATCATCAGGCGTGTGTCTAATCTCGCAAGACTCAACCAGGTAAATATCAGGGTATTTAGTCCGCATCCAGTAATCATTAATATTTGGCTGCGAGGTGGGTTCACGATAGAAAGGAGCAAATTCTGGTTGTAACATTTCTGCGGCATATTTCCAGACTTGAGTGATACCACATTCAGCTTGTTTATATTTTCGAGGGTCAATAGCTTCGCTTATCAAACAATCGACTCTTTTTTTAAAAAAAGCTGCTACTTCTTGTTCGTGTTCCGAATCTACACCAGTCATAAGGTTTTCACTTCCACTGCTTATTCTCTCTCTCTTTTTTTTATTTGTCAAGTACCCGATCCTTAACCCTTTTTAGAATAAAAGGAGAGTCCCTTTGAGGCCCTTTGAGGCTGATTTCAAGCTGATTTAAAGTGTTTTAGGGTTTATATCTTAGGCCAGCCTTACAAATTGGCATATTGATCAGTATATGATTTTTAATGACTGGGCTTCTTTAGGAGAGAGAATCTTGATGATGATTCCCATTTGCACAAGAACATAGTCGCCGACTTTGACGCCTTTTTCGCCGATTAAAGCTCGCCTTACTTCGCGAGGGTATTCAATCAGGGCTTGTCTGCCCTTGATCTTTTTCACTTTTCCGGGGATTGCCAGACACATTGTAAACCTATTATAATTGCCTCGATGGCAGAAAAAAAGCGTAAGTTAGTCGTTGGCTGGTTTTCTTTTACCTGCAGCGAGGACTCGACCATCCTTTTTACCGAACTTTTAAATGATCATCTTAAAGAGTGGAAAAAGATGATCGAGTTTCGCCACGTAAAGGTGCTTAAAAGCCATAATCGTTTAGAGAATCTGGATGTAGCCTTTGTGGAGGGCGCCATCTCGTCGGAAAAGCAGAAAGAAGAACTGCAAAGGATTAGGGATAACAGCAAATATTTAGTGGCCGTTGGCGCTTGCGCTTGCTCTGGCCAACCATCAGCCTCGCGTAATCAATTTGTGAGCGAGGAAATAAACTTCAAGGTCTTTTGGTTTCTTGAGCACTTCGATTACAGTCAAAAGGTGCGAAAACTTAGCGACTTTGTCAAGGTTGATGATGAGGTACTTGGCTGCCCAATGGACCCAGACCTATTCTTAAAAGTACTGGAAAAGTATTTAAAAATATGCACGACGGAGAAATAACCATTGACAGTATCAGTAAAATAGAGGGGACCGCTGGCCTGCGAGTGGTTGTTAAAAACGGCCAAGTGGCGGATTTGAAATTTATCATCAAGGATTACCGCCGGTTTTACACTGAGGCGGTAATAGGCAAGCCGATGCTGGCGACTCCTTCTTTTGTCTCGCGGATCTGCGGGACTTGCTCTTTGGCCCATCTTTTTTGCGCCCTCGAGGCGATCGAGAAATCACAGGACATCGAAAACTCCGAACAGACGATGCTCTTGCGGCGTTTGGCTTATGATGGCCTGATGATCCGCGACCACGCCTTGCATCTTTACTTTTTTGTTCTTCCGGATATTTTGGGAGTGGATTCAATTTTAGATATCCCGGACCCAGCTGAGCTGGGCTCTAACCGAGCTGAGCTCGGTTATGACCAAGCTAAACTTAGTTCTGGCCAAGCTAGGCTTGGTTCTAGCCAAGCTAAGCTTGGCCATCAGCTTTTGGAAGACTCTTTCGTTATTAAGAAGATTGGCAGTGATTTATCAACGGCGATCGCAGGGGCGGCGATTCATGCGCTGTTGCCGACGGTAGGTGGTTTTTTGCGGCTGCCTGATCAGGCTCAATTTCCGGATTTGGTTAGGCGCCTTGAAGAAATAAGGGAACCAGTGCTGCGCGGAATAGAAACTTTTGCCAAAATGGAAGATAGGCTTTTACGCAATAGCGATTATTTATGTCTACGAAACGAGAGCCGTTATGATTTTCTCGAAGGAGAAGTGGTTAATAATACTGGCAAGCGTGTTTCCGAAGAAGAGTTTGACCATTTCCTAAAGAAGGTGATTATCCCTTACTCACAGGCCGAAGGATATGTTTTTTCTGATACTCACGAGGATTATTTAGTCGGTGCCCTGGCGAGAATGAATCTTAATGCGGATTTGCTTAATGCGCGGACTAAAAAAGATGTCAAGAAATACTTATCGCTTTTTCCGTCTCATAATATTTATCATAATAATTTAGCCCAGGCGATAGAGATTCTTCAATGTGTTGATGAGGCGGCTGAGATTCTTAAAACCATAAAGATAGTTGAGGAAAAGCCAATTACGAGACCGCCGCAAGGAGGAGTCGGCGTGGGAGTGATTGAAGCGCCAAGGGGGACGCTTTATCATCTGGCGGAGGTCGATAACGAAGGAATGATTAGCCGTTACGACGTGATCGTGCCGACGGCGCAAAACCAGATTAATATCGAAAATGACCTGAAAAAATATTTTTCAGAAAATCTTAATAAAGACAGGGAAATATTAAGACTAGAAGCGGAAAAGATCATCAGGGCTTACGATCCCTGCATGTCCTGTGCTACCAACTTTCTTAAGATTGACTGGAGAGAGGAATAATTTATTCTTTTTTTCATCGGCAACCCGACGATTATTATTTTCCTTAATTTACCGAGTTTCTTAAGGTACTGAAGTTGAAAGCCCAAGTCATAGTCGTGAGCGGTGGTTCTGCAGGGCAGAATTGCGAATTTATCGAGATCTTTTTCGGTAAATATGGTTATCTTGGTTATTCCCATTACAGTATCTAAAATTATTATTTGGCCCTTATTATCCAATGGTAAATCTTCGTTGGGATTAACGATTTTAAAATCAATACCAGAGATACCTCTCAAGCGTTTAGCTGCCTGAAGAGCTAAAGAGTCATTTTTTTCATCCCGATTGCCAAAAACCAAAACCCTCATTCTTTTAGTATTATATAATAGCGGTAATGGATATTGCCGCCTTGCAACTGGCCGTTCGCTTTTCCCTCGTACCCAACGAACTGGGTTATTGCGGCCAAGATAGCGCTGGAAAAAAGTTTAAAAGATGCATAATTAAGGGTGACTGTCGGGGGATAGAGGAAGAAATTTGCCGCTTTATCGTGCTTTATCCTTACCTTAAAACGCTTGCCAAGATAACTGGCTTGCCGCCTTTTTCCTATCCGGTTGTTGAGAGCTATTGGCTAGGAAACGAAAAACTAAAGAAGGCGAAACCAGAACACTATGATTTGCTGTTGGAAAATTTTGCTAAGCAGGGCGTACCAGATTGGTTAATTAAGGAACTTAGGAAGAAACGACCTAAGGTTTTTATTCCGACTCATCTTTTTCAGGTCCTTCATGTTGGGGTTGGCCGGGCAAGCGGATCGGTGCCTTTTAATTTGGACTCGATTAATCAGTGCATGATTAGATGGGGCGTGGTAACGAAAATCCGAAATTCGAAATCCGAAATTCGAAACTTGGTAACTGCAAGATTAAATTCTTTACGGAAGAAAGGAAAAACTTACGAAGTGACTTTAAGAACTGAAACCTTACGATTTGAGCCGGAGTTTTTGCCTGGTCTAAGGGTGGGCGACTCAATTGCCTGTCACTGGGGGTGGGCGGTCAAGATTTTAACCGCTCGTGAAGAAAAAAATCTTTCTTTTTGGATCAAAGAAGTATTAAAGGCATTATTTTGAGGCCAAAGGGCCACCCTTAAGCCGCAACTTTTTGTGATAAAACGGATGCGGCCGCATTAAAGATATCATAATTAAGCTACTGCCGAAACCTTGGTGGGAAACTTAGGCAGCGTTTTGAGAGTTGCCCTGGCTGACCAAAAGAAAAGACCAATACCTAAAAACGTAAGTCCTGCTTGCGCTGCTATTGTTATTGTCCAGGCGTGGGTAATAAAAATTGCCGATAAAACATTCGTTATCAGCGTTGAGGCGACGAGGACGGAGGCGACGGTGGTGGCGGGGGCGAGTTTTAAGGCGTGGTACCAGGTCGTGACGTAACCTAAGAGAAAGGCAGCGGTAATAATTAGCCAGAATAATTGAGTGAGATTTAAATAGACAATGTTGCCTAAGGCTTGAGGATAAGCCAAGGCCGAGGCGGCAAGGAGAATAGCTGAGCCGAAGCCCATGCGGGCGGCAACGACAAGGTCGGGATCAAGACTAGAGAGGGCCTTCTTGGCAAGGATATTTTCCACCGCCCAAAGAATGGTGGCGGCTAAGACCAGAAATTCACCACTGGAGAATTGAAGCCCCTGGAACCCGCCGATGGCAAGATTACTACTGAAAAGTAGAATTACACCAAGAATTTGGATTGGCGAAAGTCTTTCCTTGAGAAAGGGGATGGCGAGAATAGCCACCCACAGAACCAAAGTTTTATGAATTAAGGCGGCGTTGACGGCCGGAATTTGGGAAAGGCCGGTAAAGTAAAGATAAAAGGGGAGTGAGCCGCCGATAATACCGATTAGGATTAAGTAAAGGGATTCCTTTCTGGTGAGTTTTCTGATTTGCCGCCATTTTTTCGTCGCCAGAAGAATACCGAAAATTAAAAGCCCCACGCTAGTATTTTTGATCGCTGTAAAAACTAGGGGTGGTTCGATTACACTCACCACAAATTTATTCACAAAAATCGAAACCCCGGAAATAAGAGCAGTAATAATTGCCAGCTGGATCCCTTTGGTTTGGTTAGAGGTCATTTCAACTTAAGCTTAAAGATTTTTTCTTCATTTTGCAATACTGCCCGCGGACCGTGGACTTTGGGGTCTTTTGGGATTTTGGGGGCCTTGGGGGCCTTGGGGATGCTTAATCATCTTATACAAAGGATACTCCTTTGTAATTGCTTAGCGGAATTTGGCGAGGAGTTCGGAGAGGTTGCGACTGGTAATGGGTTGGCTAACGAGCGTTTGTTTGGCGAGTTGGGGGAGTTGGGATTCGAGGGTTGGTTTTTCTTCTTCGTAGAGAATTCCTAGAGGGATTGCTTTTTCGCCCCACTCGAGCGATTTGGCAAAAGCGGCTACCCGATTAGTCGGAGCGTAATCCGGATCAAGAGAGTAAGTGTTTTGTGTAAAGAACTCATGAGTGTATTCTTTATTGAAAGTGACGCAAGGTTGAAGAATG
>VGLL01000064.1 GCA_016866735.1 Candidatus Shapirobacteria bacterium
GCGCCTGATGCTTTGCCAGAATTTAAGGGAATAGGGAAGATCGGGAAAATAAACGGCCTGGGAATGATTAGTCGGGTAGGGGAGAACGGCAAAGCCGTGCTTCTGATAAATCCATTCCTGAATCTGGCTGGCCAGGAAACAGAGATAATTTGCCTGTAACTCGGGCGTATCTACAAACCTGACTTTCGGTATTTTAATCTCATTTTTGGTCATAATTTGGTCAAGAAATAAAAAGTATAGAGGCATATTATAGCACAAAATGGTGCGCATAGAGGCGTTAACACCAAAACAAAAATTTGTTGCCAAAATAGAGGGGGACGGAGAGGCTTTTGAACTTGAAGACGGAAAAGTGGCAGTAATGGAAACTTGTACGGCGGCCGGCTTGGATTGTCCCCATACTCGTTATATAGGAAAGCTAGATGCCGAGGGAGTGAGAGGGAGAGCCCCTCAATTTTGTCCGGCGCATCCCGAGACGGGCGTGCTTAAGTACGAGGGCGTAGCTTACGGCTCTAGGCCTGCTCAGTGACACGCTAATTTTACAAAGGATACTCCTTTGTAAGGTTTGGCCGGATTATCGTTTTATCGGGGTTATTCTGGAAGTCAAGCATTATTTTTATTGAATTTCTAACCTTTTCCCCAAGTTATCCACATTATCTGCATAATTTTCCAATAGGGGTCGAAATGAACCTATGTTACTCAATAGTTTTGATTATAAGACTATGCCTTTTCGCTATTTATTTTTTTATGGGCTTGACAGGCTTGACAGGGTGTGGTATAAACCTTCTTGTGAGCCAGAAGCGTTTTTTAAACCTTATTAAAAGACAAATTTGGGCAAGATTCCCAAAGAGGGGGGGCGAGAAGAGAACTCTTTCGCCAGATGAGGGTTTTTGGGCAAGGCAGTTAAGATTAGTGGAGATGCTGGGACCAGGCTTGGTGGTAATGCGGATGTCTAAGTAAAAAGGATAAAAAAGAGCATTACTATCGTAGGTCCGCAAGAAATTGGGGAACTCGAGTAGTAATGCCCTTGTTGGTTCAACTTTGGTCCCGGACAGGGGGGCCGCTATAGAACCAAGAAAAGAATAAAGAATTGTAGCATATTTGTCAAGTAGTGATGATTAGAATTAATCGCTTAAGATTTCTTCAGGGAGCGTTTTTGGGGTTGGTTGTCTTGGGAATTTTATCACTGTCAAGACCCGGCGAGCCGGGTGTCGCTGCCATTGGCGAAGAATCACAGGCAGTCGATATTTGCCCGGAGGGTATCGGAGATGGCGTCGGGAATTGCCTATCCCCGACCACGACAGAAGCACCTACCATAGCCCCCATTTCCAGTTGTAATGGTAATTGTGCCTACGATTCTCAGTGCTCCTCTGGATACTGTTGGTCGCAAACTGGTACCTGCCGAAACCAGGTCTGCCCTGGGTCTCTAGACTGCAGTTGTCCGACAGTTCCGTCTCCTACCGCCTTTCCTACACCTACCCGCTTTGTTACGCCAATCGCCACCCCGACTTTTATCGTCGAACCAACCCCAACGGCAATTCCCACCCTTACTTCTTGTCCCGGCGGAGAGCAGCCTCCGTGCGGAGTAACGATTGTCGGTTGTAAGGCGCAGTGCGGGGCGGTTTACCAGTGTGAGCCAGGTTTAACCTGCCAGCCTTTTGCCGGAAATTATCACTGCTTTAACCCTGACTGCAGCCCCTATCAGCAAATTAATACTAACTGCGTTTGTCCAGGGCCAACCTGCACGCCGACCATTACTCCCACGCCCACCCCGACCCCAACTTACTATCCGACTCCTACGCCGGAGCTTTGTTTTTACAAAGCTTGCTGGGTGGATGGCAGCTGCATTATCCGTTACGGTGAATATCCTTGCCCGGCCGACCAGTGCCAGACTAATGAACAGTGCGGCGGTGTTCCTACGCCTACGCCAACCCCGACTTGCTCTCTGACACCGACTCCCTCGCCGACAGCGACTCCAACCCTAACGCCGACGCCTTCGCCAACGATTACGTCTACGCCGACTCCCACTCCGACTATTACGCCCACCCCGACCCCAACATCCACGCCAACGCCGACGGTTACTCCCACCCCTACCCTGACGCCGACGCCTACACCGACGGCTACGCCGACACCTCCGACAAGGAAGGACGTAGTTTGCACCGGCCTTTCCGCCAGTCCCACTTCCGGATTTGTCCCGTTGGCAGTAATTCTTACCGGGAGCGGGAGCCGCGCCGACGGCGAGATCCGCGCTTTTGAATTTAATTTTGGCGACGGTATGCCCGTGCGCTATTTTGAGCAAAATGTGGGCGGAACCGGTTCGGTGAGTGTCGTTCATACGTACGAGAAGGCGGGGACTTACCGGGCCAGCGTCAGGGTAAAGGACAACGATGGCCGCTGGAGCGATATTTTGGAAAACTGTAAGGTGCAAATCACTGTTACCGGTCAAGTCCTTGGAGTGACAGCGCCGCCGGTTAATCCCAAAACTGGTTTTTCCGTGACTAGCCTTGGGCTGCTGGGCATTTTGGGAGTAATCATCAGCGCGGCCGTGCTGTTAATCTGAAGTGGAACGGTCAGGAATTATCTATGATGCTTCCTGGGCTTTGACTCCGGCAAGGAGGGTGGTACGTAGCCCTAAACCACAAGCTTTGCTTGGGTTCAGGGTAAAGGCAGGCATTTTGGCTCTTGAGAGGGGGAGGATACGTAGGGCAGGCTTATCCTCTCCCTTTCAGAAGCTAGAGATTCACGGACCGGGCCTACGGCCTTCCTTGGCGGTATTGAGGAAGCCACTTTTTCTTCTCGGCAATGCACTGCTTGTTCTTTCCCTGGGCGGTATTTTTCTGACGATGTATCCTGTTTTAAGGACACAGATTGCCTACCGCGCCGTCAAAATTGCCTCGACTAATCCCACGGAGACGCGGGGTTACTTTAACGACATTTTACAAGGACAGCCGGCGGTGACACCGGTAGATGCTCCTGACCCTAGCTTTTCTATTGTCGTACCCAAGATCGATGCCGCCGCCAAGATTGTTGCCAATGTTGACCCGGCCAATAAGGCGGAATACGACCGGATGCTTAAACAGGGAGTGGCTCACGCGGCGGGGACCGGTTTTCCCGGCGGGGGGGGAGTCATTTGGCTCTTTGCCCATTCGGCCAGCGCTCCCTGGGATATCGTCCGCTATAACGCCGTTTTTTATCTTCTGGCGGAACTGGAACCGGGGGATTCGGTGATCGTTTTCTTTTCGGGAAAGAGGTTTAACTATCGCGTTGCCGATAAAAAAATCATCGAGTCGCACGACACGAGTTTTCTAAAAGAGCAGATAGGGGAAACCCTGGTTCTGCAAACCTGCTGGCCGCCGGGCACCATTTCGAAAAGGATAATAGTCTTAGCCAAGCCGGCTTAAGAAAGAAATTAATTAGGGGTTAAGAGAACCAGGCCAGTTTTGGTTAGCCCTCACAAAATTTGACGAAACTTCCTCTTCGTGGTATTCTCAAATCATGAAGAAAATCAAAAAGTCTTATCAAAAAGAAATTCCCAAAATAGTCAATGCCCTTAAGGCCTACCAACCAGAGAAAATTATTCTTTTTGGCAGCATGCTTGATTTAACTAAACCAAGCCACGATATTGATTTACTTCTAATTAAAGAGACGGATCTCTCTCGTTTAGGAGAAAGAGCAAGAGAGGCACGAGCTTACCTACCCAACCAGCAGATACCGGTTGATTTTCTTATCTATTCCACCGAAGAATTAAGGCGTGAGCTTGCCAGAGGTAATGTGTTTATTGCCGAGATTTTACAAAAAGGCAGGCTTCTTTATGAGGAAAAAGTTTAGAGAATCAAAATATTACGAAGATTGGCTCCAAAAAGCAAATCGCGATCTCGACACCGCTTTTTTGAATCACCGTCATGGCGGATACACCGATACCACGTGCTATTTTTGCCATCAAACAGTCGAAAAAGCGCTAAAATCTTATCTTTTATTCAAAGAACTGGATTTTTTACCCCAAACTCATATCTTGCCTTCATTGCTTCCTTTATGTGAACAGAAAGACAAAGGTTTTTCAAGATTTAAGGAAGCCTGTGAAATTCTTGATGGTTACTATATCGAAACAAAATATCCTACCAGCCCTGCCATTGATTACCCTAAAGAAGAAGCGGGGGAAGCGCTCCAATTAGCCGAGGAAGTTTTAGAATTCGTTAAGAAAAAGCTTGCATGAAAGACTGAACCCTACCACCGACAAAATCTTGACAATTGTGCTATCCTTACTATTTAATTAAATCAAGATGTCTGCCCGGAAAGTTTTATGGATTGTTTTGGGATTAACTATTCTTCTTTGGGGAGGAGTGTTAGTTTATCTTCTTTGGCCGGCGAAAAAACCTATCTCTCGGGTGGGCCCTTCTATCTTAATTAGCCCTACTCCAAGTCGGAGTAGGAAAAATGTTAGTTCTGCAGCGCAAAAGTTGACTGAGATTACTTTCCAAACACCCCAGGGCGATTCTTGGGAAATAACTGCCGGCAAAAACTGCACCGAGCTTTTTATCAAGATTGCCTATCTCCAGAAAAATATTGTCGAAGGCACCAAAAGCGCCAGTCTTATTTATGATATAAATAAGGACGGAAAAATCGACTATCTCGATTTAACCAAAGTGACAGACAAGATAACCGCGGGGAATAGCGAGGATTGGTGCGACCAAATTTTGAGAAAAAAATGATTAAAAAAGTTTTTTCAGGAATAACTCTATTTTATTTTACCTTCTTTCTTTTTCCTCCTAGCATCTCCGCAGAAGTAGTTACCTGTTGTTCTGGGAGTAATTGTCACGGCACGACTTGCCGCTTTCGAGGGTGTGGCTGTGACACTGCCATTGATCCCAATTGCTGCGATAGTTGTAATTGCGGACCCCTTAACTGTTCTGGCGATGCGGATTGCGGCACACCCTGCGGTTTCTGGACTTGTGGTGAAAATGAAGTCTGTTGTCCGGGCGGGCAATATTGTATCGGAAGTACGTGTGTTTGGCAAAGGGATGTATGTAACTGGAGTTGGCAGGGCTGTGGAACGACCTGTTCAACTAACGTTGATTGCGGTGGCCAGCCTCCGACACCGACGGAACCGCCCCCAACCTGCACTTGGCCGTCCCAATGCCAATCGTGGTGGATATGTCCCGGCGAGCCGCAGTATAATTGCGGCTGGAGCCGGCGCTGCTGCCCACCGAGTGCGACTCCCACGCCGACTCGAGGGCCAACGTCCACGCCGACGCCCACTCCTAGAGTGACGGCAACTCCTACTCCCACCACAGTCCCGACTTCTACCCCTACGCCGAGAGCAACTTTTACTCCTACTCCGACTCCGACTCCGTTACCTACTCCTACTCCAACACCCCAGGGCGCACAAGTGAATTTCGGTTTTTTCCCGGGCGGGGAAGCTTGGTTTAAGACAGTAGGAGGGGATGTTCACGCGGCAACAGATATAAGTTCGTCTTTGCCTTCGGGAGAAGTCTTCAGCGAGCCGCTTGATGGCTATCCCGGGATAGTCTCTTACGGCGGCTCTGCGGCCGGCTTTGGCAGCGGCGCGGTTTCCTCCAGGGGCTGGTTGGCCAACTCCGATTACGAAGGCAAAACATTCGGTTACGACTATTTTGCCAAAGGCCTAACTACCTCTTCGGTTGAATGTGATAATCCAGCCGATTCTAACTGGTGGCGAGCCATTGACGGAAATTATCTCTATCCGGCAAGCTGCGGCGATTTGAGCACGCCTGGCAGCACGATTACGATTAATAATAAAAGAAAACTGGTTATTTTGGTCGAGGGTAACCTTAATATTAACGAAAAAATTAGGATCGATAGCGATTCATTTTTAGCCTTTGT
>VGLL01000065.1 GCA_016866735.1 Candidatus Shapirobacteria bacterium
GGAGTACGGCATTTCTCTTCTTGATGCTTTTATCGCGGCGGAAGCGCTCCAAAAGAAACTGCCCCTAGCCACCCTCAATCAGAAAGATTTTGGGAAAATTAAGGGGCTTAAACTGTTGCAGGCCTTTTCATTAAAACCCGCTGCTTAATCTTTTACTTTACTGTTGCGCTGGCAGATGCGGCGAAGACTTTTTACCCGGATCGGTAATTCCTAACGATCCCGGATCGGATGTGGTTTGCAAGGAATTGACATGACTTCCTTGTTTTGCTATTATTTCCTTGCGATGCAACAACTAGCGACCATAACCAGTAAAAGGCAACTGACTATTCCGGTCTCAATATTCCGGAAACTCGGCCTATTAGAAGGTGAGCAAGTTTTGGTAAAAACCGATAACGGCAGAATGGTGATTAGTCTGGCGCGAGAATTGGTGGAGGATTTGGCCGGTTCGGTGGCGGCGCCGAAACGATTCAGGGGCCTTCCGACGGAGAAAATTATTAAACTTGCAAAAAAGGTATATTTTAGGAAGAAAAGATGATCTTTGTCGATACCAATTATTTTCTCCGCTTTCTTCTTAAAGATAATCAGGCACAGCACCGCGTAGCAAAGGAATTATTTCTAGCGGGCTCAAGCGGCAAGACCCAGCTTTTTACTTCGCTAATAGTCATCTTTGAGATTTATTGGGTTTTAAGCTCTTTTTATCAGACGAAAAAAGAGAGAATAATTTTGATTCTAGAGAAGATTCTTAACCTGGAGTTTGTGGGGATTGAGAATAAGGAAATCATAAAAGAGGCGCTAGAGATGTATAAAAAGACGAGCCTGGAATTGGAAGACTGTTACAACTTAGTGTTGGCGCGAGCCTTGGGAATAAAAGAAATTAAAAGCTTTGATAAAAAATTGCTAAGGCTTTTTTAGTTCCAAAATTCTCTTTTTGGTTTCGGTGATTATTGATTCCAAAAAACAAAACCCGCCCCGTACCAAATAGTGCGGGGCGAGGTTTTTGCTCTTTGAGAGCTCTCAGAGAGGGGCAAATTTACTTAGCCCCAATCTTGAACATCGCTGTTCCACAGCTGGGGCACTTTGCCTTTGCCGCTGGTTTGCCATTCTTCATGGTGACTCTTTGGAAATTGTCACCGACGTCTTTCTTGGCGCGGCACTTTACACAATAAAATACCATAATACTTTGTCACCTCCCTTCTCTTAGGGCAGGGTCTATTTTAGAAAAAGGTACATGCCTATTTCTAGGCTAACTGCAAGTATGGTCAAGGCAAGGGTCTTTGTCAAGTCCTTTTTGATAAGTTGAGGCTGATAGATATAGATAGACTGGCTTTGATAGGGGGTAGGCTGACTGGCTGATTCGGGCCGAAAAGCCTGTTTTTTCTCTTCGGGTGGCGGCGAAGGAAGCTGCTCCCACGCCACCCCCGTGGTTTTTAATTTCCTTCTTAGGTCAGCAATTATCTTCTCCTGACGAGTCTTTTTTCCCATGTTTCCCTTCGAAAAAAGAATATCATATTGACTTTTACTTGGCAAGAAGGCTAAAATTTCAAAGATAGGATGGAGGGCGATTTTGGTAACCAAATTTTGATTGGGGTGCAAGTTGTCATTCTTATTTGGTTATTGGTCGTGACCTTTTTCTTAGCTAAGACCATCAGGCACTATAATAAGCTGACCGGCGGGACCGAAGAAAAAAGCTTGAGCATGATTTTGGAAAAGATTCTTGATTCGCTGGCAAAGGCGGAAGAAGAGAAGAAGGAGCTGCGTCGGATCCTTGAGGAATTAAAAAAAGACGGAGTTAGCCATATTCAGAAAATCGGTTTAGTGAGGTTCAATCCTTTCTCTGATACCGGCGGAGACCAAAGCTTTGCTCTGGCTCTTTTGGACGGAGAAAATAACGGGTTAGTAATTACCGGCCTGCATAGTCGGGAAAGCACCCGTCTTTATACTAAACCAATTAAAGGCGGCAAGTCGGTTGGATACGAGCTTTCTAAAGAGGAAGAGGAATCTTTAAGGAAGGCAGTTAAGGGAAAGATAAAAGAATGAATAAAAATCTTAAGAAGATCTCTTTAATTATCGGGGGGATAGGTCTTTACCTCATCTCGACTGGTATCTCTTATGCTTTCTTCAGTCGGGAGGGAGAGACCCAAGCAGAGATCGTTTCTCCGGTTGTTTCCACGCCGACTGGCGGCGGCTCAAAGATCAATCTTAATTTGCCCAAAACGGAAATTTGCCCGCTTAACGGGGCAAAACTCACCGTTCCCGAGAGGCAAATTTGGGAAAAGAGGCGGCCCTTAACCGTGATGATTGAGAATCACGCCGACGCCCGGCCGCAATCGGGAGTTTCCCGGGCCGATGTGGTCTATGAGGCAGTCGCCGAAGGGGGAGTGACCCGGTTTTTAGCCGTGTTTTATTGTGCTGCAGCCGCCGAAGAGGTACAAGTTGGTCCGGTTAGAAGCGCCCGTACTTACTTTTTGGATTTTGCTTCCGAATATGGCGACTTTCCGCTTTATGCCCACGTTGGCGGCGCCAATACTCCGGGGCCGGCTAACGCTCTTGGCCAGATTGGTGATTATGGTTGGCTCAGGAAAGGCAACGACCTTAATCAGTTTGCCATTGGTTTTCCCACTTTTTGGCGCGATTATGAACGATTGGGCCGCGAAGTGGCGACGGAACACACGATGTATTCTACGACCGAGAAGCTTTGGGCCGTGGCGGAGAAAAGAAATTTGACCAGCGAGGATGCGGAAGGTAACCTTTGGGACAAGAACTTTGTCCCCTGGCAATTTAAAGACGACGCCACTAGCCTGGGAGATAAAAGCCCCGCTTTTTCTTTTTGGAGCGCTTATACTGAATACGCGGTCAAATGGGAGTTTGACCCAAGCGGCAATATCTATCAAAGAATTAACGCGGGCGTAGGCGCGAAAGACAGAAATGACGAACAGACCGTGAGCGCGAAAAATGTTGTTTTGCTGTTTGCCGCCGAATCTCGAGCAAATGATGGCTACGAGAGCAATTTGCATCTTCTCTACAAACTGAAAGGATCAGGGAGGGCGCTTGTCTTTCAGGACGGAAAAGTGATTGAGGGAACCTGGAACAAGAAGGACCGGAAATCGAGGACGATTTTTCGCGATGGCACGAACAAGGAAGTTAAATTTAACCGCGGCCCAATTTGGGTCGAGGTTCTGCCCGTCGGAGCCGAGGTCTCCTTTTAAGGGATATGAACCTGGGTGATTTACTCATTTCCAAGGTTCGCGTAAAACTTTTGGAAATATTTTTTGCCGATCCGCAGGAGCTCTTTTTTGTGCGCGATTTAGTGCGTAAAACGGGCGAAGAAATAAACGCGGTTAGAAGAGAGCTGGCCCACTTAGAACTGGTCGGACTACTAAAAAAGGAGCCTCGCGGAAACAGGCTTTACTACTGGCTCAATAAGAACTACTCTTTTTATCCCGAGCTTCTAAGGATGATTGCCAAAAGTGTCGGTTTGGGAGCGGAGATTATTAAAAACAGGCAGAGAATAGGGAGAATTTCCCAAGTGATGTTTTCGGGCAAATTTGCCAAGAAGGAAGAAAGGGGGACGGAGGATGTTGATGCGCTGGTGGTTGGCGAAGTTGTCTTGCCGGAGCTCGCCGCCTTAATCAAGGCCGAGGAGGAAAAGTCCGGAAAAGAGATTAACTATACGGTGATGAGTTCCGAGGAGTTTCTCTTTCGCAAGAGGCGGCGCGACCCCTTTCTTCTGCGGATTCTGGAAGGAGAAAGAATAATGATTATCGGCGAAGAAGAGGCATTAGTGAAAGTCGCTTGAAAATGGACAAAAAAGTAATTAGGACAGGTAATTCTTTGGCTGTGACAGTCCCCGCCCAATTTGCGGCTGGGCTGGGAGTCAGGGCGGGAGATTTTGTCAAGGTAAGGGCAAGAGAAGATAAGGGCGAGATCGTTTACTCCTTCTCTGGGGCCAAACAGCTTTCCTTGCCCGAGGAATTTCTTCCCAAAGGGGCGAAACAGCGCAAAAAAGATAGTGCGTAAAACCCAATGAAAAACAGAAAAGCGACCTTAACCTTTATCATAATCGTGGCCTTGGCTGCCGCCATCGTTGACTTGCCCAAAAATTTCCGGCTCAATTTTAGTTTCGGCCCGCTCAAAATTAATCAATTAATCTCTGGGCCGGATATAAATCTTTCCCTGGGAACGCTCAAATTGCGGAGAGAATTAGACGTTAAGCAGGGACTAGATCTTGCCGGCGGGACCCATATCGTCTTTCAGGCGCAGATGGAGCAAATTAATAAGGAAGACCGCGACCAGGCGCTGGCGGCGCTAAAAGACAATATCGAAAGGCGGGTCAATCTTTACGGGGTGGCTGAGCCGGTAATTCAAACTTCTAAAAAGGGTGAAGATTATCGCCTGATTGTGGAGCTGGCGGGGGTGACGGATATCAATAAGGCGGTTGATTTAATTGGCCAAACTGCCCAACTTGATTTTCGGGAAGAGGCCCTGCCTGCCGGTAGGCAGGGTTCTCCTTCGGGAACTGCCAGCCCTTCGGCGATTTCTCTAAATTTTAACCCCACTGGCCTTACCGGAAAAGACCTGAAGCGTTCCCAAGTTGAATTTGACCAGAATACCGGCCAGCCGGTGGTAGGTTTGGAGTTTAATGGCGAGGGGGCCAAAAAGTTTGAAGAGATCACCAAAAAGAATATCGGTAAAATCGTGGCAATTTACCTTGACCAGTTTCCCATCTCTTTGCCGCGGGTAGAGGAAACAATCACTGGCGGCAGGGCGATTATCCGGGGTGAGTTTGATCTTGAATCGGCCAAAAAGCTTTCAATTCAGTTGAATGCCGGGGCTTTGCCGGCGCCGATTAAAATTATCGAGCAAAGAAATGTTGGGGCAACCCTCGGGGCCATTTCCGTGGAGAAAAGCATTCGTGCGGGAGTGATCGGTCTTTTGCTGGTCATTGGTTTTATGGCCGCGTATTACGGCTTTTTGGGCATTCTGGCCGATGTGGCCCTGATTATTTACGGCCTTCTGACGCTGGCTCTCTATAAGTTAATTCCGGTGACCTTGACCCTGCCGGGACTGGCCGGCTTTATTCTTTCGGTGGGGATGGCGGTGGACGCCAATATTTTGATCTTTGAGCGGATAAAAGAAGAACGGCGTGCCGGCAAGCCCCTGGTGGTAGCGATGGAGCTTGGTTTTGGCCGGGCCTGGGATTCGATTAGAGACGCCAATATCTGTACCTTAATTACCTGTTTTATCCTCTTCAATCCCTTAGACTGGGGTTTCTTGAATATTTCCGGGATGGTGCGCGGTTTTGCCCTCACTTTAGCCCTGGGAATTGCCATTTCTTTATTTACGGGAATCGTGGTTACCAGAACGTTTATTAGGATTTTCTATAAAGGGTAGCAATACAATTATCAAATTATCAAAAGTGCAAATTATCAAACGGAGGAAAACGCGATGAACTTTATGAAATATAAATGGTTGTACTTTTTGCTTTCGGCAGTGGTTATCCTGCCAGGATTTTTTTCTCTGGCAAAGTGGGGTCTACGGCCGGCGATTGACTTTACCGGCGGCACAATATTGGAGCTAAGATTTAAACAGCCGAGCGGGAAATTAGATAATTTCGAAATAGAGAAGGTTCTGGAAGACAAAAATATATCTTTTTCTTCGGTTCAAGCCTCAGGCGAGAAAACCTATCTGCTTCGTCTGG
>VGLL01000066.1 GCA_016866735.1 Candidatus Shapirobacteria bacterium
AAAGTTAAGTGGCTATAATTCTGGTTATCTTCCGGATGAACATCAAGACTCAAGCCCTCGGGATAGGAGAAAGAAAAGCCGGCCGGGTCCTGCCAGGAAGTTAAACTTCCTTCCGGTGGGGTTGGGCTTTGTTTTGGGGAAGTCTGACTTCCCTGGCTAACCGGACTGACGATTCTCTCTTCACTTTTTTCCCTTGACATGATAAACAGGCCGGCCGCGAAAACTATTACTGCCACCGAGACTGTAACTAAAATGACCCATTTCTTTTCCATGGGCTTTAGTATACCATATATCAAAGGAAGCAATAATGAAAAAGATCCTCTTGTGTTTAGCAGTTCTTTTTATCTTTTTGGGAGCCGCCTCTTCACCGGCAGAAGCGGCACGGAAAAGAGTCATTAAGGGCAGTACCGGCTACGTGGCGGTAAGCTTGCGCCGTGACCGCCTGGCGGTTTTATTCTCCCTTTTCAATCTTAGTCGCGTCACCGAAGCCAGCTACTCTTTAAGCTATCTGGCTAACGGCATTCCTCAGGGTGTCAGCGGCACCATCACTCCCTCCGGCCAAAACTCGACCAACCGCCAGCTTCTCTTTGGCACCTGCTCTAAAAATGTCTGTACCTACCACCGCAATATTACTGACGCGCGCCTTTCCCTCACTTTTCGGCTCAAATCGGGCGGCACTCTGAAAAAATCCTACCGGCTAAAAGTCTAGCCGTTGCCAAAAGGATTTCCGTTTGGTAAAATCAAATCGCGCTCAAAATTCTGCCAAGGTAGCTCAGCCATGTAGCAGAAACAAGTTCGCTACATGGCCATGAAGTGATCTTTGATCTACTTCATGGCTGGTAGAGCAGGCCGCCTAAATTTGCCGGGATAGCTCAGTTGGTAGAGCGCAAACTTGGTAAGTTTGAGGTCTCGGGTTCGATCCCCGATCCCGGCTCCCGTTCGGCCCGCTTCTAGCGGGCCTCAGGGTAAACAACTTGCCCTGACGACTGAAAGGAGGAAGGGTGGCTACTAAAGGTCAAAGAATCAAAATCGGTTTAGTTTGTTCAATCTGCAAGTCGCAGAATTATATCAGTGAGAAGAATAAAACCAACTCGCCGGACAAGCTCGTGCTTAAAAAATTCTGTCGAAGGTGCAGAAAAGTAACCGAGCACAAAGAAACCCAGAAGCTGAAATAGAGAGCTTATTGCGTCCTTATTTTGCCCCTCGGCACTGAAAAGGTCTCCGTGGGTTCCACTAATCCACAATGGGGGCAATACGTTTCCTCTAATATTCTAACTCCTCTCGGGCCCTCTCCAAGGACTATCCTATTATAGAACGTTGGGGAATCGCCGCGCTTACCGCAAACCTGACCTGTCGGTATTCCGTATCCAATTTTAACTTCGTCGGGTCTCGCTTCTGCCTGTGACGGAACAGGCGGGAAACCAGAGCAATCCTCTCCTGGGCAATTAATATCCCGCGTTAATGTGCCATTGCCAGAAACCACCCATTCACAACCGCACGGAGCAGTAAGTCTAACCCCCAACCCGTCTATAAGTTTCCTATAGTCGCCCGGCGGGAAACGACTGTGAGCGCACCTATCATCAATCTCGGTAGCATCGACAGATCTCCAGCCAACCCGAAGGTAACCATCAACCATGAGCTTTTTGGCCCGTCCATACCACGGTTTAGCCGTTAAATCCACCCCAGAAGATTCCCTTTTTTTCTCTCTTCGGCCATACCACAGAAAAAAATCCCCTCCTTTGGTTGAAACAACCTTACACTCGACAAAACCGCGACTTTGCAAGAACTCGACCCTTGCCTCAGGTTCTTCTTCGTTCAGGCCACCGGGCTGTCTTTCCAAGACCCATATTTTCCCTTTTTCGGGCAAGCCTTCGCTTAGGGCGTTAGCTATTCCGGTTATTATCTCTTCCCCGCGGATGTCATCGACAAAAATTACGGCCCCGCCCAGCCCTGCCAAATTCACTTTCTCCTTTAGCTGTTCTGTCTCTTCCCTGGTTAAAGTAAAAGCCGTTTTCGACCACGTAACCGTTCCTTTTAAAACCAGCCCGCTAGTTTCTCCTCTGCCAGCCAAGACGCTCAAAACCAAAACTTGACCTGCTTCAAGGGGTCGGGGCCTTAACTCAGTAAGCAACTGACGAAGCTGCGTCGGATCGATACCTGATAAACCTAGATGCTCGGCGATGGAATAAGGGGGCAATAAGCGAGTTCTGTTTAAATCATCTGCCCTAAATAGAGGAGTTTCATCGGCGAGACGGTCAGGACTCATTGGCTAGGAATTCTATCACGAACAAGCTCATTCCGCAATTTATTCTACGCGCTTTCATCTAACGCCCTCGAACTCCTAATATTAAAGGGGGACATTTGCTGTAGCAGCATTTCTTGCGTTCCTCGCCTTAACTGCCCGAAAGCAGTCCAGGCATAGCCAACCAAAATGTCTATCATTTCTTCGTCTGGGCGTTTTCCCTCGCAGAAATTATCCCACATTTCCTTAAAGGCCGCTACCCCAAGCAGACTCTCCGGCATTCTCGCTCCCTCACTTCCCAAGCGTGCCAAAAAAACTTCGGAAGGTTCAGCCGGTTGCTCGTCAAGGAAATGAACTAAAAGCCAAGCTGTCATATAAGCAGCTTTAATCTCTCCGTGGGCCGATCTCCCCTCACCCAAGCTATTTAGAAGTTGGTTCCACAGATTTGCTGTTGGGTCCTTCGGGACCGAACGAATCAATCCTACGCGAACAACACCTTCAAGGGCAGGCTGAACCACAAGGGTAGCCTGGCGGTCCCTAAGAGATAGAAACACTTCTTCACTCGTGCCAAAAGCTTGAGCTGCTTCCGCAAAACTGAAATCCACAAATGTGCCTACTCCCCCACGAACAACTTCTGCCTTGAGGCGATGCGGCCACAGCGCTCTTTCGCGCCGATCGCTACCCGCCCCTGGCGCGCGCTCTTCCGAAATCATCTCGCCCTTATTATACAACCTCTCCGCAAGTTCCCCTTGCAAACCACCCAAATTTTGCTATTATATGGCAGTAGCAAAACAAAATGACAGGCTTTCTTAGAACTTTAAGAATGAACAATATCCATTTTGTTTGCTACACCATTCTCGAGCTAAGCTCGATATAATCGCGCTTAGCGCGATAATAGCGAACTATAATAAAGGAATTTGACAACCGTGTATAATAAATCTGAAGCCTTGTTTTTAGTTCGCTATAAGATAAGAAAACTTTAAAAAGGAGGGAGGTGAAGAAAAATGACAGGAGCGCAACCCAGCAACGAGGTCATGAGGTCAAGTAAAGAAACCGATGAGGCGGCGCTTGCTCAAGCATACCACGCCCTATTGGAAAGATGTCTCGATGTTCAAGCCCCCCCCGGACAACATAGAGATATTAATGCAGAACCTTTCACGTCCGCGGCCTGGAGAGTAACCCTAGGGGAGCACGAAGTACGGGTCTATGAGGGCATAGCCAGGGAGCCTACCCAAAGGCCATATATGTGGGAAACAGCACCTAGGCAGTCCCAAGAACAAGTGGTTGGCGTCAAATGGTCAACAGCGCCCGCCGAAACGCCACCGTTCAGACGAATGGTTTCGATATTCCACGGCGGGGATTCGGACCGCCCAATTGATTACGCGTGGGATGAAAGGGAAAGAGTTTACATGAGGTATAGTTTCCCAGAGGGAAACTCGGCCAGCGCCTGGCAACAAGAATGGCAACCGGCACTGGAATCCAGAGAACCAAGAGGAGAAATGCTTACTCGGAATCAAGTTTCGGAACCATCTCATTATGATTTAGCCAGGGCTACGGCTTTATTGACCGAAATGGTACGGGGAACTGTTAACCGTTTGGTTAGCTGACAGTAAGGGAAATAGCCAAGAATTCTGGGTTGACAAAAGCTATAGGCTCGAGGAGTTGAGGGGCCAGAGTTTTCCTTGGCCAAAGAGGAATTCAAAGAAAAGAAACCAGTCTTTCTTTTAAAACCGGAGTAATTTTCCTTTGCGATTGAGGAAGAAACCGATCCAAGTCAAGCGCCAATCTTCTCTCGGGAAAACTCGTAATCCTTCTAATTAATCCATCTTTTGTAAATTTTCTGCCTCTTTCCAGTTTGGCTTCAATCAAGACACTCTCAATTTTTATCCCCTTCTCCAATAAAAACCAAAGGTCAAAAAGATCCCGACCCTTTCGTCGATTAATTACGGCGGCTATCTTTTCTGCCAGAATTTCTTCTGCCGATAGATGGGAAACGATAGGAAAAAAAACCAACGGAAACTTCGTCAAAAGAGGAGATACCAAAATCCTTGGCGGTTTCTTCTCGATGGTAAAATCAAGCCGGATGACAAAAGGATATTTAAAATCAACTGCTTGGTATTTTAGCCTCAACCTGGTAGTTTTCTGGCTCTGATAAAGGAAAGAGACGGCAAGGCCAGGCAGTTCCCTTCCCATTTCTTTGGCAACTTCCTCGATAATCTTTTTTATTTCTTCTTTGTCACAATTGGTGGAGAAATCCAAATCTTCCGAAAATCGCGGCGAGGAAAAGAAAAAGTGAATCGCCGTGCCGCCCTTGAAATAAATCCTTCCCCCCTTTTCATTCTGGTAAAGATAATTAAGAAACAACAATTGCAGGTACTCTCGGAAAATCGTAAAACTGTCGGTTTGGTAATATTTTTTTAGTTCGCCAATCTGACTTTGAGTAATCATTTTTTAAATTTGGTCGTAAATTTTAGGAAGGACGGGTCTTTGGCCAATTTAAAATAGTTTTCGAGCTTCCGCCAGTTGATCTCCGAAAGATCAAGTTCTTTTAGGTCTAGGTCTCTTAAGCCCTTAAAGGCAAGGTAAAGAAAATCAAGTAAGCTCTTCTCCTTGTCTGCCAACAAAAAATTTTCCTTTTTTTCAAAGCCCCAGAAGAGACTCTGTTTAACCTGGGCGTACCGGTATTCTTTTTCTTCGAAAACAAAGGACCTTGTTTTCCGGGTTGTCATTGAGGTAACCTGGTAAGGAAAACCGGAAATTATGCCATAAAAGGAGAGCGCCGATTCTAGGGAAATGTATGACGGCCGGTAGAGAAAATTGGCAATAGCAAACTCATTTGGTCTCGCGAAACAAAAGATGTACTTTCCTTTTATAATTTTCTTGATAACTCCCTTCTGCTCCAGTCGCTGAATCATTTTATAAAGAGAATTTCTTGAGTCGATAGCAAACAGGCGGGAGAGATCGGTTAAAGTAAAAAGAGAAAGCTCTTTTTCTTGAATCTTTTTAACAATTTCTATTGTGCTGTACATTCTCATAATTAAGACAATTTTATACCGATTGTGGCAACCCGTCAAGATGAGAATTAGCGGGAGATAAAACGGGGGCGTTCATCCCTTAGCCCGCGGGGAAGGCTTCGTTGGTTGAGGGATACTCAAGAATTTCTTAAAGATATTTTTCCAGAATCTCGGGGTAGTTTTGGCAGAAGTCGGCCACGAATCCCTGGTCGGGAATAAAATTTTTCAAATCGTAAGCCAACTTTTGTGGCGTAACAACCTCCTTTATCCTCTCTTTTAAAACCGCCTTTAACTGCTTTTCGTTTTGGACCTGGGTAATCTTTTTCAACATTTTCCAGTTGGGTTTAACCTCATTTTTAAAAAACCAGAAAAGATCATAGAAATCCCGACCCTTGATATTGATTTCTTGCTTTTTCCC
>VGLL01000067.1 GCA_016866735.1 Candidatus Shapirobacteria bacterium
CTTTTAATCAGAGCGTGTTTTTTACCTATAAAGGCGCGACATACGAGGCAAGCTTATTTATTAATAATAGTAGCCCTAAAAAAGAAGAATTTTTAGAAATTTATAATCAAATCCTCTCCACTTTTAAATTCCTCGGTCAATCGCGAACGGATGAAACCATCGGTTGGAAGACATATAGAAATGATAGGTACGGGTATACATTTTCATATCCTTCTGTGTGGTTTTTGCAGGAGGCATCAAAGACCAGTTATGGTGGAGTAGATATTTTGACGTCATATAAATCCCCAGAAACCCAGGTGAAGGATCCTGATTTTTTTAGAGACAAGCTTAAAATTGATATAAGTAGATCGCTTAAGCAGATGGACAAGAATCAAACCCTTGAGGCTTGGGTAAATGAACACGGTAATTATGGTGGTCAATCAGTTGAACTTGCGCAAGAAACTATTACTCTAGAAGGGAAAAAGGCTATTAAAATGTCGAGAGAAATCATTGGGGTAGAAAAACACAAGATTTACCTTAGTTACTTTATTGAGAAGGATAACTATGTGTTTTTTATTCATGTTTTTGGAGATTTAACTCCTAGAAATCAGGAGTCGTTAAATCGAATTCTCGCCACTTTTAAATTTCTTGATCAATCGCAAGCAGACGAAACTGCCAACTGGAAAACTTATGCAAATACTAACTATGGTTTTTCTTTTAAATATCCGAGTGAGTGGAATATTAACGTTCCTAGTTTTGAAGGAAAACACGAAAGCAATAAAACACTTTTAAGAATAGACGTTAAAAATAGTCTAGACTTTAAGAATGCCGCTTTACTTGGAAACAAGAAAGATATCCTGAATGTAAGCATAAGTGTTTGGGATAACGAAAATGCCAAATCGTTTGAATCTGTTTTAGCCGAGTGGGATAATTTTTTTCAAAACCCCAAACCGAACTCAACTTCAATAAATGAGATTAGTCAGATAAAATGGACACGAAGAGAACTTATAAATGCCTCTAATTTGCCAATTGTTGAGTTTGTCACGCTCAAGGGGAAATATTTCTATGTGGCTGTGGTTAGTCCGCAAGATTCAACTTTGATAGATTTTGCTGACCTCATCCTCTCCACTTTCCGCTTTTTGGAGTAGCCATATTGACACCGCTAAAGATAAAAGTTAGAATAAAAATGATGAAAAAAACCAAACTCTCCAATTATGAATATTTTTTAAAAACCGATACCTCTTCTTATAAGGGGAAGTGGATAGCCATCGCCGAAGATAGAGTGGCCGCAATTAAAGAACGCGCTGACGACGCCTTCAGAGCCGCTAAAAAGAAATTCCCTAAAGGCGATATTTCCTTGGCTAAAGTCCCCCAGGAAACAACTTTAATCCTAAAAATTAAAACTTAATGATCGTTTTCCGCTATAAATCTGAAAAGAGCCGCTACCAGAAGGAAATCTTAAGACCAATTGCTGATGTTTGGCTAAAGAGAGGAAATACCTGGGTGGAATTTCATCCTTATATTGATTCTGGTGCCGATGTTACCCTTATTCCTCTTTCCTTGGGAGAACTTTTGGGATTTAAAATTGGAGGAGAAAAAATTGAGGAAATTGGCGGTATCCGTGGAGGTGTCCCCGTAATTTATAAAAATTGGCAAATTAAGCTAGGAGAAAAAGTTCTACCAATTCTTATCGCCTGGGCTTTAGTCGAAGAGGTGCCTCCGCTTTTAGGCAGAACCGATGTTTTTGATTTCTTCCGAATAACTTTTTTGCAAAAGGAAAGAAAAATTATTTTTGAGGAAATCAGATAAAATTATTTTGGATGGAAGAAAAAATTGTTCAAAATCAACAAGTCGAGTTCCAGAGCCAGCCGTCTAGGGCATGGTTTAGAATCGCCTTATTTTTAGCTCTAGGAGTGGTTTTAGTGGGAGGTTTAGTTTTTGCCGGAATCCAGATTGGCAAAGAGCAAGCAACGCGCGACACGAAACAAGAAAGACGAATGACCCCAGCCCAAATACCAGTGGTAACTTCCGCCCCAACTCTTTCGCCAGAAACTACGCCTTTTCCCGACGAAACTGCTGAGTGGAAAACATACACTCATTCTACCGGCAAATTCTCTGTAAAGTGGAAAGACGGTTGGTATGAACCCAGAATTGATGTCATCAAAAAAGAACACACAGAATCTCTAAAAGAATTACTTGTCCGTGAGGATAGTATTCGACAACAAGATCGTCTCTGCCTTAAGTGCTTTAAGGTTCTCTCGGAGCGGGAAACTAAAGTAGACAAACATTTAGCTATTTTTAGAGAAGAAATAGGTCATCCAGAAGGAAAGACGCTAAATGCCTACGTCTTGATGAATAATGAGAAAATAGTTCGTTTGAGAATATGTTGTGGTGACCCAGCGTCAGATAAAGAATGGAACGAGCATGTTCCTATGAGTGAAGTACGTAATCAATTTAACCAAATCCTCTCCACTTTCAGATTTCTTGAGTAATTTCTCATTTTTACCTTTTAATTTTCTTTACCTTCTCCATCCTCCTTCGCCCCCCGATTCGGAGGGCTACGGGGGGCCTTCGGCTTTTAAATTCTTAGATTAAATTTCTTTTCATTTTCTTCCCAAAGTGACAATTAGCGTATGCACGTGCATACCGAAATTGTTAAATCAACAAGTTTGTGCCAAACAGGATTGCTGCTTTTGGATTCTGGCTGATGCCTGCTTTGCCAAAAGCCTTGAAAACGAAATTATTGCGGAGTAGAATTTTTTCAGATGGAAGAAAACATCACTCAAGATCAGCTACCCGAGATTCAAGGTCGGCCCGTGAAGCGCTGGCTGAGGCTTACTTTATTGTCGCTTTTAGGTTTAACTTTGGTTGGTGGATTGATTGCCGCAATTGAGATCGGTGTTCCCACTAAGCCTCGGGAAAAAGCCTGTACTTCGGAAGCAAAAATTTGTCCCGATGGTTCGGCTGTCGGAAGAGTCGGTCCCAATTGCGAATTTGCCCCCTGCCCAAATCAAGTTGTCCAAGACGAAACAGCTAATTGGAAAACATATCAAGACAAAACACTGTTTTTCCGTTATCCGCAGGATTGGAGTGCCGAGCTACAGCAGATTCCTGATTCAATCGTAGCGGTGGAATTTAAATACAATTTAACCCCAACTTTTACCCTTACGGAGAGGACAAACCTGAATGATAAGACGGGTAAGGCGTTTGCTACCCTAGACGAATATTTTGCTGAAAGAGGGAATAATGAGGATATTATGATTGGAGGAAATCCTGCCAAAAAGATTGCCACGATAGGGATAGAGGGCCACGTTTTGCCGTACGAAGAGGTTGTTCTTTTTACTCCTGACCGATCCACTGTTATTAGCCTTTACTACAGAAGGGAAAATTATGAGAAACCCGAGGCAGATCGGATTTTTGACCTCATCCTCTCCACTTTCCGCTTTTTGGAGTAAATTTTGATTGTGAATTACCGTTTTTTGTGATATAAGTATCTCGAGATGAAGAAAGTAAATGTTTCCACTAAACAAATGGGAAAGTTTGCCGGTAAATGGGTGGCGATTGATCCTGTTAAGGACCGAATTATTGCCGTCGGTGACACCCTAAAAGAAATCGGCCACTTGGTGACCCGTGGTATCAAAGACAAAACGCCTGATGAAAAAATTCCGGCCGCCTTTAAAGTTCCCCGCGCGGACGAGGGGCCATATATTCTATGAATAGCAAAATCGGTTTGGCTATCTTTCCGTACTATTTTAATGGCCAAGATTATTTTCCGGCGATTCCTTTCGTGTTTTTAATTGGTAAAAAGAAAATTCGCTCTCTAGCCTTGGTTGATTCCGGAGCCGCTATTTCGATTTTTGGAGAAGAAACCGCCGAGTCTCTGGGCGTTGAAATAGAGAGGGGGGAGAGAACCATTCTGGGCGGAGTTGGCGGAAGAATTGTCGGTTATATTCATCAGATGAAAATAAGGGCAGCGGGGAAAGAGTTTGCCTGTCCGGTCGTATTTTCCAGAGAATACTTAGTTTCCTTTAATCTTTTAGGCCGGAAGGGATTTTTCAAAAACTTCGTGATTGTTTTAGACGAAAGCAAGAGAAAATTAGAACTGAAGTAAAATTAGTGATAAACTGTTAACGATGGAAGAAGATAGTGCTCAAAATCAACCAGTTGAAATTCCAGCTCAACCACCAAAACCTTGGCTAAAAATTGTTTTGTTTGTGGCTGTGGGAGTGATTTTGGTCGGAGGATTGGTTTTTGCGGGCTATCGGATCGGGTCAAAAATGAATTGTCTTCCCCCCTCGCCAATCTCGACCATCGCGCCGGCAGGGGGTCCTGGCCTGACATGGAAAACATATCAGGATGGAAAAATATCCTTTCGGTATCCTGCGGAATGGAAAGTCCTTGAAACATGGATAGCGATGGAGCCTCTTCCTGGCGCTGTTAAAACTCTGAATTTCTTAATTCAAAAGGAGAACCAGAAGGATATTTTCGTTCCCTCAATTTTTGCCGTTAAGGTTTATCTGAATGAGGAACCAAATTTTAATTTGGAAGACTATCTTTTCAGCTACGACGAAGATTTTAAACGGCTAAAGGAAAAGAAAAATAGTGATACTGAGACTTTCTCTGAAATTTTGTTGGGCGGTAGGAAAGCATTTAGATATGACAATATTGCGGGAATGAATTACGGAGTCACGGAAGTTTATTGGACCTCTAAAAATTTCGCCATTAAACTTGGCTCGATTAGCCAGATTTATGTTTACGAAGAACTATATAAGCTACTGGGCGATCCCCCCTATAAAAGTGACAATGTTGTTTTCAACGGAATCCTCTCCACTTTTAAATTCTTAGATTAATTCCCCAAAAATTTACTTTTTTGTTTGAAGATTTACTGGGAGCCTGAATTGGAATATAATTGCCTTATGGCTGATGGAGAGAAAAAATTAAACAAGGAGCAGCTGGAAGCGATTCAATATGGCAAGGGGCCGCTTTTGATTATTGCCGGGGCGGGAACAGGGAAGACGACAGTTATCACCGAGAGAATCAAGTGGCTAATTTCCCAAGGGCTAGCAAAACCGGCAGAGATTTTAGCTCTAACTTTCACCGATAAAGCCGCCCGGGAAATGGAAGAGAGGGTGGATGTGGCCATGCCGTACGGCTATACCCAGATGTGGATTTCCACCTTCCATGCCTTTTGCGATCGGATCTTGCGTCAAGAGGCGTTACACATCGGCCTTGATCCTAGATACAACATTTTAACAGGGGCAGAAGCAATTCAATTCTTGCGGCAAAACCTCTTCCGGCTTGACCTAAAATATTTTCGCCCCCTGGGCAATCCCACCAAGTTTCTTGATGGCCTGATTGGGCATTTTTCCCGGCTTAAGGATGAAGACGTAGCGCCCAGCGAGTATCTAAACTGGGCGCAATGTCAAATGGCAAATCTCAAATCGCAAAACCAAATGGAAAATGTAAAATCTAACCGGGAAGAAGCCGAAAAATACCTCGAACTGGCTAAGGCTTATCAAGCCTATGAGGAGCTGAAAGTTAAAGAGTCGGTAATGGACTTCTCCGACCTGATTGCCAACACCCTAGGGCTTTTTCGGGCCAGAAAAAATGTCTTGCGCGAGTACCAAGAGCAATTTAAGTATTTTT
>VGLL01000068.1 GCA_016866735.1 Candidatus Shapirobacteria bacterium
TTGAACCTGAGGGCGCAGTGGCGGCATTGAGAGTCAAAGCGATAAAAGACGTAACGCCTAAACAAATATACGTTGAATCAGAGGGAGATAAACAAGCCCTAGAGAAAGCAAAAGAAAAGCGCGGCAGATTCAACTTTAAGCTAGCCGGTATTCCATTGGGTGCAGAAATTTACTTTAGTCGTGATAAAACTAAAAAAGCCAAAGTAGTTGATCTTAACTCGGCTAAATCGATCGAATATAACGGGAAAATGACAAGTCTTTCAAAATCTGCGCAAAAAATACTCGGTTATAAATATGGCGTAGCTGGAACCGATTATTGGATGTATGACGGAGAAACACTTGATGAGCGCAGAAGAAGATTTGAAAGTGGAAAATAATTTTATGAAAAATACACCAAGTAGACATTTACATAAGGCAGGCCGGTCAAGAAAAGACGAGTTTTATACTC
This sequence comes from Candidatus Shapirobacteria bacterium, assembly GCA_016866735.1. Classification (GTDB taxonomy): domain Bacteria; phylum Patescibacteriota; class Microgenomatia; order VGLL01; family VGLL01; genus VGLL01. The sequence continues at coordinate 449 of VGLL01000068.1, forward strand.
AGCTTGTTGATATTGAAAATGAGCTAAAACATTATAAAGATCAGTTTCGCGGCAAGGTGATCTTTTGTAACTGTGATGACCCAAGAGAGAGTAACTTCGTCAAATATTTCAGCAATAACTTTGAGTATTTAAGGCTAAAAAAGTTAATCGCAACGCATTACAAAGAGGCAAATTTATTTGCTCACGAGCCGCCTTATAAATTGGAATATACCGGCGATAAATATGGTAATCGCATGCCCGACCCTAGCGAGTTTATGACCAAAATGATTGATACCGGCGATTTTCGTAGTCAAGAGTGTATCGCGCTGCTTAAAGAGGCTGATATCGTCGTAACTAACCCGCCATTTTCATTGTTCCGTGAATATGTCGCGCAACTCGTAGAATATAACAAAAAATTTTTGATTATCGGCAATACCAACGCGTTAACTTATAAGGAAACTTTTAAATTATTTCAAAAAGACCAGATTCGAACTGGCTATACGAATTTCAATGTAGGGATGTTTTTTATCGTGCCAGACGATTGGGAACTATTTCATCACATTGATGAGAATGGGAAAAAAATTGCACGCGTGGCATCTTCGTGCTGGTTTACAAATCTTGAAGTTGAGAAGCATAAGGAAAAATTAACGCTATATAAAAAATACGATCCTAAGGAATATCCCAAATACGACAATTATGACGCGATTAACGTAGATAAATACACCGATATTCCTCACGATTATGACGGCGTGATGGGGGTGCCCGTTACTTTTCTTGATAAATACAACCCAAAACAATTTAAGATTTTGGGGATGTCGGCGAGTGCCGGTTATAGTGCTGATGTAGTGGGAATACCAAAAATAGGGCGACTCAAGGACGCGCGTCCATTAATAAATGGCAAAAATACTTACGCTCGTGTTTTAATTAAAATAAGAAAGTAAGGAAATAGTCGGTTCGGGGGGGCTAAATCGAATATGAATGACATTATATGCCCAAATTGTAAAAAGGTCTTCAAAGTTGATGAGGCAGGATTTGCAGATATACTCAGGCAAGTTCGTGACCATCAGTTTGAGGAAGAATTGCATGAGCGGCTAGAGATTGCAGAAAAAGAGAAAGAAAGCGCCGTCAAACTCGCCGAAGCCAATATGAAAAATTCAACGCAAGCAGACATTGCAAAAAAAGACAGAGAGCTAGCTGAACTAAAAGCTGAAAAAGATCGTGAACTTGGCGAGCTCTTGACCAAGAAGGAATCTGAAATAGCCAGTATGAAATCGAAAATTGATAATGCGGAGACCGAGAAAAAATTCGCTATCACGGAAGCAACCAATAAAATTGAAAAAGAGCGTGATGGACTGGTTAGTGAGCTGAAAAGCAAAGAGATAGAGAAGCAATTACTCGAGAAATCTTTAAATGAAAAGTTTTCCGCTGAACTCAAAACCAAAGACGACATCATTAAAATGAAAGACGAAGAAATTGCCCTTCGCAAAGATATGAAGATCAAACTTTCGACAAAGATGGTAGGCGAAACACTCGAGCAGCACTGTGAGACCGAGTTTAATAAACTTCGTGCCACCGGTTTCCAAAATGCATACTTTGAAAAAGATAGTGACTCCAGGGGTGGTAGCAAGGGCGATTATATCTATCGCGAGAGCGACAAATCTGGCAATGAAATCATTTCAATTATGTTTGAAATGAAAAACGAGGGCGACGATACCGCTACAAAGCACAGAAACGAGGATTTTTTACGCGAGCTCGATAAAGATCGTGTAGAGAAAAAATGCGAGTATGCTGTTCTAGTTACGCTTTTGGAAGCCGAAAATGACCTATACAATATCGGCATTGTCGACGTCTCCTATAAATACCCCAAGATGTATGTGATCCGACCTCAATTTTTTATACAAATTATAACACTGCTTCGCAACGCCGCTATGAACTCTCTCAAATATAAAGCGGAACTCGCTTTGGTAAAGAATCAAAATATTGATATCACTAACTTTGAAGATAACATAAATAAATTTAAGGAGGGATTTGCAAGAAATTTTGGCCTAGCCAGTCAGAAGTTCAAAACCGCCATTGAAGAAATAGACAAAACCATAGATCATCTCCAAAAAACCAGAGCAGCTCTCTTGTCATCCGACAATAATCTTCGTCTTGCTAATGACAAAGCAGAAGATTTAACAATCAAAAAACTAACGCGCGGAAATCCTACAATGACAGCTAAATTCGCAGAGCTTGCTAATGTTAATAAATCCACAGAAAAATATTAGTAATTATGAAAATTGATTTACATAGAATTCCAATTCGCGAAGTGATTGCCGGATATAAAGATAGCGCCGAGGAAGGCGTAACGGCTTATGGCGGCAAACTGGATATTAGGCCAAAATATCAGCGCGAGTTTGTGTACAAGGAAGAGCAACGCAACGCCGTGATAGAAACTATCAAAAACAACTTCCCGCTAAATGTGATGTATTGGATGATTAGAGAAGACGGTGGCTATGAAATGTTGGACGGTCAACAGCGCACTATCAGTATTGGCCAATATGTGAATGGTGATTTTTCGCTGAACGAAAGATACTTCCATAATTTAACTAGGGAGGAACAAGATCAGATCTTGGATTACGAATTGATGATTTATTTTTGCGAAGGCACGGACAAAGAGCGTTTGGACTGGTTCAGGGTTATTAACACCTTTGGGGAAAAAGTGAACGAACAGGAAATCCGCAACGCGGTTTATACAGGGCCGTGGCTTTCAGAAGCAAAATTGAAATTCAGTAAATCAAACTGCGTGGCATATCTTTTGGCGAATGAATACGGAAAATTAGTAGAAGGTTCGCCAATACGGCAAGAGTATTTAGAGACCGCGCTTTCGTGGATAAATGACGGGAAAATTGAAGATTATATGGCTAGACATCAACATAATAAAGATGCCGATGAGCTGTGGAAGTATTTTCAAAGCGTGATTGCCTGGGCGCGTGCTATTTTTCCGAATTACCGCCACGAAATGAGCAGTGTACAATGGGGCGAGCTATATAACCAATTCAAAGACGCGAAACTGAACGCTGTCAAGCTTGAAGTTGAAATCAAGGAGTTAATGCAGGACGAAGATGTAACAAAAAAATCTGGAGTTTATCCGTATGTTTTAACTCGAGATGAAAGATTCCTAAATATCCGTGATTTCACCGATAAGCAAAAGAGAGAGGCGTATGAACGGCAAAAAGGCATCTGCGTAAAATGCCGGAGGCGTTTTGAAATAGAAGAAATGGAAGCTGATCATATTACTCCTTGGCACGAAGGCGGAAAGACGGTTTCAGAGAATTGTCAAATGTTGTGCAAACAGGACAACCGAATCAAATCCGGAAAATAAAGGATAGACATAAATGGTCTAGAAATTATCTTGCCCCCTGTTATCATGATTTAAATCATTAGAACAAAGGGTAGAATTCGGTCTACTTTTTTCGATTCCAGACAAAATTCATTAGTGGTCAAAATCTTTATTCTCTGGTATTCTCAAATCTTGGCCAAAGGCATTTAAACATTTTTCAAAAAATCTTCCTGCAAATCAAATCCCAATTTATAAACCGGATAAAAGAGAATTTCGCCTAAAGAATTTTTTTGTTTTTCCTCTTTCCCGCCATAAAAAACTATTCCTTTTCGGCACCGATACTTTTTCATAAAAGCAAAAAGGCCTTTTAAGTCTTTTTTATCTACTTCGTCGCTTGATTTTACTTCTATCGGCAAAAGGCGACTGCCTTCCTCTAAAACAATATCCACTTCGGTCGTATTGCGCCAAAAATAGGTGCTTCGTTGCCGGGCCTGCCAAAGATGGCGAGCAACGACTGTTTCCCAAAGAGCGGCCTTGTTGGCTGAAGAAAAAATGGTCATTATGGCTGGGTCAATCACATAGGCTTTTTCAAGGCTGCGGGCAGTTTCCTTAGGCGAATGACTGTATTTTGGGAGAGTAAAAACAAGATAAGCCTGTTTAAGGTAAGTCAGATAATTCAAGGTTGTCTCCCAGCTAATTTTTAAGTTCGAAGAAAGGGTGGAGAGATTGAGAATGCCGGCGCTGGTTGCGGCCAGATAGCGAAACATTTTTTCCAAGGTTTCTGGCTCTTTAATATTATAAAGCTGGACCAAATCCCGATAGATAACTTTATCCACAATGTCTTCCTTAAGGATTGGTTGCCAGTCGGCCGACTCTAAGCCAACGAGATGAGGAAAGCCACCCTTTTCGAGATACTTTTCCCAAAGAAGAAAAAGCTTGTCCTCATAAGGAAGAAAACTGACTTTGGCTTTTTTAAGTTTTTCTAAAGTAAGGCTATCGAGGCCAAATTCCTCTCCTTGGAGCAAAGAGTACTCCTCAAAATCCAAAGGCAGTAAAATTTCCTCGATCGTTCTTCCCGCCAAGCTCTCGCTGGTTTTCCTGATTAAGCTGGCAGAGGAACCGGAAACCAAAAATTTAAGCGGGTATTTTTTATCGTAAAAAAGCTTAACGTCTGTTTCCCAGTTGTCTAAAAACTGAACTTCATCTAAAAAAACATAAAGCAGCGGCGAGTTGTCTAAACTCTTTTTTGCCTCTTTCTCCCAAGTTCTTAAAATTTCCGGCAGGCGGATTCTTAAATCAAGATCGTCAAAAGAAAGATAAAGAAGATTAAAGGGTTCGATGCCCCTTTGAAGTAGGCAGTCAATCAGTTGATAAATAATCGTGGTTTTCCCTGTTCGCCGCGGGCCCTTAAGGATCAAAACCCGGTCTAAATTTAGGTTTTCTGAAAGTTTTTTGAAAGCCTTTCTCTTAAAGGGCAAGGCTAAGTTGGGAGAAACTTTCCCCGTTACCCACCAGGGGTTATGGAAATAGAGACGCTCGGCGATTTTCTCATCCATAATAAGTCAAGTTTATAAGATCTTTAATTTCTTGTCAAGTCCAGTTTAGAAAATTAACATTAAATATTGGTTTCTCTTTTAAACTTATTCACTAAACAATAGGTCAAGCCCACAGCTAAGGCGTCGGCGGTATCATCGGGTCTCGGAATAGTCTCCAAATGCAGAATGTTTTTTACCATCTTTTGTACCTGTCCTTTCTCGGCCCGGCCATAACCGGTAATGGCCATTTTAATTTCCAAAGGCGGATAGGAAAGAACAGGAATTTTCTGCTTTTGCGCCGCCAGC
>VGLL01000069.1 GCA_016866735.1 Candidatus Shapirobacteria bacterium
CCCGCAGCAATTTGTCACAACTGAAGAAAACAAAGACAAGCTCCTTGAGGGCATCTCTACCCAAGCTCAGCCATAGTTGTTCCTGGCCCAAATGCACATTCTAAAGGCTATTTTCCCTCTAACTTTATTTTGTATAAGCTTACTGTTTCTTTTTCTACTACTGTCTCCATAAAGCTTTTGCCAGGGACGGCCGCTAATCCAGCGATTGTCCTTTCTTCCGGCCCCCAAAAGACGTAAGTGATATTAGCTTTTTTAAAGAAAGCCGCTGTTTCGTCATTAGTCATTCTTCCGGCAAAAAAAGAATAAACCTCCTCGGTCCGCTCTTCTGCTCGAGGGGATTCAAGGCTGTGGCCCAAATAAACCTTCTTATCTGTGTGGGCAGGCAAGATGTTGGCAATCCTGTACGAGGCCAAAACACCCTCTCTCGCCTCACCGTGAGTTTTCAAGTAATCAACAATCTCTCCTTCTTCTTTGGTTAAATAAATCCATCTATTTTCCGGAGATTCAGCGATCCTCTTAAGGGTCATAAAAAAGGCAGAAAAGCTGGAAAAAAGAATGACAAAACTTATCAGCAAAAGATAGTCCCATTTCAGACGCCTGGCGATTTCTCTCGCCCCACTGATTGCCAAAATCACGGCTGGAACCCAAAGACCCCTCACCAATGAGCGCTGAAAACCAACTGGCAGATAGGTTATCAACCAACCGCCAACGAACCAAACAAGGAAAAATACCAGCTGATCGCCTCTCTCTTGAGAGAAAAACGCGGCTAAAATCAAAGGAAATAATATGCCCCAGCCAAGGATGGAATCGAGTATGGCAGGCGAAAATTGGTTTTGAGAGATAACACCGGCAAAAGTAGGACTTGCAAAAAGACTTTTGCCAACAAACAAAAAATATATCGCTACCTCACCAACAACCAGCATCAAAATTTTCAAAAAATCGAGAGAGTTCGTTTTCAGCCACCAATAAAAGCCAAAAAGACCCAAGATCACTCCCGCAGAAAGCGCATTATAAGGATGGAAGAAAAGCATTAGAAAAAACCACACGCCTCCCCAAAAAACTGTCCTGATTTTTTGAAAAATAACGCCTTGCCAAAAGTTTCCCAAGCCGGCGAGCATCAAGGCCAAACTTACGGCTTCGTGCGGTCTTTGGAGCGCATTGGCGAAAGTAAAACCGGGCTGGCCGATGTCAGCTGCCAGCCTTCCTGGAAAAAACAACCAACCTAAACCTCCGCTTAAGAAAAGAAGAATAAGGGTAGCTCGCCGCTCGCCCCCCTCCTTTAAAAAAATTTTTAAAAACCACCAGGTAACATAGGCCAGAAGTACACTGGCAACAATCGCCCAAAGGTGAAAAACTAAGACATTGTCCAAATTTAAAGAAGCAGTCACCTTTCCGGCAAAAGTATATAAGGTGTAGGCGGGAATTCCTGGAACAATTTGCGTGTCATAGGGATTTTTAAAAAGAAGGCCGTCCCTTCTGCCGAAACCAATGACACTTGAATAAAAATTAACATCCCAGGGATCAAACCAAGAGGCCTGACCGCCGTACCATTTGTCCTCCGGACGATTGACGGCTCGGATGACATCGGGACCATGAGTCAAAAGATTGACAAAAACTAAGACGGCAGAAACAAAAAGAAAATTTTTGCTGATTTTAATTTTTTCTTTCATAAATCACCGAAATCCTATCCCGAAAAACCTCCTGCCAACCATATTTCTCCAGGCTTGGCCTAAGGAGTAAATCCATAAAAGTCCCGGGGCTAATTAAAATCCAGTCAATTTTATATTCTCTTAAAGTTTCCTGCCAGCCCGGTTGGGTTTGTAACGTTTCTAAATAAATTGTGTAAGGACTTTTAGCAGTTGGTGTTCCCCAGGCTGGCATCCGCCCGTCAACAAAAACCTTATATTCCGGCAGCTGCCAGATTAAAAACCCACCCCACTCGTAGCGATTAAAGATATTGCTTGTCCTCCGAAGCCCTCCAGCTCGGAGGAGCGAAGGAGGACTTACCTCCTTCTTTAAAAATTCCACCGCTCGGTAGGGATAATCCAAAGACGATTCTTCGCAGTAGTTTTGCCAAGAGAGGTTAGCGTCAATCGTCTGCGGCAAACGAATGAAAAAACCAAAAGATAAAAGGCCGACGAGCATTAAATAAGATAAACTATTTCTTAATTCTTCTTTTTTAAGCCACGCGCCAAGGATCTTTTTCATCGAAGGCAGACTTAGTAATAAAAAGAAATTTAATAAGAAAGTAAACGGTAGATTTCGCCTCGCCTTAAGGCCAAGAATAGTAAAGGCTAAACTAAGAAGCGCCCAAGACCACTTTTGGCTTCTCCCCAAAAATCCCAAAACCCCCAAGCCCCCCAAAAGCGTCAGCCACCAAAAAACCGGTGTGGGCGGTACCCACTCGGCAATCAGTCGATCCAGTCTTGCCGCCCAAAAATGCCGCCAGGCCTCCTGGTAAATCCGAAAACCAAAAGGGTTAACTAGCGTCGCCGCCACTGCCACTAGTAGGACCAAAGCCACCCACCCCCGTTCCCTTATCTCCCTTATTGCCCTGACCACCCCGAGGAAAACGAGAGCCACCCCCAGCCCCACCGACCCTCCGTGGCTATTCGCCCAGGCTAACATCACCACCGGCACAAGGAAGACTAACCTCGGTCTCTCCTCAATTCGGGAAAGCAACCAAAGTAAAATACTAAAAAAGAGGAATCCCGCCAGCTGGCTGCGAATTCCAAAACTAAACACTCCCCAGCCGATTACCCCGATTATCCCGATTGCCCCAATCTTCTCCGCCCGAAAATTAGGAATCGCTTGGTAAAAAAACCAGAAGGCCAAAGCCGTAATTCCCGCCCCCAAAATCGTCAACCCCCAAGGCCCCCAAAGTCCCCAAAGTCCCCAAATTATTACCTGGTAAAGCCAATGGTGATTCACCCATGGATAGCCAGCCAATAAAACCGAGAACTGATTCTGGCTACAAAAACCCTGCCCTTTCCAGATTTGTTCACCGCATCTTAACTGCCAGCCTAAATCCGGATCGGTCGGCGGGAGTAGAAAAAATAAAAAGAGGCCTAAAGCAAAGAGGAAATCAAAAACTCTAAATTTTTTCATCCGTGCTAATCCGTCCCCAAATCCGTGTAAATCAACCCGGAAATCCGCGGCAAAAGTTCCTTTGCCTCTTTTTCGATAACATCTTTTGACATGATGACTAAAATGTACGGCTTTGGGGCAAAAACGATGCCGCCGTCGGCGATAACGCCTATTTCCGTCCCCACCTTATGAGAAACTCTAACCCCTTCGGGTACTCCCGCCGGAATCCGCTCTTCCCAAGCAGTTTTGGTTAAATAAGAAAGTAGCTCCTCCCGATTTTCCCGATTCACTAGGTTTCCCTGATACAACTTTCTAAAGAAAAGCCCGACCTCCGCCGGCGTGGTCTCGTTTTTCGCAAAAGAAGTTCTCCTCATTCCCAGGGAATCGATCGCTTGCTGAATTTTCTCTTTCCCCAAAAGCTTAACGAAAACATTAAAGGCCGTATTGTCTGACTGTTTGCCCATCAGCTCCAGCATCTCTTTATAGGTATAAACTGTCCCCGGCTTGGCATAATACATACTGCCAGCACCCGCAACTTTGTCAGTGTTTAGTATTTGGTATTTAGTATTTAGAGAAAGACCCCCTCTTTCCGCTTCCTGATAGAAAGCGGCAAAAACTGGCAGTTTGATCAAAGAAGCCGCCGGAAAAACTTCGTTTTCTCTAATCCCCAATTCCTCACCGGTCGTAAAATTGTAAATGTAAATCCCGTAAGTTCCCGAAAAGGGGGAAACTAGGGTAGCCAATTTTTCTTTAATCACTTTCGCTTTTTCTTTCTCTCCCTCAATTATTTTCTCGCCTAAAATTTTTTGAAAAATGTTATGCCACTTTAGAGAGGGCGTCATTAACACGCTTGCCAAAATTGTCCCCGTAAAAACTAGAAAAACCGCTAAATTTTTTCGCAAGTTATCGGGTTTCTTTTCCAACATGAGGTGAAGAAAAATATTACTCTATCCTCATTTCTTTAATCTCTAAATCCATCTTCAACCATTTGCTCATTTCCTCGGGTTTCAAAATTCCTTTTTTCGCTCCCGGACGAAGAACTACCGACGAGGCATTGGCGGCAGCCAACTGCAAGCAGTCTCTTATTTCCCATCCTTTAACAAGGCCGGTAACAAATCCCGACCCGTAAGCGTCGCCTGCTCCAGTCGCCTCAACTTTAGGAGTATTGTAAATCCCCGACCAAAGCCATTTCTTCGTGTCTTTTTGCCAGATATAACTGCCATTACGGTCATCAGTAATAATAATATAGCGGCAAGGCAATCCCTGAGCACTTCTCAATATTTCCCTAATTGCTACATTGCTACATTGCTTCATTGCTAACAGTTCTATCATCTCTTCTTTATTCAAATTCAGAAGTTCAATTTGGGGTAGAATCGCCAATACCCTTTCTCTCTGCTCCAACTCCTTCCTTCCCGGATTCCAGGCGACTCTGGTATGTGGCATATTGGGTCTTTGCCGCTTTGGGTCTTTGCTTCTTTGGATCTCTTCCGGTATCTCCAGGTTTCCCTCGATTGAACTAATATAAAACCACTTCGTTTTCAGCCCTTCCCAATTAATATCCTCCACCTCCAACTTCGTTTTTCCCCGATAAACTAGAATTGTCCGTCCGCCGTCTGGCGCCCAAAGGATAGTGGAATAATCAGTGTGCTCGTCTTTTTCTTCGGCTGTCAGCGAGGTATCTACTCCTGCGCCTTCCAGGTCCTCTCTCACTTTTCGGCCGGCGAAGTCTTCTCCGATTTTAACAATCGAGGCAACTTTTAGTCCCTGGCGGGCAAAAGTCACCGCTGAATTCGTCCCCCCGCCTCCAAGGTCGAAATGAACTTCATCTATCTCGATCTTGGCCCCATAAATAACGCAAAGCTCTTTCTTGCCGTTCTCTTTTTGAACGGCAAATTCGGACGAGCGCAGGAAAACATCCAGGGTCGCCGCACCGAGAGAAACTACGTCAAACATGGAAAACAACCTCCGCTACTTTTTTTGCCACTTCCAGCGGTTCATCCGCTTGCCAAATATTTCTCCCTACCGCCATTCCGCTAGCCCCCGCTTCCATTACCTCCTTAGCCATCGTGAGAAAATCTCCTTCGCCCTGCTTTACACCCCCCATCGCCACTACCTTAGTTTTGCCGGCAGACTTGACTACCCAACTGAACGACTCGACATCGCCGCTGTAACGAACCTTGACAATATCTGCCCCTAACTCTAAACCGACCCTGGCCGCATAGGCAATTACTTTCGGGTCGCCCTCATCAGGGACATTCCGGCCGCGGGGATACATCCAGGCAATAACTGGCAACCCTCCCGCATGAGCCTCTTCTTCAATCTTGGCAAACTCGGCCGTCATCAAAGATTCAAATTCGCTCCCAAGATAAATTGTATAACCAACGGCCTTTGCGCCAAGACTTACGGCTTCAGCAACCGAACAAACCTGGGGAGAATAGGGATCCTGGTCTTTGATTAAATTGGTTTTGCCGTTAAGCTTGAGAATAAGCGGGATTC
>VGLL01000070.1 GCA_016866735.1 Candidatus Shapirobacteria bacterium
TTTACCTTGCCGTTAGCAACCAAGCCGGCATCATAATCGGTGGCAACCGCAATGGCGCAATAACAGATTTCTTTCTCCCTCGCCAGGGCGATTTCCGGATACTCAGTCATATTAACCGCGTCCCAGCCCATTCTGGTGAACCAACTCGATTCGGCAGCGGTCGAAAATCTTGGGCCCTGGATGATTACAACCGTACCCTTCTTGTGGAGCTTAACGTTAAATTTCTTGGCTGATTTTATAGCTAACTCCCTTAATTGCGGACAATAAGGAAAAGCGGTAGAAACATGGGTGGCAATCTGGCCGTCGTAGAAAGTATCCGCTCTCCCTGCCGTCCGATCAATAAACTGATCCAAAATGATAAAATCGCCGGGCCTAATCTTTCTTTGCAAGGAACCAACGGCATGGGAAGTCAAAATCCGCGAAACGCCCAGTGATTTTAAGGCCCAGATATTAGCCCGATAATTGATTTTATGCGGCGGGATATCGTGAGTCTTGCCATGACGCGGTAAAAAGGCAACACCGTGCCCTGCGATTTTCCCTAAGGCAATCTTTTCGGAGGGAGAGCCGTACGGAGTTTCTGTCTTGATCTCCTTTAGGCCAGATGCTAAATCGTAAAAACCGGAGCCGCCGATAATGCCAATCTCTACCCGATTTTCACTCATTTATTTTTGATAACTTACTAAAGAAAATAAATTATAATCCTTTAATCTTTCTCTCCCTGGAAGGTAATCCAGGATGATTAAGAAAGCGACACCGATAATCTTACCCTTTAACCTTTCTACTAACTTCGCGGCCGCAGCCATCGTCCCGCCGGTAGCCAAAACATCATCTACCAATAAAACCTTTTCGCCTGGCTGTATCGAATCTTTATGAATTTCTAAGACTGCTTTCCCGTATTCTAAATCAAATTCTTCGCTCTCTGTCTTGGATGGTAATTTTCCTTTTTTTCTCACCATCACCATGCCCGCCCCCAAGCGGTCAGCCAAAATCCCCGCCAAAATAAATCCCCGCGCATCGATTCCCACCACCTTATCGATTTTTTGCCCTCTAAATTTCTCCGCCAATTTTCTTGCCATATCTTGCAGGGCTTCTTTGTCCTCAAGGAGAGGGGCAATATCACGAAAGATTATCCCCTTTTGGGGAAAGTCAGGGATATTGCGAATTTTTTTCTTTAAGTTCATCGTTAGCTAAGCTATCCAATAACCACGGGTAAAAAGAACCGCACAAATAGCAAATAGCAAAAAGAAAATAGTAAAAAATAGGGCCTTGACCATTTTGTTTTCTATTAATCCCATGATAATAAAGCAGGGGAAAAGCGTCAAGGCGTATCTTGGCATTGAGGAGAAAGTGCCACTAAGCGTCGGCAAAAGATAAGCCAACGCCGCAAAGACAAGATAGGAAAGTCGTATTTTCTTTTTATAGCCAAAAAACAAAAGTCCCAAAAAGCCCAAGCCAACCAAAAATTCCAGAGAAACAACGAAATAAGTTAGGCTTTGCTTATCTACTGTCCAAAACATCTTTAAATATCGCCAAAATACTTGGTACAAAAGAATAATCTTCGTTGCTCTCTCCGCCCCAAAAAAGGGTTGAACGTGAAGAAACATAAGGGGGTCGTGATATTGGATTGCCAAAAAGCGCATATAGTAAAGTAGTCCAAGCGGAATCAGGAAAATAGGGGCAAAATTTGAAATTTGATCCGCCGTTTTGGCGGATGAAATTTTACGCTGTTCTCCCCATTCAACTAAAAGGGCAGGCAATATAAATATTCCTACCAACCTTGTCGCGCTTGCCAAGGCCCCGAAAATACCAGCCAGCCACCATTTTTTAATCCTGGCGAAATAAAAGCTAGCCAAAACCAGGAATAAAAAAAATGATTCGGTATAGACCATTGAAAAGAAAAAGGCAGTCGGAAAAATGAGAAGAAAAATAATTGCTCTTCTTGCTATGTTCTCTTTATAGTCCAATTTTACCAATTTAGCCAATAGCACTAACCCCAGAAGAAGGCTTATTAGGGAAATGCCCCAACCCGCGACCAAATCTCTCCCCCCAAAAAATGGCGTAAGCGAGTTAACTAATTTGGGATAAAGCGGAAAGAAGGCCCGTTGGTAAACCCCGTAACCTTTTCTGGCGATATCCAAATAATGCATCCCGTCGAAATTGGCCCTGCTCCACAAAAAAGGAGGGTTCAAGATGACTTTTGGCTCCGTATAAATATATTGATTGGAACTCGGTAGAGCTCTTGATCCCAAGAAAATAATCCCCGCCATAACCAGCTGCCAGGCAATAAACACCCAGAAAACGAATTTGAGAATTTTTTTATTTTCTCGAAAGAACTTTTTCATATACCCCAATTGTTTCCCTTGCCACTTTCTCCCAGGTGAATTTTCCGGCTTGTTTTAGACCTTTTCGGATTAAATCGCGGCGCATCTTTTCGTCTTCGCTTACCTCTTCTAGTCCGAGAGCAATGTCCGCAACATCATGTGGGTCGACCATCCTGGCCGCGTTGCCGCAAATCTCCGGCAAGCTCGCGGTATTGGCCGCCACCACCGGACAGCCACAGGCCATCGCCTCTAAAACCGGCAGCCCAAAACCTTCGTAAAAAGACGGCTGGCAGTAAACCGTCGCTAAATTATAAATTTCCACTAAGTCCTTGGTTGGTACAAAACCCAGTACCTTAACTTCATTAACTAAATCAAGCTCTTCAATTAATTGAAGTGTAACCTTCACTTCCGGCAGCTCTCTGTTTTCAAAGGCTTTGCCTATTAATAGTAGTTTTAAGTTTTGAGATTTGAGTTTTGAGAAAGCTCCCACTAGCCCCAAAATATTTTTATTGTAGTTAACATCTCCCACATATAAAATAAAGCGGTCGGGTAACTTGTATCTCTCCCAAACGGCTAATCGCTGGTTGCTAATTGTTAATTGCTTGAATTCTCCCGCCGGCGCCAAGGGAATAACAAAAACTTTCTCTTCCGGACATCCGAGATATTTTTCGATGTCTTTTCTTGAGTTTTCCGAATCGGTAATCACGGCGGCGGCATTTCCAAGAGAAATTTTTTGAATTTGAAACTTAATATTCCCTCTTATCCCCGGCGGAAAATGCTCTGGAAAAACCAGGGGAATAATGTCATGAACCGTGACCACAATAGGCTTTTTCTTTAAAATGGGTAAGGTCAAGAAAAATGGGTCAAAGGACGGGTAATGGACAATGTCGGGGTTTTCATTTGCCATAACTATGCTCAAACTCTCTTCTTTGCTAAGAGCTTTAATTAAATTGCGAGTGTACTCGCCCACTCCGCGAAAAGCGCTCCCGTTTTTAAGGGGCCGGTCGTCAATATGAACTCTTATCTTATTCATGACTTACTTTTTAAAAATCGCCAATATGCCCGCGGAAAGCGCAGGGCAGAAAAAAAGGAAAAAACGACTCCTTGAAAACCATCCAATATTCCCTTATGCCGCACTTGCGTTAATAAAAACCACCAAATAGGTTTAACTAAGCAGTAATCCGCGAGGCTAACCAAATTTTTCTCTAGCCGCCGCTCTTTTAACTCGCCAACGATCAGGTTGATATATTTGCTGTTTCGTAAAAGATAATCTTTAAAAGTCATGTCGTTGAAATGATAAAGACTATTCTGCAGCCAACCTGCCCGGCCCCGAATTACGATCTGCTCGTGCACACTCTTACAGGGAAAATAGGCTTTCCCCTTTTTAACTAAACGAATAACCCCGTCTGGATAAACTCCGCCATACCATAAAAACTTACCCAAAAAGTAATTGAGGCGGGGAATAAAGAATCCGCAAAACTCGCTGCTCACTGTGCCTATTTGTCCGTCTCTCTTTATCAACAACTCCTGATGCTTCAAAAAAAGTTTGCGGTCAGGCAAACTCTGCTGGTAATCCTCGATTTGTCTGTCGTCCATTTCGATAACTCTTTTGATCTCCGCCGCCAATTCCTGGCTGACTCTTTCGTCCGCATCAAGCTGTAAAATCCACTCATTCCTGCAGGCCTCGAGCGCCTTTTGCTTGTTGATATGGAAAACGGGAGGATTATTGGTAATAATAATCTTCGCTCCATACCTGCTGGCGATTTCGCGGGTCTTGTCGGCAGAAGTGCCGTCAACGATAACGATCTCGCCCGCCAGGTCTTTTACTGCCTCAAGGCACGGCCCGATAGTGTCCTCTTCATTGTAAGTCGCTAGGGCAACTGAAATCTTGGTTTTTCTACTCATACTTTGGCAATTTTAAAAGCAATTTTTCCGCCAGGAAAGTAGATTTGCTTAATTATATTAGCACTTTCGGGTATTTCCTGGCCGGTCCCGACGATTAAGCTGCTTTCTTGATCTTTTACTTCCTCCCAGCGAATTTCTTGAAAGTGATACTTATCAAAATCTCTGACTGTCGAAAAGCCGAATTTGTCCCTTGGGCTTAAGATCACTTCTTTTTGGAATTTTTGTGGAGAATACTTTAAATAGAAAAGAAACAGGATATATGGTTGGTCATACTTGTCCGTTACGTAAATTCTCTGATAGTTGTCCTCTGCCGATTTAACATAACCAACTAGTTCTTTAAATCCATACTCCCAGGCCGCCGGGTAAGTTTTTGGGTAATGAACGTAGTACTGGTGGAGGTAGCGGGCCGCGTTCCAGGACAGCAATATAGCAATGCAGCCATATAGCAATGTAGAAATTAGATAATGCTTCTTTTTAATCCACGCTAGGACACTCACTAGGCCATAGGCCGAGATTACCACCAGAGAAATAACCATATTAAGAGCTCTTATGGCATGAGGGGTTTGAAAAGTCAGCGCTGCCGCTACTGGCGATACTCCTAGCCAAAGAAAAATTACTTTCCAGCCGGGCGGTCGGTTCTTCAATAAAAAGTAAATTCCTAAAGGGAGCAAAAGAATATCGAAAAGATACATCTGGCCGGTTTCCGGAACTCTATTCCTCTCGATTTCATCCCCGGAAAGAAATAAAAACTCTCCGTGAAAGTGATCGAAATAATTCTCCAAAAAGGAGAGGGAGTAGGCCATCAATTTGTTGTGGAAGAGACGAACTGCCGGTGCGTTCCACGACTGATGTTCCCCCCGAAGCTCATTTATGCGCCAAAGCGGTCCGGTTTCCGCCAGAAATCCCACCCCAGAAAAACGGGAAATACCGGCCGGGCTGAAAATGTCCCGCATTAGCGGAAGTAATAAAACTGAAGTTAAGCTGCCCCCTAAGACCACCCACTTTATTTGCTTAAATAACATGTCTTTATAAAGCACAAAGAGCCCTGCCAGCAAAAGAGGAACAACTATCCTGGCGCTGTGGTAGGTATAAAGAGAGAAAACCAAAAACAAAAAACCAAAAACAAAAAACTTAGGTGACCTAAGCCCCCTAAGGACCCCGAACACCCCCACTAAAATGAAAAAAGCGGCTGCATTAGTTTCCCATCCGCCCCGGGAAAAGTGCAGATGCCAAGGAGAAATAGCTAAGAGAAAAGAGCTGATCGCTGATAGTTCATAGCTAATAGCTGAGTTTTTAAAAAGTTCTCTCACTAATAGAAAAATCCCTAAGACCCC
>VGLL01000071.1 GCA_016866735.1 Candidatus Shapirobacteria bacterium
AGCCGCTATTGGGAAAGGGAGTATTGTCCGTGCTGGGCTTAGGAATATTTTTGAGGACCGGCTGCGTACCGATGGTGGCCGGGTCAAGACAGGCCTGGCCCAGAGGACTGGGCGAAGGCTCGCCCGGAATTAGCTTATCTCCCGAAATTAAGCCTCCGCAGGCAGAAAGCGTTGTCAAAAGCAGGAAACAGAATCCTAAGAGGAGAGACTTTTTCACTTTAATTTTAGTTTATCAGGTTTGGTTATTATTTGTCGAGTTTTCGTTGCCAGACGGCTTTTCCGGTTTCTCTGTCTTGGACTCTATAGCCAGCTCTTCAGCCAGCTCGCCTTCCTTTTTCTCCTCTGCCTCTTTTGCCGGTGCCACTTCCACTAGCTCTTCTTCTCCTTCTTTTTTGGCCTCTTCCTTAATTTTCTCCGTTCTTTCCAGCTCTTCTTGCACGACCTTGGCCGCCTCAAGTTTAGCCTTAAGATAAGTAACCGTCTGGTCTTCCGAGAAACCGCCAAGGAGCAAGAAAGGCAAGATCGAAGCCACGAGGTCATAGCCCTTCTGTTTTTCCTCGGGCTGCTTCGAAGAAATAAGATCAAGAGTATTTGTTATTTGCGCCAGATCGCCCTTGATCCAGTCCTCTCTGGACTTAACCCTGTCAGTGATTGGCACATCGCCGGAGCGGTAGTGATTGATCCACATTTTCTTAACCTCTTCGTACTCTTCGACAGTTACCGGTGTCGGCGGAACCGGCTTGGTGATAGGAACCATACTCGGTTTCTTGCCGGCGGGCGGGGCGGCGACGACTACCCTTGGTCTGGTCATGGCCCCAATCATCACTTGGGGTTTTTGTTCGGCGGCAGCCAAAGCCCGTTGCGCCTGAAGATCGCCGGTCATCGCCCTAGAAATGAGTTCCTGCCGTAGGGCAGTAAATTTACGTCTTTCCGAAGTCGAACTAAGTTGGGTTGGCGAGGAAAGCCGGGAAAGATTCTCCCGGGCCGCCCGGCGTCTTTCGAGATTCATATCAAAGGTCGAGACATCACGGAGAGAAGCGACCTGAAGATTCATTGCCCTCATAATTTCCTTTGTTTCTGCTTGGGAGATTTGGGCGACCTGGGCGGCAGAGATAGTTTCCGGCATGGTGGTTGCCAGAGGCGCCTTAAAGGGCCGTTCGAACTTAGCGGCGGGGGTGACCGAGGGCGGTGGCGGCGGAGGCGGGGGCGGGACGCCGCCGCTGATCTTATTATATAAGGCCATTACGGCTGACTCCTGACTCTTGAAGGCCTCACAGCAATAGTCGCGGAAAATGCGCAAAAGGAGCCAGGGGAAAAGGATAACCGTCCAAAGCATAATCAAGGCAATGACATACTCGGCATAAGTGTCAACGTAGTTAGCCGAGTTGGTGGGCGACAAAGTCTGCGCCGGACCGCCGTATAAGATGTTAATCGCCGTTTTGTAAATTTGTCCCTGGGGAGTGTCTCTCCTTGTCCAGTCGAAGTTAAAAGGAATGCCAAATTCCCAGATTTTCACCAGACCGGCCAGGAAAAGAGAAAGAAGAGGGCCATAAAACAACCATTGGAAGAAGACGCCGATCCAGATCCAACCGATGTTTCTGATAAAAACGAAAGGCATTAAAAGCGAGAGGAAAGGGGCAACGGTTAATAAAAACCAGAGAATAACTTTTCTAAGGACTAAAGAGGCAAACATGACGTTGTAAGTCAGGGTAGTCAACCGCACCATAAAGAGCCCGGTATTGGCCGACTCCTGGTTAACCATGGTGTTTTCGCGAAAACCGACAAAGTCGGTGTAGTTTTGTTCGATATTGCCGCCGGCAAAAGTGATATTGAAAAGGTTGGCGCCGGCGACTCTCTCAATGAAGAAGCGCATCAAAAGATCGCCAATCTGAATTAGGCCCAAGACCAAAACGTAGGAAAGGGCGGTCCAGGCCAAAAGGCCGATCAGCTTGGGCAAAATATTGGCCAACGACGGCCTTCTCTTGAAAACGATGGCCTCGAACCCCATAAAGATAAGGAGAATGACGAAAAAGACAAAGACGATATTGCGGGCAACACTCCAGATGGCGGCGATGGCCGGCGAATTATCCAGGGAAGGGTGGGTGAAAAGCCAATAGATAAGCTGCCTGGCCCGTTCGGAATTGCGGCCGACCTCGGTCACTTCGGCATCCATAACCCATTCGGCGCGGACGAGCGGCAAAAAGTCTAAAAGGAAATAGCAAGCGACAAATAAGCCGAAAGCGGTTAGTAGTTTTTTAACGGGCAGCCTCATCAACTTAATTATTGTCTTAAAACTATTCCGCTGTCAATACTTGCATTCTTGACCCTTTTTGGTTTATAATGCCCTAAGAGTTCTTAAGACTCCAAAGACTGCCCCTTTTTGCAAAAGCTTATGGCCCTAGTTAAACCTGATGTTGGTCGGTTTGCCAAGATAAAAGTTTTAGGCATTGGCGGCGGTGGCTGCAATGCGCTTAACTCCATGATTTCGGAGGATACTATCGCGGGCGTGGATTTCATCGCGATTAATACCGATGCCCAGGCGCTTCTGGCCAATCAGGCAGCGATCAAACTGCAAATCGGAGAGAAATTAACCCGTGGATTGGGAGTGGGGGGCGACCCGGAATTAGGTAAGCAGGCGGCCGAGGAATCGCGGGAAAAGATAAAAGAGATTTTGACCGACGCCGATATGGTTTTTCTGACTGGCGGCATGGGCGGAGGAACTTGCACCGGGGCAAGTGCCATTATCGCTGAGATTGCCAAAGAGTCAGGCGCGCTGACGGTGGCAGTGGTGACCAAGCCGTTTGCTTTCGAGGGGACGCGGAGGATGGTAATTGCCGAAGACGGCCTGGAGCTTTTAAAGGCCAGGGTGGACGCCCTGATTGTCATTCCTAACCAGAGACTTTTGGACACCATTGACAAAAAAGTTACCTTGCTTGAGGCCTTTGGGATTGTTGATGGCGTCCTGGCCTCCGGAGTTCAGGGGATTTCGGATATTATTACTCTGCCGGGCTTGATCAACCGCGATTTTGCCGATATTAAAACAATTATGAAAGACGCGGGGAGTGCCTTTATGGGTATTGGCACCGGCGTTGGGGAAAATCGCGCCGCCGCCGCGGCCAGAAGCGCCATTTCCTCGCCGCTTTTGGAGGTCTCAATTGAGGGCGCCAAGGGAATTCTCTTCAATGTCACTGGCGGTCCGGATTTGACCATGGCGGAGGTAAGCGAGGCGGCCCAAACTATCTCCGAGCACGCGGCTGCCGATGCCAATATTATCTTCGGGGCGACGATTGACGAAAAACTGGTTGATCAAATTAGAATCACCGTCATTGCCACCGGGTTTGATGAGGCAAGAATGAGACTAGCCAAGTTAGTCGAGCCGGTGAGGGAAGTGGTTACCGAGAAGGCTGAACCGGCTGAGAGAAAAGAGGAAGTGATTTCCGAAGGGCCTCCTAAAGGAGAAGAATGGGGCGAAGAATTCGAGATCCCGGCCTTTCTCCGGCAAGGTAAGTGACGGACGGGATCGAGAAGTTTACCCTGAGCGCTTCACTTAGCTCAGCATAAACGAAGCCGAAGGGAGATCCCGGCCTTTCTCCGGCAGGGTAAGTAATTGCCTCTTGACAAATTATTCCAGCCTCGGTAACATGCATATACACATGTTAACGAAAAGAACCAACATTTTATTCGAGGAGGATCTCTGGTTAACCTTGGCGGCTTTGGCGCAAAGCCAGGAGGTTTCTGTGGGCGAGCTTGTGAGAGAAGCGGTCCGAAAGACATATTTTGGGGAAGGCAAACAAAAGAAAATCACCCAGGCAGTCGAGTCAATTTTGGTAACCAGAAAAAAACAGGCGGGTATTAATTATGGGGAGTTGATTAATCATGGCCGAAAACACTAATCAATTTGTCGTTGACGCCTCTTTTGTTTTGGCTTATCTCTTACCCGACGAAGAAAGCGCTTCCGTTGATAAGGTTTTCCGCCGCTACGCCGCCGGAGAAGTAAATCTTAGCTCCTCCGAACTTTTACCGTTTGAAGTTCTTAACGGCTTAAGGACAGCGGTTTTACAAAAGAGAGTAGACGAGAGAATCGCTAGGAAGCTAGAGCAGGCTTTTCTGGCCCTAGAAATTAATCTCGAACCGACTGATTTTGGCAAATGTTTTGCCCTTGCTTTAAAGAAGAACCTTACTCTTTACGATGCTTCATATTTGCTTCTTAGTCAGGAGAAGAAGACAAAACTTTTAACTATAGACAAAAACCTGCAAAAGTTCCGCTCTTGAGTTTTTTTGCCGCTACCGTCCCCTGCCGTCCTTGACGGGGATTCCCCTGAGGCCAGAGGGAGGCCTGCTGTTTGCTTTTTGCCCGCGCCCAAAACCAAAGGGAATGAAAATATACGCAATACTCCCCGCGAGAATAAGGACGCAAATTCCTGCTGTCGCTTGATTTTGCGACCGAAAGGTTTATGATTAATTTGTGGGAATAAAGAAGAAAAAGAGAGGTGGTCGGGAAGAAAAACTAAACTTGACCGAGGCAGATTGGGAGAGGATGGCGCTTGTCTTTACCCCAGAGAAGGAGAGTATTTTGGCAACCCTTAAGCGAGGAGTAGAGCGATATCCACAGACGAAAGAGATTTTATTTCTTTTGGGGGCAGGAACTTTTTTGACAGCTTCACTTATTTTTCCCGGCTTACCCCGTTTGGCCGCCCCCCTCTTAAACGAATGGCAGGGCTACCAGCGTAAAAGGCTTGGTCAAAACCTAAAGCGATTAAAAAGGCAAAAGCTAGTTGAGATTATTGAGGAAGATGGCGGGTCGGTGGTGAAGATTACCGAGCGGGGAATAAGCCGCGCCTTAAGGTATAAGTTGGGGGAAATGAAAATTAAAAAACCAAGAGCCTGGGATAAAAAGTGGAGACTAATAGTTTTTGATATTGCCGAGAAAAAGAAATGGTTCCGCGAGGTTTTTCGCGGCCAGTTGGAAGGCTTGGGCCTTTTTCGGCTTCAGGAAAGTGTTTATGTTTTTCCCTATCCCTGTTTTGAGGAAATCGAGTTTTTACGACAGATCTATCGAATTCCGTTCGAAGTGAAATATATTGTGGCCGAAAGAATTGAAAGCGCGGAAGAGTTAAAAGAGCACTTCAATCTGTAGCCAGAGACCCACGGCCAGATTAGATATGGGCGCAAAACGCTGCTGTAGCAGAATTTTGCGCCCCAATCTCCAAAATCGAGCAGTCAACGCAACTGGGATTTTTATTTCCGAATTTCTCCTCCCTCGCCTCCTTCCTCGCCGCCATTTCTTAAAATCCGCCTCTTGCGTGGAGTGATTTTGGGTGATAGAATTTTGTTGCCACCAAGTAGTTAATCAGAAGTTTATGTA
>VGLL01000072.1 GCA_016866735.1 Candidatus Shapirobacteria bacterium
AAGGCAAAACAAAGCATTTGGCGCCGGCGATCAGGGGATATTTGTCCTCCTCCGATACGTAATCAGTGAAAACTACCCTCTTGCCAACTCCTGTCTCTTTGGCTTTTCGAAACATGTCTTCATACAGCCAGCCTTTTTTACCGGCGAAAACTAATTGGGTATGTGGTATGTGGTATGCGGTATCGAGTATATTAAATGCTTCAATTAAACAAACTAAATTCTTCTTCGGCTGAAGCGTGCCTAAATACAAAAGGTAATTACTTTCAATTCCGTACTTTCTTTTTACATCCTCAATTTCTTTATTTCTTAATTTCTTAATTTCTTTGCCTAGTCCTGGGTAGGCAACAATAATCCGTTCCTCCGGAAGACCGTAAAACTTAATTATCTCCTCTTTGGTAAATTCCGAAATGGCAATGATTTTCGCTGCCTGCTTTACGGAATAAGCTTCCCATTTCAGTAACTGATAAAGGTCTTTTTGGCGAAACTGCTCGGGGTGGCGGTGATGCCATAAGTCCATAATGGAAATTACCGTAGGCGCTGGGCAAAAACGCGGCGCATAATGATTGGGTGAGAAAAAAACATCAACTTGTCGCCTTTCTGTGTAAAGTTTCAGCGGTAGCCGCCATTGGGTCCAGGCAAAAGAGGGCCCGAAAACTTCGTATTGCCAGTTTTCTCTCTCTTTGGGCAAACTCGGCAAGGCTGGTTGCTTCAGATAGATTCGATAGCTGTTTTTTTTATCCAACTCGTAAAGGCCGCTTAATACCCCGAAAGCAAACCCGCCCACCCCTACTCGATCTTTAATATTAGCCTCATTGCCATCAATTCCAATCAACATCTCATTTAACAACCTCCCCATAAACCGCCAGAGTTTCGCTGGCACACTTTTCCCAGGAGAACTTATGACTTCGCTCCAGCCCCTTCTGCACAAATTCTTCCCTCCGTTCCAGTGCCTCATTGATACCATAAAAAATTTCTTCCACTCTCAAAGGATTAACTAAGACCGCCGCTTCTCCGGCTATTTCGGGCAGCGAAGAAACATTAGAGGTAACTACCGGACAGCCACAGGCCATTGCCTCTAAAACGGGTAAGCCAAACCCTTCGTAAAGCGAGGGATAAACAAAGCACATGGCCCCCGAATAAAGTGGCGCTAAATCCTCTTGGGGCACATAGCCCAAGGATTTAGTATTTGGCGAATTCCCGAACACGATTAAAGAAGGACTGACCTTTTGCCAAGGTCCGCCCTTGACACGCTCAAAGGCCTGCGTAGTTCTTTCTAAATTTTTTCTTTTGCCTCCCCCCATAGCCAAAATATAATCTCCAGCAATCTGATACTTCCGTTTCGTGTTCTCTATTTCCTCTTTTCTCCGCGGATAAAACTCCTCCCCTGGCGCCTCGTAGATTACTCTTATTTTCTCGGCGGGAATACCAAGAAGCTCAATAATATCCTTTTTTGTATTTTCCGAAACAGCAATAACTAAGCTCGCCTCTTTCTTAACCCAGTCCAGTTTTCTCTTGTGAACTGCGATAATCTTCGGGTGAGTCTCGTCGGGAAATAAAAGAGGGGTTAAATCGTGAATAGTTGTCACTTTACGACATGCCGACGGCGGTTCCGTCCAATCAGAGGTGTGGAAAACATCAACCTTGCCAATTAATTTCTCAATTGGTAAAACATGTAACTTATTCCACAAGATATCTAGCAAAACGGGGGGGAATTTGTAAGTTTTTAGCTTTAAGTTGCAGTTTTGAGTTTTGAGGTTTGAGATTTGAGTTAATCGCTGGCGTAGCGACGAAAAAAATAATACATATTCATTTTTCTCATCGATTTTTAGTAAGTTCTCCACTAAATTTTGAGTATAGTGTGAAACTCCTGTCCCATACACTATCTGACTAATATCAATGCCTATTTTCATTTCGTTATGCTACTGCTATAAACCCAGACAGGGATCTGATTGAAATTGATTTCTTTAATTTTAACAAAACCCGATTCTTCCAGCCAGGCCAGCGCCGAATCTTGCCAGTCATAAACATCCGCTAAATAAGGGGTATAAGCAATCTCCCTTTTCCCAGTCTTTCTAATTTGACTAATTAGGCTAAGTCTGTCTTTGTCTTTCACCGGCCGGACACCATCGCTGACACTGACTATTTGACTCTCGGCCCCATAAAAAACCAGCGGCCAATCAAAAGTTTTTGAAGAAATAACTATCGATAAATTTTCTCTCCGTAAATAATTGGCAACGCCCCGCCAATCTTCCCGGTGAAAATAGGGATTAACAAAATATACAAGGGAAGAGGTAAGGTTAACCCCCAAAATAAATATACAAAGGAGTATCCTTTGTAAACGATACTCCTTAATAATTCCGTAGGCCAAAAGCAGATAGAAGGCCGGCAAAACCAAAAGTAGGCGGAATGGTTGATAATTCGGAATAAAGACCGAGGTCAGCCACGCCGTAAAAATCGGAACGATCAGCCACAACACAATTACCAAATAATGATCCTTCCTGTCTTTCTGTTTATACCAGTTAAATGCCCCTCTTCCCCCCATTAACCCCAAGGCCCCCACAATCCCCAAACTGACTAAAGCGTAAAGAGCTCTATTAAATATCGTAATTCTCCCTAGGGAAAATTTGATAAAGGTCAAAGGTAGCGCCTTTAAAAAACTTACATTTGCCAGACCGGCCCAATTAGGCAAATCTTGAGTAGCCTGAAGGCCGGTTTTAAGCTGAATAAGAAAGAAAGGCAGCCATGGAAGAAAGAGTAGCAATGGAGCGATGAAACAATTTAACAAGGGAGCAATTTTTCTCCTAAGAATTATCCATCCACCAATTATCTGCGCCAGTAAAACTAAAAAGCCGTAGTAGTCCGAATAAAGCATCGCCGCCGTCCCCGCTAAATAACCCCATACCGCTCCCCTATTCTCCCTCTTTTCCCCTATCACCCTTAAAAAGTAATACATCGACAAGCTGGCAAAAAATGCGGTCATCGCGTACATGCGTGCTTCCTGGGAATAGTAAATATGAAAAGGGGCTGTCGCCAGAAACAACGCCGCCACTATCCCTAAATTCCCCAATTTCCCCAAACTCCCCAATTTATAGATTACCCAGACTGTTCCCACTCCAAACAAAACCGATGGCAAACGCAGAACTATCTCGCTTGATCCAAATAGATGAACCCAAAGCCACATAAAGAAATGGTAAAGAGGTGGGTGGAAATCGCCCCGAAGCTCGCTAAAAATAGCCGAAAAAGAGCCTTGCGAAGTAATCGCTTGCACCGCCTCGTCCAGCCAAAGACTTTGGTTTAGGTTAATCAGTCTTAAAATTAAGGCGGTCGCTAAAATAGCGATTAATCTCATCTCAATCCCTTTTCACCAAACTTTGAAAAAAATGGTAGAAATCAGCAGTGATTTTGGAGCTTGAGTAACTCTTTAATATTTTTTCTCTTGCTTTTTCTCCAAATTTGATCCTTTTATCAGGATTGTTTAGTAAATAATTCAGTCCAAGAAATAGGGCTTCCGGGCTCTCCTTTTCCACCAGAATTCCATCTTTCTTATTTTCGATTAGCGCCTCTATTCCCCCTACTCTAGTTCCCAGAACAGCCAAACCAGAGCTCATTGCCTCTAGTATCGACAGGGCAGTCCCCTCTGGATGAATGGAGGGATAGACAAAAATGTCGGCGGCTCGCAAAAACTTAGCTACCGTTAATTTCCCCTTCTCGCCAAGAAAATAAACTTGTTTTAATCCCTCTTTTTCTACGATCCCCCTTAATTCACTCTCAACCGAATCTGGTTGGTTCCTCCCTGAACCCAAAATGAGCAAAACTACATTATCACCCTTCTCTTGGATAATTCTTTTCCAGGCTTCTAGGAGAAAAGCTAAACCCTTCCTTTTAACTAATCTGCCGCAATAAATTACCACCGTTTTGTTCAGGGGAATATCCAACTTTCTCCTTAGGTCCATCTTTACTTTAGTTGAAATAGGCGGCTTAAAGATTTTCTCATCAACACTATTAGTGAACTTTCTTATCCGCGGCTTTTCAATCCCCAATCCCAAAAGCTCATCTTCAACCTCTTGGGTGTGAGCCGTATAATAATCGGCCCTCTTGGCAATTAGGAGTCGCAATTTTATCAGCGGATGAACAAATCTTTTAGGCGAAAGAGCCCTAGGGCCAGAGAAAAACAATTCTCCGGGGGTAGCTACTTTTCCCACTACCCATTTAGATAAAAGTTTACCCATCAATATTGCCGTTGAACCGAAAGTGTTAGCCAGACCCCCATTAACGTATATCAAGTTGTAAAGACGGTGGTTTCTCAGAAGCCAAGCGAGCAAGTGAACTCCTGCGAAGTAATCTATCAACCTCCCCCTACCAGGTATTCCTAACCTAATCACCTTAAAACCTTGCTTTAAATCTTCCTCCTTGGGGAAATCTTCCTCCCATCGCTTAGTTACTACCAGAACCCTCGCCCCCCCACTGATTAATCCTTCCGAGAGCTGAGAACACTGTGTTTCTGATCCTCCAATCAGGGGCCAAAACCTTTCGATAACCATCACCACTGAAACCATCTTAATTTAACCCCCATGAATAAAGCTCTATCGGCCAACTGTTCCAGTCAGGAGAAAACCACGCCACTTCCTCTCTTTTCTCCAACTTTAAATTTTCCCTCACAAAAGCCACCAATCCTTGTGGGTAAAACCTAAAATTATGTTCCACTAAAACGACTAATCCTTGTGGGTAATCTTTATAAATGTTTAGGAGTTCATCAAGATTATGAATATATATCCCTCCGCTATTCGTATTTCTAGTTATTCCCTTTACCACATCATTTCTGGGAATAAAAAGGTTTTTCCCCTCTCCTAAATACCAGGCTGGCATATCGCTACTTAAATCAACAATTGCTATTTTCTGTAAACCCTCCCTGCCAATCTTAACTCCTGCAAGATCATAGATGCCTTTATAATCGATCTCGGGAATCTCCCGCATATCGAAATTCATACTGAAAAATGTTCTGGGAACTAAAGAAAATTTATTTCCGTTTATTAAAATAAAAAGGGTCATCAAAAGAAAAACTGTTGTTTGCTTACCTTCGTGATTAAAAAATAATTTTGAGAATTCAAGCAGGGCATAGCTAGCTAAAAGAAAAAGGAGCGGGAAAACCACTAAGGCGTATTTTTCGAAAGGGACAGAAACGGCGAAGACAATCCCCGCTACGTAAATAGTAAGCGTGCTTACGAATAACCAGAAAATTTCCTTTTTCTCCTTCAGGCAAATCAATATCAAGGCCGCAAACGACAAAAATGAAATTAAGGGATATTGCCGCCAAAAAAGGGAGTGATAATAAAATAGATGGGCCCGAGAAAGAAT
>VGLL01000073.1 GCA_016866735.1 Candidatus Shapirobacteria bacterium
CTCTGTGGAAGATGATTAATAAAAATTACCTTAATCGCCGGCAATAAATTAGTAAATAAAATAGTAACTACAATAAAAATTATTGTTCCCCAAAAAATTTGCTTTGACTTTATAAA
Source organism: Candidatus Shapirobacteria bacterium (assembly GCA_016866735.1). GTDB lineage: Bacteria > Patescibacteriota > Microgenomatia > VGLL01 > VGLL01 > VGLL01. The sequence continues at coordinate 117 of VGLL01000073.1, forward strand.
GCCAGCCAATCCTCTTTTCGTTACTATATAAACAATCCCGATGGGAATGAGAATTAATCCGAGACTGTGGGTCCAAATCGACAATAACGTCAGTAAGAAAAAAGCGAAATAATCTCTTTTCTTATTTGCTTGGCCAATTTGATACAGAAAAAAGAGCGATAAGAGGAAAAAAACCTCTAAAATAACATATCCCCTGGCCTGTCTTGACCAAGTAATTTGGGCGTAGGAAAAGGTGGTCAGTAAAGCCGCTCCCAAACCTAAATACTGATTGTTGAAAATCACTTTTCCAAAATAAAAAACCGCGAGAATCAAAAGGGTTCCGAAAACTACTTCAGGAATTCTGGCGGCAAATTCGTCCTCCCCGAAGACGAAAAATGAAGCGGCCGTTAAATAATGGGTAACAAAATACGAATCTTCCCTAAAACCAGTGCTCTTGATCTGCGGGACTCCTGTTTCTAATATTCCCCGAGCAAATCTGGCCGTTGATGCTTCATCAGTCCAAAAGGAGTAGTTTTTATCTAATCCATTAATCCGATAAAAAAAACCAATTGCCAGCAAAAAAACTAAAACTGCTTGCAACCAGTGCCCTTTAACTAATTTCATCATCTCTATTATCTCAAAATCCTTAAAACAAACCAATTATTGATTATCGTCCCCAACATTTCGCTTATAGCAACTGCCCAAGCAGCGCCTAAGATCGACCAGCGGGAAATTAAAAACAGGCAAAGAAAAGCGTGAAAAATAAATTTACCCACAAGCAGAAATAAGAAGGTCTTAACCTTGGGGGAATTTTGGCCGATATTTCCGGAAAGAGAATTCAAGAAAAAGAAAAACATCGCCACACCCAAAATGGAAAAAACCGGCACCGCGGCCAAATACTTCTCACCGTAAACCAGCGGAATAATAAACTTCGCCCCGCCAACCATCCCCAAGCCCCCCAAAATCCCCAAGCCCCCCAAAACCCCCAAGCCATTTAAATAAATCTTTCTGAGCCTCTCTTTGCTTTTCTCAAATAAACGTGAAGAAAGAGGAAACAGGGCCAGCGCCAGTGACTGTGGCAATAGAATTCCCGCCTCAATAAATTTGAAAGCGCTTCCGTAAATCCCCACTTGATAATCACCTTCTAAAAGACCGACAAAGATAATTGAAGTCCGTAAATAAAAAACGGCGATGATCGTTAAGGCAGCAAAAACCCAAGACTGCGAAAGTGCCTGCCGCCAAAATTGCCAGTCAATCTCAAATTTGACCTCTAACCCCAATTTCCCTAATCTCCCTAAAAACCAAAGAAGAACCAATAAATGAGCTAAAAAATAAGCAAGTAAAATCCAATTTAAGGAAAAATTCAAAAGTACAAAAAACGATCCGAATGCAATTGCCAGAGCATTAAGGGCAACACCGGTAACGGCCATATATTCCATCTTTTCCCGGGCGTTCTGTAAGGCAATAATTAAGTTAATCAAGTTATATGGAATTAACCCTAAGCCAAAAATAGCTAGATATTGAATCTCCTGCCATGGTTGACCCAAAATAACCGCTGTCCCTAAAATCCCCAAATACCCCAAAATCCCCAATATTAGTCTCAACGGCAGAAGACGGGCAAAATAAAATTGCGCTTTCGCCAGATTTCTCGAGACATCTTTTAATACCAATCGCTCTAGGCCGAAATCGGCGATGGGGAAAAAATTATAAACAAAAGCAAGGGTAAAATTATAAATGCCAAAATTTTCGACTCCCAGCCTTCTTGCTAAAAAAATGAAGTAAAAAAATCCAATTACCCTCGCAACAAGCTGAGACGTAGAAAGGAAAAAAGTATTTTGGGCGATTTTCCACCTCATGGGGCTAATTTTACCGCTACCTTAACTTATTAACAAATTTCCATTTTCTATCTCTTTAAATTTTCAGTGAACAATTGCCCTACGCCAACTACTAAAAACATATAGGCCCAAATCGCCGCCTTCTCGGCAATTGGGTCTTTCTTGAAAATCAGCAAGAAAGGACACATCGCTAAAAAAAATAAAGCCACTCCAACTGAAACCCTGCCCTCAAGCCTGTATCGCCTAACCGACCACAACCATAAGCCGGTTAAAAAAAGAATCATCAGGTCCGAACTGAAATCAAAAACAAAGACATCCCCCAAAATCCCTAAAATCCCCAACACTAAAATTCCTTCTTTGGAAAAAAGAATTCGCGGGAGCTTTCCCCCCAATTCCCCCAGTTCCCCGAACACCCCCACCGCTACCGCCAGCGGCAGCACGGCCAGGCTGCCCGCTCTGCCACCCAGGATTCTTGGCGAAAAAGCAACAATTTTTGCCTGCGCGGCTTTTGTCTTGACAGAAAACTCTCTCTTTTGTCTAACGAAAAAACCTTTCAGAACTGGAAAAATGCTATCCCAATTTCTCCAGATTCCCCAAATCCCCCAAATTCCCCCAAGAAAAAGAACTACTCTAAAAAGTAAATGAAGATCAACCCCAAAACTAAATCCGAAAAATTGACCCGTCCGCAAAAGAAACCACAACAAAAAAACCGCCCCCAAAAACCGCTGGTATTTTTCCCACCATCTATTCATAATTTCTCAATTTCGGTCGCTTTGCGACCCAATTTCCCTGGATCTTCCACCTCATAAGACACTTTATTACTTTCCCTTCCATCGCTTCTAACCACATAAAGATCTACCTTGCCGAATTGATACGGTACGGGCTGCTCGGCGACAATCAATTCCTCGTTCCAGTCCAAAATAACCATCTCTTGGGCCCCCAAAATAACTTTTCCCCTCTTCCAAACGGGGAAGAAGTTAACTCCCCTTATGCTCACTATCTCTGCTTGGATTCCTTCTTTTGGAACAAAACTGTAGACCTTGGGCCAATATTCTCTTTCTAATTTAAAATGCCGCCAAAACCCATAAACCAGGAAACTAATCGCCAGTAAACTAACGAGTGACCAGCGCCATTCCTTCTTAGCGACTAAAATACTCCCTAAATTAACTAAACTAAACCATAACACCAAAGCCCCCAAAAACCCCAAACCCCCCCAGGAAGAAACTTTCGGGGTAATCAGCAAAATTTCCGTAGTAAGAAACTCGACCGGCAGAAAAACCAAACTGTAAATTGCCAGGGCCAAAATCGCCGCCAGACAAAGATTAGCAAGGCCCAAAATAACCGGGGAATCGCGAAAATACCAAACCGCTTCCAACAAACTCCAGATTAGGAGAAAGAATAAGGTTAGGCCTAAGGCCAAAAAAATCGCCCTAAAGAGAAAAAGACCGACAAAAAAAACCAGACAGGAAACAATAATCGCGGCATAACGCTTCATAAATGAAATTTCCCAATTTCCTTAATTTCCGTCCCGCTTAGCGGGACCAATCTCTAATTCTGCCAGAATCGGACCTCATCAACCAAAACCAGATTTCCCCCGGAGACGCTAAGACCCAAACCGCCGCTGACAAAGCTGTCGTCATCAACCTCCGCCAATTTAGTGAAGCTTTGGCCGTCGGTGGAAAAAGAAAACGCCAATCGCTTTTCTCTCATTTCTGCCCTTAGCCAATAAGACTTTTGCTTCTCTGTCTTAAAGTTGGCAATTTCTCCTTTGGCCAGTTCCCGGGTCTGGACTTTCTCTCCAAAAAGGCCATATTTGCTTATCAGCCAGGTGTTAGTATCCGCCCCGTTCAGTAAAAAGTAATAGCCGTAACCGGATTGACAATCGCCCCGGAGGAAAAGGCCGAAGCTGCCGTTTTTAAGAGGCGTAAGCTCCGCCTGAAAAGTCCCGTCTTTGGCCGACCCCTTTTTTAAAGTCGCCAGGCTACCAAAGGGACTGACTGCCAAAAGACTAACCTTGCCCTTATTTTCCTTAAGCGCTAAAAACTTCTCCCCGTTCACATTCCAGTCTTTCTGGTAATTCCCTTCTTTCTCCGCCCATAAAGAGTCCAGGTTAACCGTGCTTCTGGCCTTCGGCCGGGAGATTAGCTCAATTGCCACTTCTCCTATATCCTCGTCCGCTTGCTCTTCCCCATTCGTCTTGCCCAACCTAACCTCTTGAGAAAATTTCTCCTTGGGCAAAACCAACAAATTCCAGCCTCGATCAATATCCCTAATGGGGAATTTATAATTTACATTGTCGTTAGCAAAAATCAGATTAAACTCCTCAATCCCGGCCGGGTCGGTCGCCAAATGAACTAAAAACTTAAAATTCAAAACACCTTTAATGTCAAAATTTTTCTTCAGGCTGACGGTTGCTTTTTTGCCATCCAAACTTGTCACGAAAAGCGAGCTTTCTCCTTCATAAAAAACCGAGTAATCAAACTCACCCTCACCATACCAATTCTCGCCTTCTTCAAAATTGGCAATATCAAAACTGGAATTTAATTTATCTTGATAAGAAAGCCTGATTTCCTTCTCGCTAATCGGAAGCTGAACCGTAAAAGTTTCCTGGGTTTTTTCTTTTTCCTTCCGGGGCAAAAAACCAATCTCGCCTTTCTGGTAAAAATAATAGGTCGCGCTCAAAGCTGCCAAAAGCAAGCCTAGGGTAATTATTTTAGGTAGGAAATCCTTGTTCATATTTTATATAGGCAATTTTAATTCTCTCAAGGCAAAGTTGTCAAATGGTATAGAAATTTAGAAACTTGCTCCTTTCAGTCGCTGAAATTAGGAAATTTTATGGTTTTTAGCTTCATAAGTAGATTTAATAAACAAGTTTAACTTTACATGGAGATTTTCTATCTTCTTTCTCAAAGAAATAAATACTTCCTCGCCGATTAATCCCCTCACGTGTAATCGTTCTGTCCAATGGAGCGCCTCTAAAAGCGAACCGCGGGCATTATAGTAAAACTTAATCTTGTCCAGGTAGTGAAATCTTCCGTATCCCTCGGCTATATTTGCTCCAACCGAATCCAAAGAGGTAATGAATTGATCGCCTCCAACTTTCTTTGTTCGCCAATCAAAATTTTTGTAAACTTCCCATCCCGACCCACTTAGCTCACAAGCCAAGATATAAACTTCCAAATTCTCAAGCGTAATATATCTCTCCATAATTTCTTAATTTCTCAATTTCCGGTCGCTTTGCGACCCAATTTCAGTCCCGCCTCGCGGGACGAATTTCTTAATTTCAGCCAACTTAAGATTAAATAACCAACA
>VGLL01000074.1 GCA_016866735.1 Candidatus Shapirobacteria bacterium
GAAAATCTTCCTGGCCGAAAGAATTGAAAAGGAACTCGCCCACTGACACTACTATTCGCTTAAACCCTTAGGGTTTAACCCATACATTAGCCTCGAAAGGAGTCTCCGCTGGATTTCTTACTACATTTTTGTTACGTTTTTAAATCGAAATCATTCCCTTTACTCCTAAAAAGTGTTATTCTTACATAGACACATGAAAAATCAAATTAATGCGAGTAATCAAAATAGCCAGCGAATAGGCCAAAATCCTCCCAAGCAACTAATTTGGATCGTTATTTTAATTGGTATTATTACTTTTGCTTTCGGTAGCTACTACCTAAGCAAAAAAACATTAAAGTCATTAGGCACTATGGCAAATTGGAAAAGGTACAATTTTTCTCCCACTATTTCTTTCAAAATTCCGCCTGGAACGGAAAATCCCAAATACGTCAATGCCGGTCATTATGCGGTGCAAACCATCTTACCAGGAAACACAACATTACAAATTTGGGGGGCTGATGGCGCTAGCCCATCTGGGGGCGAAGATTATTTTGAGGAAATGAAACAATCGATCGCTAGCAAGAATATTTTTAGCGCAAGAGCAATTAACTTCTATAATACGGAGGCTCTGCAATTCGCCAGCAACAAACCTACTGCTGCACAAATTTGGGGCGGAGAAATTGCTTCGAAATTAAAAGGCGTCTTGGCAAGGATGGATGATGGCAAAGCCTTAGTTATTATCCATTACCAGGGGCAAACATTGCAGGAGAACGGAAAGTTCGAGACTGACGAGAAGACTTTTGATCTAATTTTATCTACTTTTGAAATTCTTGGCGAATTAAAAACAGCAAGCGTTCTTGTTCAGGACGGCTCTTACTACGGGCCCCCATTTGATCCCAATTTGTACCAACTTGAAATAACCCAATCTCATTATCTTTTCGCACGAAGTGATACCGTAAACCTGAAAAACTATCTTGGTAGAAAAGTGAGAGTTCATTACCGAGAAGTAAAAGGCATAGTTATGGGAGAGCAGCAATTAGTTATTGTCGAGTTTGTGGAATAAAAAGTATATTTAATTTGGTTCACCCCTTGATCCACCAAATCTTACCGCTCGCCTTTTCAGTTCTATTCGAACACGGCTCACGGAGCGATTTGCGGCGGATCTGCGCCCTGAACCGAGCTTTGCTCTGGTTCAGGGCTTGACATCTCCCCCTTTTTTGATATATTAAGAAGTAGATTTAGATATTATGACTGCGGCGAGAAAAAACCTTAGCCTTGACAATCTGCCCGATCTTTTAACTATTCGCGAGGTCGCCGAAATCCTCCGCGTCTCTCCCCTCACCATCAAGCGCTGGGGAAAGCGCGGCAAACTGCCGGCCATTCGCATCAACTCCCGCGGCGACCGCCGGTACCGCAAGGAGCAAGTGCTCTGGGCCCTCGGCATCCAGCCGAAGGAAATAAGCTGAAGCCTGGCAAATAGTTAATATGGCTGCTAATTTGGGGCCGGAAACGGCTTTTGCCAAATTATCGAGCTTTTTCGCCATTTTTAGCCACGGAAGTCGCTGATTTTTCTCTCCTATTTTAGGGTTTGGCAAAGTTTTCGGGGTTGGCAAAAAAATTCCCTTAGAAAAAATTGGAAAAATCTTTTAACTTTTACTAAAAAAATTCGTAAAAAATTATGGAAAAATCCAAAAAAATTTCAAAAAATTCTCTAAAAAATATAGGATTAGTAATATCAATAAATTAGCCTCGAGTTTTTGCCTTTTTGAACAAAAAATTTAATCAGGCTTTTGGGGCGGAAATGAAGCTAGGATTCCCAATATACCGCCTAATTTCTTTTATATTATCCAAGGCGGCTAGTACTAATTATGGGGCTACTCTTTAAGTGGTGAGACCTTCTTATCTTTTCAAAATTGACCGCTTATAAAGGTCAATATTTTCCAGAGCAATGCCTGTTCCCCGAACAACACAAAGCATTGGTTCTTCAGCGACATGACAGGGAACATTAGTTTCCAAAGTCATCAGTTTGTCAAAATTTCTTAGAAGCGCTGTCCCCCCGGAAAGAATGATTCCCTTGTCAATGATGTCACTGGCTAACTCGGGCGGCGTCTCCTCAAGGACCCCCTTTAAGGCGCCAATGATTTGCAAAAGAGCCGGTTTTATCGCCCCTGCCACTTCGGTAGAAGAAATAGTTACCATTTTGGGCAAGCCGGTCACCCAGTCACGACCTTTTACCTCCATGGTCTCTTCCTTTTGGGGCGGGATAGCCGAACCAACTTTTAATTTTACCTCTTCTGAAGCCAGCTCGCCGATAACCAAATTGTGTTTCCGACGCAAATAAAGGCTAATGGCTTCGTCAATCTTGTTGCCGGCCACGCGCACGCTCTTGTGGACTACCACCCCGCCCAGAGAAATTACCGCCGCCTCGCTTGCCCCGCCGCCCATATCCATGATCATATTGCCCGAAGGCGCGGCCACCGGAATCTTGGCCCCAATCGCCGCGGCGAGAGGCTGATCTATCAGGTAGGCAACACGGGCGCCAGCCGATAGGGTGGCATCTAGGGCGGCCCGGCGCTCAACTTGAGTAACTCCCGCCGGCACACAAATCATTACTTCCGGCTTGAAAAAAAATCGCGGGCCGCAGACCTTCTGAATAAAATAGGAAAGCATCGCCTCGGTTACTTCGTAGTCGGCAATCACGCCGTCGCGCAGGGGCCGGCTGGCCAAAATATTACCAGGCGTACGGCCAAGCATTACCTTGGCTTCATTGCCAACCGCCACCACCCGATTGTCATCCAGGGCCACGGCCACCACGGTCGGTTCATTAATAAGAATTCCCTCCCCGGCCACGTAAACCAGGGTGTTGGCCGTGCCAAGATCTATTGCGACTCTTTTAGATAGCATTTTCGGTGCCCCTTTTGGTCTTTGTTCTAATCTTAATCCTTGCTTTCTCTAGTATCAAGTGTTATTTTAGTGTATAATCGAGCTTAGCTCGATAATAACCAAGCTGAGCTTGGTATAATCTAACCGATGAATAAATTTCGCGTGCCGTTCTTTCTTGCTTCTTTTTGTCTTGTTGTCCTCGCCAGTATCGGCCTTATCTTGTTTGCGCGGGGATACAAGCTCGACTTGCAGAAGAAAACCCTCCGCTCTACCGGCTTGTTAGTGGCCACTTCTGTACCTAATGGCGCCCAGGTTTTCGTTGACGGTAAGCTCGCGAGCGCCACCGACGCGACCCTTTCGCTCTCGCCGGGAACTTATCAGGTCGAGATTAAAAAAGACGGCTTTTCTCCCTGGAAAAAAACACTCAAGATCGAAAAAGAATTAGTCACCAAAACCGATGCCTATCTGTTCCCTGCCGTCCCTGATTTAAGGCCAATGACTACTAGCGGCGCCCAGGAGCCCCTCGTTTCGCCCGACGGCACCAGGATCGCCTACGCTCTCCCTTTTTCGGCAGCGGACTATCTGACCATGAAAGCGGGGGTTTGGGTGGCCGACCTGACAGAATCACCCTTAGGCATTCTTAGCCGAGCTCCCCGGCAAATTGCCAAAAGCAGTCACGGCGGGCGTGACTTTGCCCAAACTAAACTGGAATGGTCGCCTGACTCGCGCCAGCTCCTCGTCACTTTCGGCCCGGGAAAGGCAAGCGAAGAAAACTTTCTCCTTGATCCCGGCCAACTTAATGCCAGCACGAGTTTAATTGATGTCACCCCCTCGCTTGGCATAACCAAAAAGGAGTGGCAAAAGGAAAAAGAGACGGAAGAAAAAATTAAGCTAGAAAAGCTGCCGCCGGAGATGCTTAAAATTATTCCCTCAGCTGCTACTGACCTCGCCTGGTCGGCTGATAACACTAAACTTCTTTATACCGCTACCGCCTCGGCCACCATCGCTGATAATCTTATTTCTCCTGTTCCCGCCGCTTCTTCGCAAACGCAAGAGAGGGATATCAAAACAAATCGTATATATGTTTACGATATCAAAGAGGATCGGAATTTTTTCATCATGGAATCACCAAATCCCCCACCCCTAAACACTAAATTCTCCACGCTAAATACTCGTCTGTCCTGGTTCCCCACTTCCAAGAACCTTCTCTTCGTCGAGCCAGAAAAGATTACTATTCTCGAATACGACGGCACTAACCGCCAGGTTGTTTATAGCGGGCCATTTGAAAATACGTTTGTCTTTCCTGCACCTTCGGCTAATAAGCTTATCATTCTTACCTCTTTCGGCCAACCCAAAGGTTCTCTCCCCAATCTGTATTCGCTGAATTTAAGGTAAAAATGCCATTGAAACAAGCCTTACTATCAGCCTCTTCGAGATTGAACTCCCAGCCTCAAAAACAGTTGAAAAAATGCAATTTTGGGTGTTCGCCGAACCAGTCCGGGCTGTTCCGGTATCGATTGCTATTGACAAAACGGTAGGAACAATATATCCTCAAGTTAATGGCCGCCCGAAATTTAATCTTAGCCACCGGCGAAACATATCATGTCCTTAATCACTCCGTTGGCGAAACTCCGATCTTTAAGGGAGAAAGGGAATGCTCGCTATTTCTTGAGGCAATGAAGTTTTACCTCCAGCCTTCTCCCATCGTCAGATTTTCTAAATACCGCCTAAATCGCGCAAGATACCCCATTAATCTTAGTGAAAAGCTAGTAACTATCCTCAATTATTGCCTAATGCCTTCTCACTTTCATTTCACCCTCCGTCAGGAAAAGGATAACGGCATAAAGCAATTTACCCAAAGGCTCTCCAGTAGCTTCGCCCATTACTTTAACCTTAAGCATAAAAACAAGGGCCATCTCTTTGCCACCAATTTTAAAGCGGTACGAATAGAAAATGATAACCAACTTCTTCATCTCTCCCGCTATATTCATCTCAACCCGGTTACTGCATACCTTATGAATAGCCCAATGGATTATCCTTATTCCTCCTACCGAATCTACTTAGGCAAAGATAAATCTGAAATTATCGATCCCCAATTAGTCCTTGACCAGGTTGGTTCTTCGGAAAAATACGAGGAATTTACTCTCTCTCAAATCGATTACCAAAGAAGCCTTCAGCAAATTAAGCACCTGCTTTTAGAAGAATAAAATACCATTTCGTCGCCTCAGACCGATACCGGATCGGCCAACTTGGCCCCAAACTCTCTACGCCAGCCAGCTTTTTTAGGAACCTCTCGGAG
>VGLL01000075.1 GCA_016866735.1 Candidatus Shapirobacteria bacterium
TTTGCAAATCTACCAAGAAATTCAAAGTAAAATAGAGGAGGGAGCAGCCATTTCGGGGATCAAAGCGAATCAGGCTAAAGAACTATTTAGCCAAGCCCAGGGTTTAATCCAGGAAGCTAAAAAGATCGACCCAAAGAACGCTCGTCTTAAACAACTGGAGGAGGAAATAGCCAGGGAGCTAACCGGAGCAACCAGGGAGTTTCGGCTCGCGGAAATACCTCTTTTCTTTGACCTTGAGTTACTGGTTGCCGGCGCCAAGGGCGAAAGGCTGGCTATTTCTGACGACCAGTTAACTGTCCTGGATAAAGAGGGAGGGAAACTGATGGGTGTTAATATCAAAACCAAGTCCGGCAAGGTTCTGGCCGGAGGAGAGGAAATGGAGGGGGCGGTGGCGGTAAGTGCTTACGGCCAGGACGCCTATTGCCTGGCCGGCAAGGGTATTTTTTCAACCAAGGGGGAGGGAAAAATAGTGATCAAAAAAGAAGAACAGTGGGGACAAATCACGGCCATGGCCGCTTATGGCGGTAATCTTTATCTTCTCGATGCCAGTGGCGCTGTCTGGCGCTATGTGGCCACTGCCCTTGGCTTTGGCCAGGGCCGCAATTGGCTAACCGCTGCGGCTGATTTTTCTAAAGCAGTATCGCTGGCAGTTGACGGCTCGATCTGGGTTCTCCAATCCCAATCGCCCCCCATCTTAAAGTTCTCTCTGGGCGCCAAGGCCCCATTTTCCCTAACCGGGCTGGATAAGCCAATTTTATCTCCCCGGCGAATTTTTACTGACGAGAAGACAGAAAACCTATATGTTTTGGATAACGGCAATTATCGGGTATTAGTCTTATCTAAAACAGGGGAGTATAAAGCCTCCTATCTTTGGGCGGGAGTTGCGGACGCGACCGACCTGGTGGCGAGCGAGAAAGAAAAGAAAATTTTCCTGCTCTCTAAAAACAAGATCTTCGAAATAGAAATAAAATAATAAATTTCAAAACTCAAAGCGCAAATGTCAAATCTAAATGTCAAATCGTAAATCTTTTTATAGATTTTAGTTTTAAGTTTTAGTTTTGAGTTTTGACATTTAACATTTGAGATTGATTTGTCTATTTGTGGCATTTGTTTATTCGCTTATTGATTTGAGACTTAATTATTTGTACTTATTTGATTATTTTCTTAAGCCATGCGCATTCTTAACCGCCGCGTCCCCTTCGATTACCAGCTCTTCGAGAAGATTGAGGCCGGTATTTCCTTAACCGGTCCGGAAGTAAAGTCGATAAAGGCCGGTAAGGCTTCTTTGGCAGAGGCCTTTATTAGGGTAAAGGACGGCCAGGCCTATCTTCTCAATGCCCACGTTCATCCCTACGAATTTGCCGAAAATCATAATTACGAGCCGAAGCGTACCCGCAAACTGCTTTTGCACAAAGAGGAAATTCTTGCTCTTGCGTCAAAAATGCAGGCGAAGAACTTGAATTTAGTGCCGCTTTCGTGGTATACTACGGGCGGCCGGGTAAAGCTGGAAATTGCTTTGGCAAAAAGCAAGAAGAAGTTTGAGAAGAAGAAAGCGATTAAAAAAAGAGATTTGGAGAGAGAAGCGAAAAAAGAAATTGCTAATTGCTAATTGCTAATAGTTAATAGTTAATAGTTGAGTGGTTTAAAAACCATCTAACCAAAAGAGGGGGTGAGAGAATGAGCGGTAAGGAATTAATGAATGAGGGCGACGATGATTTTTTAGGCGATGCGGCGGTCGCATATCTTAGGCGTTTGGCGCGGAAGGGGATACTCGACCAAAGGGATGCCACCCTGGGGGAGGCGCTAGGGGTAGAGAAATTAGAACCGGAAGAATTGGGGCCAGCTGGCGATTCGGACTTTCCTCCCGGTAAGGGTGGTGGCGCGGGAGCAGGCGCTTAAGGTTTTGGGATTTCGGTTTTTTGATTGAGGGGACGGTGTCCCCCGAAGCCGAGAACTTTGCAATTGAAATAAGATTTTATTGGGGATGTTTGATTCGACGGAAAGCGCTCTTTAAAAACGGCAAGCCGAGGATGGTTCATTCTCGTTAAACGGACCAAGAGTTAACTGGCGACAAACCTGTCGCTCCAGCATACGTATACGCGTAATCTGACTGGCATTCATGGGGCTTTCTTCCAACGAAGCCTTATGGGTGAGTAAAGAGTTGGAACAGCAGTTCCGTAGTGGTCGATACGGGATGGAGCTTTTAGACCAAACAGGTGGCGAGTTTGTCTTGCTAGTTGAGCACGCCATTTGTATATTCAACTACCTAAGCTTGTAGAAGTTTTTAAAAAGCCTTTTCGGATGGGAGCTCGTTACTCCCCATCTCCACCCTTCGCCCTCCGACTTGGAGGGCTACGGAGTGGCACGGCCACCCTTCCAGAATCAGCGCTTCGGATTTTTGGGGCGAAGGGTGTCCCTCCGAAGCTCGCAAAGCGAAGGGGGACGATGTATTACGTTTATATCTTAAAGCTAATAAATAATACCTTTTACACTGGTTATTCTGCTAATCTAAGGCAACGAATAAAAGAACACACCGAGGGAAAGATTGTCTGGACAAGAAAATTAATACCCTTAAAACTTGTTTTTTATGCTGCATTTTCTTCAAAGAAGAGAGCTTTAGACTTTGAGAAATATCTCAAATCATTTTCTGGTTTTGCATTTCGCAATAAGCGGTTAATTTAAATGTCATTTCTTGATTTTCTTTTCCCCCGTAGATGTCTTGGCTGTGGCCAAGGGGGCGGTTATTTTTGTTCTTCTTGCCTTAACTCTGTTTTATTGAAAGAGGAGCGTATCTGCCCCATGTGCGGCAAGGGATCGGTTGGCGGGCTAACCCATCCAGTCTGTCGCCAGCCACAAGGGCTGGATGGTCTAACCAGTATTTTTTCCTATAAGGGCATTGTCGAAAAGGCGATTAAAAAACTGAAGTACAAGTTCGTTTACGACTTAGCCGAAGACTTAGTTGGGCTCTTCTTGAGCTTCTGCGGCGAGGATCAGGCCTTGGTGGATTTTTGCCATAAAGAGGGCGTTAGTCTAGTGCCCATTCCTCTTCATCCGCGAAGACTGCGCTGGCGGGGATTTAATCAATCTGAACTCCTGGGCAAAATGATTGCCCAAAACCTGGGCCTTCCCTTTTGTCCGGATTTGCTCTTAAGAGTAAAATTAACCCGGCCGCAAGTCGAGCTTAGCAGAAAGGAACGAGAGAAAAACGTCGCCGGTGCCTTCGCGTTTAATCGAAAAATTATCAGCGCTCATCCGTTCCGCCCCGCAGATTTGCTTCGCAATTCACGGGGTAAACCGCCTAACCTAAAGGGCGCTTGCCCCGTGAGCCCGAAGGGCTTTACGGGGGCGCATCCGTGTTTATCCAGGCCTGTCGGAATTGTATCACGGTTCGTATTGCTCTTTGATGATGTCTGGACAAGCGGGGCGACCCTAAGAGAAGCGGCCAGGGCCCTAAAAAGAGCCGGAGCAAAAAGGGTTTGGGGATTAACGATTGCCAGATAATTAACTTAGCGGGAAGCGAGGTCACTTATTCGGACTTTGGCTTTGAGTATGAATAATGTTTCTTTAAATATATTACAAAATAAGAATTCGAAATTGTTTTCATTTTAATGAAGATGTAAAAAAATGAGCAAAGAAAAATTTTTGAGCCGGATATTCTTTGTTGTCGGATGTAAAAAAATAAGCTCCCGACTTTATAGCACCTGCGCTAAAGTCTTGTCCAAATCTGGAACAATATCAAAACTTTTTAAGTCATCAGGATCAATCCATTTATAATCAGTATGCTCCCAGTCTAATTTTATCACTGGCTCTCTATTTAATTCTACCAGCACAGGAAAAATTACCCAAGTTCTATTCGCCTTATTGTCGGTCAACTCATACGGCTGTCCTAACTTGGTTTGTTTAATAATATCAGCTGTTATTCCAAGTTCTTCGCGTAATTCCTCAAGTGCTTTCTCTTCAAGCGGACGAAACTCATCAAGATAACCAGCAACAGAATTCCACAGTCCTTGATATACGCGAACTTTGTCGCTTCGCTTCAAGAGCAATATTTTATTATTAAATCGAACAAAACAAGTTAGGACAGGTGCTTTGTTAGAATCGGAATAGTCTATTCTTCCATCAGAAAATCTGGGTAATCTTTCCGAGAATTCCCGCAAGACATTTTCAAATATAATTTCATTGCTCATAAGATTGATATTGGCACGAACTAAGGGGGCTTATTTTTATTTCCGATAACTCGTTATTATACGAACTGTTTTATATAACTCATACAACATATTGCATATTATACGCAATAACGATAAATTATGATCGTATAATAACTATATTAAATATAGCATTTTTTAAGGAATTAGGCAAACAGAACTTCAAAAAACAGAGCGAGAACTAAGAATTAAAAACTACAGCGCAAAAACTATAAAAAGTTATCCTTATGGTTTGCGGGCATATTTTTCTTTCAAAGCCAATGATTACTCAAAATTTGATCAGGAAAGTATTAGGAATTTCTTGCTTTAATGTGAGCAAAAACAAATTTCGCCCCAAAGTCGAAATCTTTTTCTAAATGCGATCAAGTTCTATTACCGAAATATAACAAGAAGTTTGCAGAAAATTGAAATTCAATCCGCAAAGAAGCCAAAAAGCCTACCAGTTGTATTGTCACGAATTGAAATAAGAAAAATGAGGGGAGCCCGTCCTCCAGAGGCGGGTAAACTTTTGGCCAGCCCCTTCGGGGCAAACCTGCCTGCCGGCAGGCAGGGATAAAAAAATTCCAACTTGTGCTTAAAACCCGCCTTCGCTTCCAGCTACGGACGGGCAAGTCAGATGGTGAGCCCTCGAGAGAGACAACGGGCCAACAAAGACATTTCCTAACTGGCGGTGTGCTTTTGAAAAAATTCGAACTGATTTCGCCCAAAATTTGTAGGGCGGGCGGAATTCCCCCCAGACCC
>VGLL01000076.1 GCA_016866735.1 Candidatus Shapirobacteria bacterium
CCGAGCTTTTCTATCTAAGAGATCTGGAGGGCAAAGAGGTGGATTTTTTGCTCGTGGTAGAAGACAAACCTTGGTTTGCGGTGGAAGTGAAACTCGAAGAAACCGGGCCTTCTCCGTCTCTTTTGTATTTCGGCAAAAAACTGGCCATTCCTTATCTCTACCAAGTGGTAAGAACACCGGGAGTTGACCTTTTTTACTCCGGAGTAAGGGTTATCAGCGCCGCCAAATTCCTCACCGGCCTAGTTTAAGATATCGAGGTCTTTCAAAATTGCCGCCTTTTTCTGCTAAACTGTAGTAAGAATGCGGTGGGAGAAGACAAAGATTATTAAAATAGGTGTCTCCTTGACCCTAGCACTGGGCTTGGCCATTTTGACAGGCAATAAGTTTTTGATTGCAGGAACATTTGTTGTTGATCCCGAAGCGAAAGAGGAAATTGCTTTACTTCCGGGGAAAATCGGCCAGGCGATTGTGGATATTAAGGATCGCGCCAGGCCGGAATTCCCCTATGTCAGAGTGCCCCTCATTCCCCCGCCGGAACCGCCTGCCGAAGAAGAGCCACCTCAGCCAACCGCTACGCCCCCCACCGGTTTTCTGCCCAATCCTACCGACACTCCCTGGCCCACCGCCACGCTGCCCCCCGGAACTTCGCCGACTCCCACACGAATTCCAACCGCTATGCCTACCGCCACCCCTCCGCCGGCCTTTACTCCCACCCCTCCCCGTTCTAATATTACTGTTGAGGAATTTGCCAGATGCTTAACGCAAAAAGGGATGAAAATGTACGGCACCAATGGTTGCGGAGCTCTCAAATAAACATGTTTGGCGCAGCTTTTTCCTATATTAGCTTTACCGATTGTAACCAACAATCACAAGTCTGTAACAACGAGGGCATTACCCGCTATCCCACCTGGAAAGATAGCGCTGGCAATAAATACGTGGGCGCGCAGAGCTTTAGTTCTCTGGGCCAAATTTCCGGCTGTCAGGCGCCAAGTTAAAAAATGAGCATATATTTAGGACCATTGTATTTTGAGGAAAAAGATCTATTCTTGCTCCTTGCCTTGGGGCTTTTAATCGGGGGCTGGCTTGCGGGAATCTATCTGCCTTTCATTTCTTATCCGGCTGTCATTATCATCGTTCTACTCTTCTTAATCGCTAAGGGCCTGACTATTAAAACTCACGAAAGCCTCGTTCTTATTATCTTCTTGAGTGCTTTTATCCTGACAAATTTTCTCGAATTATCAGTCGTCATTCTTTATCTTTTTTTCAGTTTTCTTTTCTTACGAGCGCTAAAGATAATTTAATGGAACAGAATTTTAATCTTATCGCTGCTTTTTCGGCTGGATTAATTTCCTTTTTTGCCCCCTGTGTCTTGCCTCTCATCCCTTCATATTTTTCCGTCATCACTGGTTTCACCTTCAGCGATCTCTACGGTCTGAACTTCGAAAAAATCAGGGCAAGAGTTTTTCTCTCCAGTCTCTTTTTCGTTTTTGGCTTTGTCCTTTTCTTCACTCTTCTTGGCGCCGTTTCCACTTCCATCGGAAGGCTTCTGCAAGAAAAATTAACTCTTTTGACTCGACTGGGGGGCCTGTTTTTAATATTTCTCGGGCTGGTCCAGCTCCAAGTGATCAAATTCGAGCCCCTTCAGTTTGATTTTGCCTGGCGCGTGCAAAAAAGGCTAGCCAAACTCGGTTATTTAACTGCCTTTGTTACTGGTGTCATCTCCGGCCTAGCCTGGGTACCCTGTATCGGCCCAATCCTGGCCTCAATTTTACTTCTTGCCAGCCGAGAGGTAACTATCCTGCGGGGCCTTACCCTTTTGGCCACTTTTTCCTTGGGCATCGCCACGCCATTTCTCCTTTTGGGCCTTTTCTTTCCAGCCATTTTTACCTGGATCCAAAACCAAAGAAAGCTCCTGCATTACCTATCTTTGATAGCTGGCGCAGTTTTAATTTTCTTCGGCCTGGTTCTCGTTTTGAATCAGTACCAAATCTTAATCAACAAATTCTTCGCCCTCACCGGTCCGTATTTAGAAAAATATCTCCCGTCACCAGGCTATTAAGGCTTGAAAATAAGAAGAACTTAGCTCATAATTAAAGAGGTCATGCAAGATTTTAACCAGCAATTAAATCAATTGTTTTCGCAACCGTTGGCTCTTTTACCCCTCCTTCTTTGGAGTATTTTCTGGAAAGGCCTAGCTCTTTGGAGAGCGGCCAGTAAGCGCCAGCTTATCTGGTTTCTCATTCTACTAGTGGTCAATACTATTGGTCTTTTGGAAATTGTCTACGTCTTCTATTTGCATAAGTGGGACCCCGATAGGGGCAAGCTTTTAGTCTTTCTGGAGAAAAAATTTTCTAAGACAAAGGGGTCAGTCTAAAAATCCATGAGGCGAAGACTCTTCTATTCCCGCCCAAAAATAAGCTATCAGACTAGGAGTTGGGCCAGGATTCTTTTTTTCGGTACTTTAAGTATCGGCCTGCTCCTCATCGCCTTCAGCGCGGGCCCCAGCTTTATCGTTTCTTTGGCTTCCTGGGCGAATAAAAAAACGGTGGCGCCGACGACCAGCCAGGTTTTCCTCCCCGCCCCCATTCTTCTACCCTTGCCCGAGGCTACCAATAGTGGCGGAATCACCATTTTAGGCCTGGGCCAGAAGGACATTTCCGTAGAAGTTTTCCTCAACGATCAGTCTCTCGGCAGGGCAACTGCTGACACAGAAGGCAAATTTGAAATCTTGGCCAGTCTCGACTTGGGCGACAACCAGGCCTATGCTAAAAGTTTTGACCTAATGGGAAATTCGAGCCCGCCTTCGGAAAAGTTAAAAATTACTTATGATAAAACCCCTCCCCTGTTGGAAATAAAAAGCCCGGCCGACCAGGGAAAATTCCGCCAGGAGAAAAACCGCTCGATTGCTATTGAGGGGGTGACCGAGCCGGACGCAAGCCTAACTTTTAATGAGCGCGTTTTAGTGGTCGACCGCCAGGGAGGATTCACCGCTACCTTGCGCCTCGTGGAAGGAGAAAACAAGTTAAAATTTGTCGCGACTGACCTGGCTGGCAACCAAACAGAAGAAGAAATTACGGTTTCTTTTTCGCTTTATTAAAACTGCCTAAAAGCAGAAAAATCCACCCCATTATCCAGGGATAAAAAAGGGAGTTAAGAAAGAACGAGTGGCCAAGAAGGGCAATCATGCTGGCAAAAACCGCTAATCCGCAAGTTCCGGATAAAACTTTTTTCAGAATCCAGCCATAAATGGCAAAACCGACGATCCCTGTTGTCGCCAGTACAAACAAAAGACTAGAGTCGGCCCCGGCGCCGGCGTGGTTTTGTTGCCACTTTTCCTCACCCAGAAATCCATAGTCCCTTTGCGCATAGCGATAGGCGTTAAAGCCAACCCCGAATAACGGATGATCTTCAGCGATTGTCAGTGACTGCCTCCAGTTTCTAATTCTCGCCTGAATGGTTGACTCTCGCTCCAGCTTAACACCTTCGCCTCCCGGCCTGGGCAAAACCAAGATCGTTAAGGTAAAGATTATTAAAACGGCCAGGAAGAACCTTGGCGCTTTTTTTATCCAGGCAATAACCGCCATTCCCAGAAGATAAGCGAGATAGGAAGAGCGAGAGTAAGTAAGCATCAGGCAAAGATAGGTGACGATAGTATTAAGAATTAATGAGAGACGGAACAGTTTTTGGCGCGGGAAGCCCATCCAAATTTTCGAGCTCTCACTTTTGGCCCCGTAAAGGCTTCGCCCAACGGGGTAAAGCGCCTTTTTCGCCCAACTTGGCCCGCTAATTCCGCAGGAATTTTGTGGGCAGAATTGAGGCGAGGAAATTTGCGATGGGCGACCAAAGCGCCAAAAGTACTTTTCGCCAGTCACAAGGCGGTAGAGCAAAATCAGATTCAAGACCATAATCATTCCCAAAAATCCCGGATCCAGGAAGGTGCCGATAGCCCGATAATAATGCGGGTCCCAATTGCCTGCTTCCAGCCAGACTCGAAGGTCGGGAAACCAAAGGTATTGCAAGAGACCGAAACAAGCGGTTAACCCACCCGCTAGGGTAAGAAAATGAGAAATTCGCGGCTGCTCAACTTGCAAATCAAAAACCACAAAATAAACACCGGCATAAAAGATAAAACGCAATAGATAAAGACTGGCGACAAAAGTTTCTCCCCCGGCCAAACGTGACACATTAAATAGAAGCGAAAGAGCGGCCACCCCGATGAAAACCAAAATCGGCCAAAAAAGAGCCGCCCTTTCTTTATTTTCCTTTCTTGTCTTGATTCTCCAAATTCCCCAAAACACAATCATTAAAAGAACAAAAATATCGGTTAGATAAACTCTTACTTCAGAACCAGAACTAAACGGTAGTCTTACCAATTGGCCAAAAGGAAAAACTAAAAGATAGCCAAAAATTAAAAACCTGATCAGTTTTTTCATCGTCAAAATTTTTCGCCAAAGGCGTAAAGTTTTGCCCTTGTGATTTCATTTTGGTAAACCAGCCGCCTTTTTCCAAATCTCTTTGGCAAATCCATGTTTTGCACCAAAATATAAGTAAAACGGGTGCCGTGCTTAGCGCACGATTCATGGATAAAGGGAAAGTTAACATAATAGAGGTTATGAATGCCATAAATTAAGACCAGATCGTCCTGGCGAATATTTTGGGCAAACCAGCCGTCGATATCATAAAAATTACCGACGCTAAAATTAAGATTACTCTTCAAAAACACGGCTTTTGTTTCCCGCCCCAAAACATACGGTAAATACTTAAGGTTAGCGCCCAGGCGATAGACCAAGCTGAAACAG
>VGLL01000077.1 GCA_016866735.1 Candidatus Shapirobacteria bacterium
TGCAGCCGTCCGTAGACGTAGGGCCCGTGTCTCAGTGCCCTTGTGGCTGACCGAGCTCTCACTCCAGCTACCCGTCATCGCCTTGGTAGGCCATTACCCCACCAACAAGCTGATAGGACGCGAGCCTCTCCCCAAGCGGGTAGTTACACCCTTTGGTAAGTGGAAATCTAAAAGCAAAATCTTATCCCAAGCCTGATTAATCTTAAAACTCAAATGTTAAACGTCAAATCCAAATCTTAAATCCGTAAATCCTTCTTAGCAGATTTTTAGATTTTAGTCTTGAGTTTTGACATTTGCGATTTGGGATTTCTGCTCTTAGAACTCCACTTACCGTATGAAGAATTACCCCATCTTTCGATAGGCTATTCTCCACTCGAGGGTAAGTTCTCGCGCGTTACTCACCCGTCCACCTCTCTACGTTCAGTGCTTGCGCATGAGCGTAGCGATCGATTTGCATACCTAAAGCACGCCGCCAGCGTTCATCCTGAGCCAGGATCAAACTCTCAAATACATTCGATTTCACTCAGTATTTGCACTGAGCTTGCCGAATGTGCAAAAAACCATAAAGTAGAGCAAAAGCTCACTTTACGGCCCTGAAGTCAACTTTGTTGTACTTCAAGGTTCCTACCACTTCCTGATTGTCAAGGAGCACCTTAAATATAGCAAAAAGCTTTTCCCTTGTCAATGATCGCGCAATAAAACCGCAAAACAGGTATAATGCTTTCTATGCCATTTATTACTGATGTTATAACTTTCTTCCTCCATATCGACACTCACCTGGGAGAAATTATTAGGCAATATGGGGTTTTTTCTTATGCCATATTATTCTTTATTATATTTATGGAAACCGGTTTCGTCTTTACCCCATTCTTGCCAGGCGATTCACTCCTTTTTGCCGCAGGCGCTTTTGCCGCGATTGGCTCATTTAACATTGCGCTTTTAGCAGTACTCCTTTGGGCGGCCGCGTTTTTAGGCGATACCGCCAATTATTGGATAGGACATTTCTTTGGCCAGAAAATCATTAATAATCCCAAAGTGCCAATTAACCAAGAGCACATAGACAGAACCCAGCAGTTTTATAAAAAACACGGCGGCAAAACCATTTTCTTGGCACGGTTTGTCCCCATTATCAGGACATTTGCCCCCTTTGTGGCCGGCGTAGGAAAAATGGATTATAAGAAATTTGTTTCTTATAATGCCAGTGGCGGGTTTGCCTGGGTATTCGGGTTTACACTCTTGGGGTACTTCTTTGGCAATCTGCCAGGCATCAGAGAAAATTTTTCTCTCGTAATTATCGCTATCGTATTATTGTCTCTTATCCCGATATTTACTGAATTTATCAGGGCAAAATTTAAAAAGTCAGGGCCGGCCGCTAGCTGACCGTAAAGAAATTTTACCTGTTAAATAGCGCGAGGAGTTTCTTGGGCTTATAAACAAGGGACAGGGCAAGCTCATAACTCCCTACAAATAATCCCGTGAAGAAGAGATCGCCAAGAACAGTGTTTCTAAAAAAGGGTATCGCTAAAATATAACACTCCGAAAGACCAACGGCATTTTTTGGGTATATTCCCCCTGCCAACCAGACGCCGAAATTAGTAATTAAGAAAAATAACACCGATGACAAAAGAGTGCCCATGAGAATATTCTTCAAGTCCTTATGGTTTTTCAGCCACAAACCGATAAGGCCAGTTAATAAAAAGCTCCCGTAGACAAAGGGCATCATGTTATAAAAACCCAAGAAGAGATCCGATATAAAAAGAGCGATTAAGGGAATCACTAGAGCGTATTTTTTACTGTAATAGATTCCCCCGAATAAAGCCATGCCGGCAATGGGGGCAAAATTGGGCGGATGAGGGACAAGACGCAAAATAACAGCAAACGCGATAATAAGGACCGGATTTATTAATTTTTTCATAAAAAGTCAGTATCTTTCCATTCTCCAACCGATTATATCAGAGTCTGCTGTTTTAAAAAAGGCTGGTCCCACCTCGGCAAGCTTGCCATTAATATAAAAAGCCCAGTACTCGCGGTTTCGGGCATCGGCCCTTTGGCCGTTAATGGAAGTTACTAATCCTGAGCTATCTTGTTCTACTTTAGCTTGTTGTTTAAGAAGGGTCAACGCATCTGCCCCGGTTGAACCCTTGTAAGAGAAATCGTAGTCAATGGCAGGAGTAACTGAAGGAGTAATAGAAACTTTTGTCTGTGGTCCGGTTGGCGAAGCTTTACCAAGATTAAGCAAGAAAAATAGACCTATCAGGCCGATTAATAAAAAAGGTAGTATTTTAAAAGTTTTGTTCATGTTTTCCTTTCGGAAACCACTTTCGACTGCCGTCAATTAGAAAAATATTCTTTTAACATCGTTTTCGAGGCGATTTTCCCCTTAGTAGTTTTGAAATATTCTTCTCTTCTTTTTGGCAAATTTTCCGTCATAGTTTCTTCAAAAGCAGTAAGTCGCCTTCTATTAATGCCTCCTTCTTGGCTCTCGTCCAGCCTTTAAGCTGGTTTTCTCTGTTCATTGATTCCTTCCTTGTCGAATAAGCCTCAAAATATACGATTTTGAATTCCTTCCCGTCCTTAACAAATTTTACCGCTTTAGAACTTTTACTTAATTGTTGTTCCTCTCTGCTCTGAAGATTGTTAGTTTGGCCAATATAGAGTTGATTAGAACTACTTCTTAGGAAATACACAAAGTAGGGCATACTATTGTCCTTCGATTCGTCGCTTCGCTTCTCACTCAGGAAGTTCGACTCTGAAAAATGAACATATACAAGTATTTGTGTAATTTATCGGCTATAGCAGTGAGCGAGTCCCGATTTGTCGGGACGAGTCGAACTGCTGCCGGGCTAGGATTCGGACCTAGATCTACAGGTTCCAAAGACCCGCGTGCTACCGTTACACCACCCGGCATTGAAAACATATTCCTTCAATCCAGCCAGCAATCCTTCTATTTAAATTAGAACTTTTCCTAACTGCGATTCTTAAAAGACCGTGGTAGTTTTCTCCTCTATTTTTCCTAATACTTTTAATTTTGTGCTTCTTAAAGTATATTTTATCAAATTTGACCCTAGGAAATCCAGTTATTTCAGACCAATATTTCTTAAACTCCGCAACTTTATCTTTATGGTTCTCATGAATATAGAGCCCAAAATCAATCGCTCCGGCATCTATGCACACACAGGAATCTAGCCATTTCAAGAAAAGCTTTATCATTAACGGGTCAGAATTGCTGAAAACAACGCCTTGGCCGGGCTTATACTCCTTCTCCTTCGTACCTTCAGCCCAGTAAAGGACAATTCCCATGAGCCACAAATCTCTTTTAACAATTCGCCTTATCGATAGGCGCGCTTTTCTCTTAATTTCTTCTGTAGTCCGCAATCTCTGCATCTTTTTAACTAGTGCCCCTTTTCGGGCGGAGGCTAACTTCTTTTCGGTTAGCCTTTGCTTCTGAGTTTTTGAAAGTCCAACTGAGTGCAACCATGAAGATAGGGTTGATTTAGCCACTGGCACCTTCCCGAGGATCTCCGAATAGGATAATCCCATCCTTCTCAGGCGAATTGCTTGAGTCTTTAATTGAAAATTCATACGAACAATGGATACCTTTTATAGCATATTATGAAGTGGTTCAAAAATTCAACTAGCGAGGAAAGGGCCGCTGTCCTACCGTTAGACGACCCCGCAAGGAGGGTGGGCGAGGTCGGGGTCGAACCGACACGGTGAGTGATCACCACGACATTTTAAGTGTCGCCTGTCTGCCAATTCCAGCACTCGCCCGGCAAACTTCTATTTATCTTCTAAAGTCAATTATAGGTAATTTGCTTCGGCTTTTCAAGAATGATTGGCTAGTTAACGAATTGCTTTCTTTGCACTTAGTATGGTCTTTTGGTGCTAAAATAAAAGCGTGGCGGTAGAAGTAAATTTAATTCAGGCAAAATCTATCTTCACTAAATCAGGCCTCCCGGGCTCTGATTGTTTCGCCTCGCACCTGGGAGGTGATTTGGCTTAGGCTTTTTTTAACGTTTTCCTTATTATCAGATTAACCTCTTATTCCTAAACGCTATTCCGGATCCAGATTTTAAATACTTTTCAAATTCTAAAGCCTTTTCCTTAGACTTAAAAGCAGAGTAGTAAATTAACTTCACTGGCCGAAACTTCTTTGTGTGTGGTACGTCTCCTTTATTATGACGAGCTACCCTTTCTCTTAGGTCTGTAGCGAATCCCGTATAGTAAGTTCCATTATTTAATTTCAAAAGATAAGTGTAATGCATGGACAGAGATTTCCTCCTTCGCCCTCCGAACCAGAGGGCTACGGAGGACCTTCCTCGCTTCAGCTTGCAGGGCTTGCCCTACGAAGCTTTCCCTTCTACGCTAAAGGCTACGAAGGGTCAGCGCAGCCCTGGTGAAGGCTGAAGCGAAGTAGGGTGAGCCCGGAGGGATTCGGACCCCCAACCAACTGCTTAAAAGGCAGCTGCTCTACCATTGAGCTACGGGCCCTAGAAATTTTTCTTGAGGAAAAATTCAAGGGCACGCCCTAGATTTACTTTCAAGGAAATTCAAGGGCTTGCCCTAGATTTTCGCTCCAAGAAAATTCAAGGGCTTGCCCTAGATTTTCGCTCCAAGAAAATTAAAGGACTGTGC
>VGLL01000078.1 GCA_016866735.1 Candidatus Shapirobacteria bacterium
TTCAATCCGAAAAAATTCTCTGTCTTTGCTGACACGCCATTTATTAAATATTTCAAAAAGCCATCCCTCAGTTTCTTTTCCGTTTTCTACCGCACACGCATAATGACATTCAAAAGGCAATGGCACAGAAGTAATATAGAGATCTTTCAGTCTGCGCATCAGATCACTAGTCCGGCCAATTTTTACATAGCCGAGCATTGCTTCGTTTGTAAGGATGTAAATGATTTCTGTCATAAGTTTATTTTATGTCAAAACCCCTTCTTTCTCAACTTATCCAAGAAGGCGAAAAGGCCGGGTTTTGACGAGCGGCGGCGGGTAACTGAATTCTTTCCCACCAAAACTTTTTTTAAAGTGGGAAAATCCTTGCCAAGATTTAATGGGAAATCTTGCATCGTAAATCCCTTCAAAATCAAAAACCTTGCAACCGACGTTCTTTCTGTTTGGGTTTACAGATTGAAAAGAGAAGGCAAAGTGCGCTAAAATAAAGGCGCAATGATCGGGGCACTAAAAGGCAAACCACAATTTTTTAGCAGTAATTGTCTGATTCTTTTTACTGGCGGGGTGGGCTATAAAGTCTTTGCCAACACCCGGCTTTTGGAAAATTTGCCGGAAGAAGAGTTGCTCCTCTATACCCACGCCTATTTTAGAGAAGACACCCAGGAACTCTACGGCTTTTTAACGCGGGAAGAACTTTTCTTGTTTGAGCTAATGATTGAAATCTCCGGCATAGGACCAAAAATGGCCCTGGCCGTTTTGGAACGAGGAGAAAAAGAAATTAGGGAAGCGGTATCTTTGGCTGACGTCGATTTCTTTACCGGCATTCCCAGAATCGGCCGCAAGAATGCCCAGAAGATTATAATCGAGCTTAAAGGAAAGTTGGGGAGCTTAACCGATTTGGATTTAACCGGCAAAGTTGACAGCCAAACTAAGGAAATAATCGAGGCGCTTTCGGGGATGGGCTTCAAGAAGGGTGAGGTCCAGGCTGTCCTGCGGCAGCTGCCCGAAGGGCTGGAAACGACCGAGCAGAAAATTAAGGAAACCCTAAAAAGGCTGGGAAGATCGTAGGAGGGGAAAGACAATGAAAAAAGACGAAGCAGTCAGGCCAATCATGGAAACCCCGCCCGAAGAAGAGAAAATCTTCATTTCTCTGCGCGCTTCTTCCTGGCAGGATTTTTTTGGCCAGGAAAAGGCCAAGGAGGCCCTGCGGATTGCCATTGCCGCGGCCAAAAAAAGGAAAGAGCCGATGGAGCATGTGCTCTTGTACGGCCCACCGGGCCTGGGGAAAACGACGCTGGCTCACTTGGTTGCCAGGGAAATGGGGGTTAATATTAAAGTCACTTCCGGCCCCGCCTTAGAGCGGGCGGGGGATTTGGCCTCAATTTTGACCAATCTTGAAGATAACGACATCCTGTTTATTGACGAAATTCACCGCCTGAACAAAGTCGTCGAAGAAACACTTTATCCGGCGATGGAGGATTACGCCATTGACATTATTATCGGTAAGGGCCCCTCGGCCAGAACCTTGCGGCTTGATTTACCTCGCTTTACTATTATCGGTGCCACCACGAGAATTGGTCTTTTATCGTCGCCGCTTCGCGACCGTTTTGGCGTCGTCCACCGGCTTTCTTTTTATCAACCGGAGGAGCTAACCCAGGTAGTGAAAAAAGGCGCGGAGAAATTGAGTATTCCCATTTCCCAAGAATCCACTTACGAGCTAGCGGTGCGAGCGAGGGGTACGCCAAGAATCGCTCTTAAACTTCTGAAAAGAACCCGGGATGTAGCCCAGGTGAAAGGCGGGGGCGAGATTAACCAGGCGATTTTGGAAGAGACTTTCAGGATGCTGGAAGTTGACCCCCTGGGGCTGGATGAATCTGACCGGCGTTTAATTTCGACGATTATTGAGAAATACGAGGGCGGGCCGGTGGGAATTGAGACTCTGGCGGCTTCGATTTCGGAAGATATCGGCACGGTTGAAGAGGTTTTTGAGCCGTATCTCATGCAGATTGGCTTTCTGAAAAGATCACCGCGGGGAAGAATGGCTACCCCCAAAGCCTATGAGCACCTCGGCAAAAAACTCCCAGCCCCAAAATCCCAACCCAAGCTTTTTGAGGAGCAAAAGTAGACGCCCCGCCCAAGAGCGCGGTAGGCGCTAGAGCAATAAAGAAACGAAGTCCAAATGAGAGTAAGCGAAATCAATCATTGCGGGAAATCGCCAGAGAAGAGTAAACACAAGGTTTTTACCGCTTATCCTCCTGTTAACCAGTTGCTCGGTTGTCTCCTCAAAAAGGTAACTGATATTTTAAGTGACGAGTTTGTCGGTATGTATATTCAGGGCTCTCTGGCACTAGAAGACTTTGTTCCGGATAGAAGCGATATTGATTTGGTGGTAGTCACACAATTTCCTATTCGGGACGATTTGTTAAAGAAATTGGAATCCATGCATAAGAAAATTACTGATGGCAAAATGCGGTATGCTAAAAGATTTGAGTGTATCTATATACCAATAGATGCGTTGCGTCACCACTCACAAAGGAAAGCTTATTTTCCCTGTCTCCACGTCGGCGGAGAATTTTACACCGATGGTTTCGGTATTATCGAGAAGCATATATTGAGAGAAAAGGGAATGGCATTAAAAGGACCAAACCCAAAATCATTTGTAAGGTCTGTAAGTCTAGATGAATTAAAAAAAGCGGCCTTAAATTCTTTACAGAATTGGTGGCTTCCCCAACTTAAGGGTAATTCACGGCTAAAGAAGGATGATTATCAGGTTTATGCCATTTTAACTATGTGTCGGGCAATTTATACCATTGACAAAGGAGATGTAGTTTCAAAATCTAGAGCCGCTTCCTATGCCCAAGGGGTATTAGATAAGAGATGGGCACCACTGATCGATAAAGCGCTATCGTGGAAAATAGGCAATAAATTCAACCACCTAGAAGAAACGTTAAATTTTATTAGATATGCGCTGCTTTGGACAAAATAACGCCATAGCGTTATTTTGTCAATGGGCTCCTCTTTAGATTTACTTACTTCAATAATTCAAATTATTAAAGTGGGGTGAAATTTTTGGCTATTGACAGATATAATAAATTTGTTATAAAAGAAGGCACGGAAATGGACGGCTATTTATGAAAAACAAAGATAAACTGATTCCGTTTGCGAGATTAAAAGCAGACCTAATGAAAGATGCGGAGTTCCGCCGCGAGTACGAAAAGCTCGAGCCGGAGTTTCAGCTGGCGCGGGCATTAATTGATGCCAGAGTTAAAAAGAAAATGACACAGGCAGAAATTGCCAGAAAGGCCGGCACCAAACAACCGGTAATTTCCCGTCTGGAGGGAGCCGTTGGCAGCCCCTCGCTTTCTTTAATTAAAAGAATTGCCCAGGCCCTAGATGCTCGCCTAATCTTTCGTCTTGAACCAAGATAATGCACTGTCTGCTGGATGGGAAAGTTGCGGGCTGGAGAGGCAAGCCTTCGATCTCAATGTTCCATGTTATATGTTCAATGTTTAATGAGGCAGAAAGGTAGCGACAATCTTTGGGACGTTACCGGCCTCGCCGCCGGGCCATAACAGAAAGAACTCCCCGGGCGAAGATCTTCGCTATCAAGTGCGATATCGCCGACGAACCGGGTGGGGATTTGAACAGCTGACACTCTTTTCTGGGGGATGCCAGGAACATCCTTGTCGTAACCAATTCGTGTATTGGGGAATTAGTGTCAGGAAGTTACACTAAACGCAGCTTGAAGCCAGGGGCTATAAGAGGATATCTAGGATCATAATGGGGGAGACTCGAATGAATTTTCACTTCGCCCAGTCTTCTTCCCAGCTCGGTGGCTAACTCCCGCCCATATCTGCCCGGGTGGTCCCCGTGCGTTAATATTATCTGTTTGCCGACCCTGCTTTCTCCTAGCAAGGCGTCAACGATATTGACTATTTCCCGAAAGCTGGCGTGCCCCGAGGCGTGCAGGCCCCAGGGGAAAGAACTCGGAACTACCGTCCCGCCATATCCATGAATATCGAAATCAGCATAAAATTTCCCCCCCTCCCCTCTTACCCAACGCCAGCTGTCGGCGACATTATATTTCTCTCTAGCCTCAAAGGGGAAGTACGTAGCATGGAGTGCTGCAATTTTGCGGTGATTTCTTAAGCCGCTGAATTCAGTACGCAAGAGTTGCCAGGGCGGAATAACAACAATCCATTTACTGGGTTCATTTGACAGGCGCCACTGGTCGACTACCCCAAGATTCCCCTGCCCGGCGAGGGCCATTAACACCTTTTGATATTTGCTGAAGGAGGTCATTTCTCGAACCCAGAGGGCGACGTTGTCGCCCAAGAGAGGTAAGGGGCAGTCAAAACCCTCAACGTCCGGGGGGGCCATTTCCCTGAAGGCTCGTAGTTGCCTAGCTATCTCTGCGTGGGTAGAATCGATCGCCAGATGGCGTCCGGTGGCTTCAGCAGCTGCCATCAAACTGGCTATTCTTTCTAGATTATTA
>VGLL01000079.1 GCA_016866735.1 Candidatus Shapirobacteria bacterium
TGAACTTAGGGCAGAAATTGGCCTCATGCCGGTTTTCCTTACCGATTCCTTTCGCCACGCGGCGAGCTCTCTCCTCTCGCTATTTTCTTCGATTTACATTTATAAGCAAGTGGCCTTCCTTACGAAGGACGAGCATTTTGCCATGGTCGCGGTTTTCGGTTTCTTTTTAGTCGCTTACGCCATTAAGTTTTTTATCAATCCCGAAGCGGGGAATCTGTCCCGGCTCTGGGGTTTAAAGAGGGAGATTTATTGGGGAGAGTTGCTTTTTATTTTTACCCTTTTGGCTTTGTTTTTTTCTACTTGGCACCCCGCGCTTTTTCTGTTAGCGGCCGTACTTTACGGCCTGTCCAGCGGCTTTTACTGGTTTGGCCATCATTGCCTGATGGCAAAAATTGGGCATAACGGCCTGTTTGGCCGGGAAATCGGTGTTAATAATATTATCAAGGCGGCTATCTTGGCCGGCCTGCCGGTCTTCGGCGGAGTGATAATTGCCTCCTTTGGTTATCAAGGACTATTCCTTGCCTCTTTGTTTTTGGTGGTTTTATCGATTTTGGTTTTGCGGCCCGCAAGTGAGGAGAAAACCCATCATCGCACTTCTCTCAAAGAAGTATTGGCGGTTTTTGGCCGCCATAAAAAGGCATTCTTGGCCTACTTTGGCAATTCCGCCGCCGGCATGATCTATTCTCTCGCTTTTCCTCTTTATCTTTTTTTAATCTTACGAAAGGAGATTTCCTTAGGACAGTTTTTTTCTCTCTCTATCATTTTGGTGATGGTAATCAATTACTTTGTCGGCTGGTGGGCGGACGCAGGAAAACGGCAGTTGCTATTGACCTTTGGGCCGCTTTTTTCCGCGGCTATTTGGGCGGGGCGAGCCATAAGCAGGCGAGTGCCTTTCCTTTTGGCGCTGGACGTAGCGGCGCGGTTGACCGGAGGAATGAGCGATATTCCCCTTAATGTCTTAAGTTATAAGAAAGCTCAAGACGGCCATTCAACTGGGCGGGCGATTCTTTTCCAGGAGACAGCCGGCACTTTGGGCGAAGTTTTTGCCTGCCTTTTGGTTCTCTTAGTCGTTATATTGGGAAATGATTTGGCAATTTCCTTTTTTCTGGCGGCGCTTTTGAGTCTTTTGCCGCTCCTGATTGCCAGAGGTAATCAATAAATATGGTCATTAGCCGTGATAAGTCGAAGAGGAAGAGTGGTTTTTTATCGGTTGGCGATATTCTTTCCGGGCTTGATTTGGAGAAGCAGAAATATATCACTAGGGAATTTCAGGATTACGGGTATCGGCTGGCACAAATTCTAAACGACCTTGAGCACAAAGCACTATATATCAAGTTGGCCAAGGAGGTTCCCAGGCCGACCCTGGAAAAGGCCCTGGCCTTCGTTAAAGACAGCCGGCCAAGGTCAAAGGCGAAGCTGTTTATGTGGAAGTTGGGGGAGTTGAGAAGAGAAAGTATTTCGCTTCGGGAAACGCATTTTTCAAAGACGCGAGCCGGGATAAAAGGGTAAATCAATCTTACACTCTCTCGCTTAATGATCGTCGGCCACTATCTGAATGGGTAGGAAAATCTCTTCTTGGCCGCCGATCAATACTTTTCAAAATGGTTTCCCTTCGCTCCCTCCAGGTTGAGAACGAAAGAATAATTTGCTAAGATTCTTCTTAGTATTTAGGGCTGGTAGCTCAGTGGTAGAGCACTACTCTTATAAAGTAGGAGTCGAAGGTTCGAATCCTTCCCAGCCCACCGTGGTCCTGAAGCGTTTATAATTCTTCTAATTTTGTCGGTTTTTCCTTGGGCTTGACGAAGGCCAGATATTTTTCGGTGGTGGAAATCCTCTTGTGACCCGCGATTTTGGATAAGGTCGCTAAAGGTGTGCCGGCTTCCAGGTGATGGGCAATAAAAGTGTGGCGCAGGTCGTTGACCGAGGCATTTTTGATGCCCGCAATTTCAAGGTGGCGCTTAATTGCCTGGCGGATGTTGCGAATAAGAAACTGCCGGCCGTTGGCGGTTACAAAGACGTAATCAGTTTTACTTTTTGGTCTCTTTTTCAGATATCGTTCGAGGGCTTCTCGGCCTACTCGATTGAGGGGGATCGTACGAGCGGGATTCGATTCCTGGGCGCGGATAAAGAGGGAATCGTCTTTAACGTCAGATAGTCTAAGATTAGCCAGCTCCGAGATTCTCACCCCCGTCTGGAGGAAAATTTCGACAATGGCGGCAAGTCTTGGATCATTACGGCAGGCGTCACGCAGGGCACGGTATTCAAGCTTAGTCAGAATTCGTGGAGTCGCCGCGGTCAGTTTGGGATAGACGATCTCTCCGCTAGGGTCATTTTCGATGACCCCCTCTTTTTTCAAAAAGCGGAAGAAGGCCCGGATAGAGTTAAGTTTTCGAGAGATACTCTTCGGGGTATAACCCAGGTGGGTAAACTCGGCCTTGATCTTCTCGATCTGGACTGAATCCACGGCCACGGGATGATTGATGCCGTCTTTTTTAAAGATGACGAGAACCTGCTCGAGATCGCCCCGATATGCTAAGATAGTATTAGAAGATTTTGACCGGCCGGTGAGGTCGGTAACAAATTTTTCTAACGCCTGACCAAGATCAAGATTTTCCATTCGATTGTAAAGCGTAAACAGCTTATAATATCAAAAAGGAGGTTACATGTCAAGAAAGCTTATTTTTATCTTTTGCCTTTTCTTCTGTATTTATTTGGGGGCAAATCTTTTTTCGAGTTTAAGAAAATATATGGAGGCCAAAAAGGAGATTAGGGAAGCGGAACAGAATTTAAGCAACCTGGAGGAGAAAAACCGGCAGCTGCAAGAGCGGCTTAAAGAAGTCAAAAGCCCGGAGTTTATCGAAAAGGAGGCGAGGGAAAAATTAGGTTTAGCTAAACCAGGGGAGACGGTCTATATTTTGCCCCCGAATGTTGCCTACTTGCCACGCCAAGAGGAGAATATTCCCAAAGAAGAGCTCCCTAATTGGCAAAAGTGGTGGAAGTTGTTTTTCTAGAGAGGGCGTTGTTGTTGTAGGGGGCATTCCGGAGTTCCATGTTTTTTGCAAGAATAGGTATCACCTGATAGTTTTGCCTTTATCGCCGCTACATCGTGCTCTAGCGGTTTAAGATCTCTGCATCTCAATGTTCTAGAAGTCAAAATAATAAAAGCAGAAGCCCCAGGTTCTGATACAGGACATGAGCCAAACAATACCGGAGACCTATCCTTATAGAATGAATAGTTTTCGTCTCCAAGATGATCAATTGCAGAGGAAGCTAAATCAACTTCGTCTGTGATTGGAATTTTTTGACCACACTCAACGCTAATCATCGAAAGTAGCAGGGGTGGGGATCGAACCCGCCAGAAGACGCTTATGAAGCGCCCCGAAACACCAGTTTCATCCCTGCCTGCCGGCAGGCAAGCCTGCCGAATTTAATCTAAAACCCTCGATATACCCTTTAATTTTTCTTAGAAAATCGGTGCTCTTCTTTATCCTAATTCGCAAAACGCCGTGATAGTTTTCCGGATGTTCGTATTCTTTTTTCCATTTAACCTTTTGATAAAAAGGCTTTTGGAATTGGTTTTTTGAAATTCCCGTTAAATTTGCCCAAAAATTTTCAATTTGCTTCGCGTTTTCTTGGAAACTCTCATTTAGCCCTACGCGCAATCTAAAGTCATCGTTCTTATATCCGAAACATTTTTTGAGCCAAGACAAGAAAAATTTTACCATATCCGGATCTGTATTGCAAAAGCCGGCAAGACTATCGCTTTTGAAACCCTCGGCCCAATAAAGAGCGATCCCGGCGATAAATAGCTCTCTTTCTGTTAGTCTTCCAACCTGCGTAACACCCTCGTTGAATAATCTCTTAGTTTTCTCTATTCGAGCCCTTTGCTGTCTAAGAGAATTTTCTAGCCGTTTTCCATAATTAGGATCGTGCGCTCGACGCTCTAGTTCTTTTATTTGTGGTAAAGAAAGTTTAATATCTTTACACCAGAAGCTAACGGTGCTAGGGGAGACGTGTAATTTTTTGGCGATCACTTTTATGCTTTCTCCTATGCTTCGCCACTTTCTCGCCTCGGTCCTTAATTCCGTCTTTGCCATAACAAAACCCCCACTTAGAGATATATTATCCTAATAGCGGGGGTCTGTCAATAACTAGTTGCGGGGCTGGGGGTTGAACCCAGCCTGCGAGATTATGCTTACTGTTCTCTCCAATTACTTGGAGTGTCGGACTATATCTTGTACGTTCATGTAAACTGAACGTGCCTTGGCGTATAGTCTCTACGGCGTCCCTTCGATAAACTCAGGGTTCCCTCGGTATTACCCTTCGGCTCACTTCGTCCGCTCAGGGCTTCACCGATACAGCCAAGTTTTACTCCGAAAGTTACCTCTCGGGTAGCCCAAATTTTAACGAGCCTCGCGTGCGACCGTACACTACCCCGCGTATCGGGAAAATA
>VGLL01000080.1 GCA_016866735.1 Candidatus Shapirobacteria bacterium
GAAAATATCGTGCCCAAGCTCAAGAAATGGCAAAAGAAGGCGGCGAAGAGCTAACGGGAAGGCTAAACAAGGTCTGTTGCTGCGAGCCCCTGAGAGCAGAGCCAATTTACCCCTTGACGCTTCGACTTCGCTCAGCGTCCCATCGGCCTGAGCGCTCAAAGTCGCAGACAACCCTGAGCTTGCCGAAGGGTTGACAAGTAGTATTTAGAGTATTATCATAGTTCATAATATGGATAATACACAGAGACTTACGGTTAGCTTGCCTAAGTATCTCTACGAAGACCTGCTTCAGCTAGTTGCTGCTGGCAATATCAGCAGTTTTGTGGCCCGAGCCGTGGAGACGCGATTGTTAGAGGCGGAAAGTGATCCCTTTGACGAGTTTATAAAGCTTAGGGAGAAATTCCCCAAAAAACGAAGGGGAGAAATCATTAAGGCGATTAGAAAAGGAAGGGTATGAAATCCTATGTGTTGGATGCCTCGGCGGTTTTAGCTTTTCTATCGGAAGAGAAACCATCAGTAGTAGAGAAATTTGCAAAGATTCTCAACGAAGCTAAAACTGGCCGGGCCAAACTTTACTCGACTCACCTTTTACCTTTAGAAATTGGCAATGGTTTAAGATTTTCTTTAACCGATAAGGAGCTGGCCGGGGAGACTTTCAGGAAACTTTTTAATCTCCCGATTGATTTAGTGGCCTTTTCTTTTCCGCAATTAGCAAGAATTCTTGAGTTGAGCTATCACTTTCAGACCTCTTTTTATGATACCTCCTACCACCTTTTGGCTAAATTACGAAAAGGAACTTTCCTCACCGGCGATGCCCAGTATTTTAAAAAAGCAAAGGGCTTTGGTCACATCGAGCTTTTATAAGCTTAATTTTTACCCCTTGACTTCTTAAAAGACACCCTGTCATTTTTGATGGCGACAAACGGAACAGCCTGCGAAGATCTGCCAAGTAAGAAATAACCCCACTTTTTTGAAACTTGATAAATTACCCCGCAAGAATTAAATAAATTCCGGCACAAAAGAACCAAGGCAGTTAATCAGTGGAGACTGCCTCTTGACAACTCCGCTAAATAATAGTAATTTAGAGGAGTGCATTCCTGTAAATTATGATTTACCCCAGATTATTAGAGAAAAGAATTAAAAACCATCTTTTCAAGGGGAAGGCGGTGGTTATTTACGGCGCGCGCCGGGTGGGTAAAACTACTTTGGTGAGAAAAATCCAGACGGAATACAGAAGGAGTCTCTACCTTAACTGCGATGAGCCCGATGTGCGCCTGGCCCTAACCGACAAAACCTCAACTGAACTTATCGATTACATTGGCGAGAAGGACCTAGTGATCATTGATGAGGCACAACGCGTCAGAAATATTGGTCTTACCCTTAAGCTCTTAGTTGATAACGCGCCCCGGCTGCAAGTGATTGCTACCGGCTCGTCATCTTTTGATCTTTCTAATAAGACAAGAGAGCCCTTGACGGGAAGGGCATTTGAATTCCATCTTGCCCCCTTTTTGCTTAGAGAAACCAGTAGGAATCCGCTTGTGCTCCGGCGGTTATTGGAAGCAAGGCTGGTTTTTGGACTTTATCCGGAAGTGATTGTGAGCGAGGAAGATAGCCAAGAAATGCTTAAAACGATTTACAAAAGTTATCTTTATAAAGATGCTTTGGAGTATCAGGGGCTGAAGAACCCAGAGCTGATAGAAAAACTTCTCGTCGCATTGTCCCTACAAGTAGGCTCAGAGGTTTCTTATACCGAGTTGGCTAGCCTATTAGGAGTCGATCAAAAAACAGTTGCCTCTTATATTCGTCTTTTGGAGCAGGCCTTCATCATCTTCCGCTTGCCGCCGTTATCGCGGAACTTGCGGAAGGAAATAAGCAAATCACGAAAAATTTATTTTTTCGACACAGGAGTAAGAAATGCCATTATTAATAATTTTAATCCGCTATCACTTCGTAATGATGCAGGCCAGCTTTGGGAGAATTTTGTCATTGCCGAGAGATTTAAGAAAAATGAGGTTCTGGGCAGAAGCGTTAACTGTTATTTCTGGCGAACATGGAGCCAGCAAGAAATTGACTATGTCGAAGAGGAGGGGGGAATCTTAGCGGGATGGGAGATAAAATGGGAGAGTAAGGGTAAAAAACCGCCAAAGGCCTGGGCGGAAACTTATAAAAACTCGTCCTATCAGGTAATCAACAAAAATAATTTCTTGGAGTTTGTCTAACATGAATAGGCAACGGCTTGATTCTTGGGTAAAAAGATTTGGACGGGCTTGGAACGAGAAAAATATACTTATTTCAAGCAATGGCGAATTATAGAGGCAGGCGAGTGAGATTATGCGGGTATCGCCGTTATTTCTAATGTGTGCTGTTTGCGGCAATGCTTCTGATCCGCCGCCGGCAGGCAGGATGAGGCGGGCCTTATCGACCGAATCTTAGAGCCCGAGGGTCTTTACACAAATCGCCGTCTCTTCGGAACTTACAGTTTCTTTTTGAGAACGGCCAATTGCACGGCGGAAACTGGCCGTTTTCGAGTTTACCAGAGCAAAGCTGCGAGCCGCGCGGAACAGAGCCGCCGGGAACATGCGCTCGTTGGTCTTCTAGAAGCGCGGTGTCGTGTTCAAGCGCCCATGTGCAATAGTAGTCCGGGTTTTGCGATTCAAGAAACGACATAGTCAAGCTGCAGTACCTAGAAACTAACAATAGCCTGGGAGCCTGAGCCGAAGATTTCTGCGCCCAGGGCATTGGTCCCGCTCCAGCCGGTAGGGGTTGTCCCGGTTGGGACGGGGGCAATGGAAATGGTGTGGGTGCCCCTAGTCATCACGAAGGAATAAGTATTGCAAGCGGCGGTGCTAGTGAAGGATGGTCTCCCTTGGCAGCCAAACTGGCAATCAGAGTCAAGCCAGATTGTTACTTCGCCCTCAAAACAAGTTTCAATTCCCTCTTTTCTTCCGCTTTCATTTGGGTCCAAGAAAACATAGCCAGAGAGAGTGACGGTTGCTGGTGTTGGAGTAGGCGTGATTGTAGGAGTGGCGGTTGGTCTTGGAGTGGGCGTGGGAGTCGAAGTTGCTCGAGGGGTAGGTGTAGGTGTTCCGCTCGGCGGGCAGCAGCGCTGGCTCCAGCCGCAATTATACTGTGGCTCGCCAGAGCACATCCACCACGATTGGCATTGATAGGGCCAATCGCAGGTCGGAGACGCGGTGGGAGTTGCTGGCGGTGTGGTAGGGGTGGGGGTGTCGGCTGGTTCGGTAGTGGGAGTAACGGGGCGGCAAACGACATCCGAAGCAGAACCAATATTCCCCCTTGCGTCTCTACCATAAGCTATTATTGTATAACAGCCAGCATATGGCGGGCTTGGCGGATCTAAAGACCAACCATACCCACCGCCATCACTATAGTCACACCAGCCACCGCTGTATCCCGTGTAGTTGTGTGTTACCCCCGCATAATCGAAATAAATTTTATTCAAATCACAATCGGGATCGCTAATTTTCAATGAATTAATCATTCCATAGAAAGAGCTTCCCGCGAACTCACCCCTAGCGCTAAACTGATTAACTACTGGAGGGTTGTTTCCCGCCACGGCAGGCGTGGGCGCCGGGGCTTGGCCGCCGCATTGGCTAACGCCTTGACCACCACAAGAATAATAGGCATATCGGCAATCAGGACTACAAGTGAATGCCCAAAAGATAGGGCTTATCTCGCAGCTGCACTCAGCATAAATACGAGTAGGAGCTAAAAAAAGAGGCAAAGAAAGAAGAAGAAGGCAGGGAAACAGTCTTTTTATCATAGGACCTCAACGGCAACTGCCTTTTGATTTTTCAGATCCCCTTTCTCGATCTCCTGATTCAAACCTCTCCCCGCAATAACTCCGACAGTTACCCGGATTCTATTTCCCACAGGTACCTTCTTACTATCTATTTCCAAGGAGGCTTTCAGAAATTTTGTTTCTGGATTGACCTTAAAGAGGAGGGCTTCTCCCTGGACATCAACTGACCACTCGGCGTCGGTCTTACTTTTAAGAACCCCTTCGTAAATTAAGTAGGCAAGATAAGCGGAAAGGCCGGGTTTCTTTCTGATGATAATGTAGTCATTTTCGGAGAAAGGGGCAGAAACTGGCGTGACCTTCGATACGAGAGAGGCAGTCGCTGGCGGTAAGGAAGCCGGATTCACTCTTGGGGCTGGTTTAAGAAGATAAAGAAACACTCCTCCCCAGAGAAGAACGGTTGCTCCAAGAATAATCCATAAAACTTTCCGGGCAGACATGTTAAGAATAGTGTAGGGGGTAATTAGGCAGGTGTCAATAGGGGTTTCACCTACTTGTTGCGGGGAGACCGCAGGAGCCGTTGGCGAGGATACCGCCCCAGTCAACGGCAGTGAAACCGGAACGAATTGGAGGATCGGGGAGATCGGGCAAATCGGGGAGATCGGTAATAGGGGCGGTGAGGCT
>VGLL01000081.1 GCA_016866735.1 Candidatus Shapirobacteria bacterium
AACAAGGATTTATATTTCCGAATTTCTCCTCCCTCGCCTCCTTCCTCGCCGCCATTTCTTAAAATCCGCCTCTTGCGTGGAGTGATTTTGGGTGATAGAATTTTGTTGCCACCAAGTAGTTAATCAGAAGTTTATGTATAAGCCTTTTGTTCCACCAGATTTTAAGGTTCCAGAGAAGTTAGAAACGAGTAAATTTAGATTGCGAATGTTGGGAGTCGCGGATGTGGTTAAGGATTATGACGCGGTGATGACAAGTATTAACCACCTTCAGGGAATATTTGGCCCCCGCTCAAAATGGCCCTTAAAAGACTTGACCTTCGAACAAGATTTGATTGATTTAGGATGGCATCAAAAGGAGTTTCAGACCCGCTCTTCTTTTGCTTACACGGTTATGAATTTAGACGAGAGTCAGTGTTTAGGCTGCGTGTATATTTTCCAACCCAGAAAAGAAGGCTTTGATGCCGAAGTTTATATGTGGGTAAGGAAGAGTGCTTCCGACAAGGGATTGGACTCTCTCTTGTATGGGGCAGTAAAAAAATGGATTATTGAGAAGTGGCCATTTAGTAAAGTTGCCTATCCCGGGAGGGAAATTAAGTGGGAGACGTGGAACTCGCTTGCCTAGCCCGGTATTAGTATTGGAATTTGAGCAGAATAATTTGCTTTTTGGGAAGGGGTTTGGTAAGATTATCCAAGAATGAAAAAGTTAATGGCGAAAACCGAGGAATTAGTAAAGATCATTATTAAAAACTAGGCCTTTTAATCTCGCCTTTGGCGGATTGATTGGCCAATGCCCCTTTAAGACAAGGGGCTTTTTAGTTAAAATAGGTTTAGTTATGTTCAAACAGGTCACGGCCAAAATTGATTTTCCGGAGATGGAGCGGCGGATATTGGATTGGTGGGAGAAAGAGGGAATCGTTAAAAAATATCTAGAGAGGAATAACCCTCCTTCGCCCTCCGAGTCGGAGGGCTACGGAAGGGCAAGGCGATTTTCCTTTTTAGACGGCCCAATTACTGCCAATAATCCCATGGGCGTCCATCACGCTTGGGGGAGAACTTATAAAGACCTTTGGCAAAGATACAAAAACATGCAAGGATTCCGCCAGCGATTCCAAAATGGCTTTGACTGCCAGGGGCTGTGGGTGGAGGTGGAAGTGGAAAAAGCCCTTGGGTTTAACAGTAAAAAGGACATTGATAAATTTGGCATAGGACAATTTACCAGCGCCTGTAAAGAGAGAGTGAATGAGTTTGCCAGAAAGCAGACCGAGCAGTCGCAGCGGTTGGGCTATTTCATGGATTGGGATCATTCCTATTACACCATGTCCGAAACGAATAATCTCTACATTTGGCGTTTCTTAAAAATTTGCCACGAGAGGGGCTTAATTTATAAGGATAAATCGTCAACCACCTGGTGCCCGCGTTGCGAGACCGGTCTTTCGCGACATGAACAGGCGGACAGTTACCAAGACATTAAGGATGTCGCTGTCTATATCAAGTTTAGGGTTAAAGATAAACCTAACGAATATTTCCTGGTTTGGACGACCACTCCCTGGACCATTTCTGCCAATGTTTTACTGGCGATCAATACCAGCTATGAATACGTAAAGGCAAAAGCGGATGGAGAATTTTACTATTTGGCCAAAGAATCGGCTAAGAGGCTGGGTCTTGATGATTACGAGGTTGTCAGCGCCAGGGAATTGTTAAATCGGGAATACGAATCAGTCTACGATATTCCTGCGCAGCAAGGTATTAGGCATTTTGTTGTTGAGTGGGACTTGGTCAATCCGGCGGAGGGGACAGGGATTGTTCATGTTGCCCCTGGCTGCGGCGAGGAAGATTTTGAGTTGGGCAGAAAGCTAAAGGTGCCAGCGCTTTCGCCGCTTAACGAGGCTGGCGTATTTATCGAAGGCTATGGCGATTTGAGCGGGGAATTTGCCCACGATGTGGGTGATAGGGTAATTGATTATTTAAAAAAGATAGACAGTCTTTTCAAAACGGAGTCTTGCGTCCATAGCTATCCGCATTGCTGGCGCTGTAAGGCCAAATGTCTTTTCCGGCTAGAAGAGAACTGGTTTATCAATTGTCAAAAAATAAAAGAAGGACTAAAAAGAACGGCGAGCAAAGCTAAGTGGATTCCCGAGTTTGTTGGTAAGAGGATGCAAAACTGGCTGGACAACATGGGCGATTGGATGATTAGCCGTAAGCGATTTTATGGCCTTGCCTTGCCGTTTTATGAGTGTCCCAAATGTGGCCAGTTAGCGGTAATAGGAGGAGAAGAAGAGCTAAGGAGGCTGGCCGTGAACCCCAAATTGGTAGAAGAACTACCGAGTTTTCACCGACCATGGATAGACGAGATAAAGATTAAATGTCCAAAATGCGGCGAGGCTGTCTCTAGAATAAAAGAAGTCGGTGATTGCTGGCTAGACGCGGGAGTAGTGCCTTTCTCTACGCTTAAATATTTTGAAGACAAGGATTATTGGGAGAGGTGGTTTCCCGCTGATTTCATCTGTGAGATGGTGGAACAAGTGCGGCTTTGGTATTACTCAATGTTGGTTTATGGCTATATTTTCGAGAGCAAAATTCCCTACCGAATCGTTTTGAATTATGTCGAAGTTAGGGACGAGAAGGGCGAAAGGATGAGCAAAACGAAAGGAAACGGCATTCCCTTTGATGAAGCAGTAGAGAAAATGGGGGCAGATGTCATGCGGTGGATATACCTGCGGCAAAATCCAGAAATAAACCTTCAGCTTGGCTATCGCTCGGCCGACGAGACCAGGCGGCGGTTTCACCTGATGCTCTGGAATGTCTATAACTTTTTTGTGACGTACGCGAGTGTTGATAAAGCTCAAATCTCAAATCGCAAAACTCAAAGCGACAATATTTTGGATAAATGGATTCTTTCGCGGCTGAATCAGACGATAAAAGTCGTTACGGAAAAGCTTGACCAATACGACGCGATGACTGCCTCGGGGACAATCGAGGAGTTTGTCGGTGATCTTTCAACCTGGTACGTGCGACGATCGCGCGATCGGGTTGGACCGACGGCAGGAACATGGAACAAAGACAAGGCCGCTTTTTATAACACGATGTATTCTGTTTTAATTACTCTTTGTAAGTTATTAGCGCCGTTTACGCCGTTTTTGGCGGAAGAAATTTATCAAAATTTCACGAATTTAAACGAATCAAAAACGAATAAAAACGAATCCGCGTCTGTTCATCTGGAAAGTTGGCCGGAAGCGAACGAGGAACTTGTTAACACTAAAGTTGAGAGCGAAATGGAGATGGTGCGGAAAATTTGCGAGCTGGGGCATGCCGAGAGGAAAAGCAGGGAGATAAAAGTCCGCCAGCCGTTAGGCATGTTACATGTTACATGTTCGCTGCTCAATGATTTTGATAAACAGCTTGTTCAATTGATTAAAGAGGAGCTGAATGTTAAAGAAGTAGAGTTTCTTACTCGCAAAGGGGAGTTGAGAGTTGAGTTAGAGACTAAGATTACTCCAGAACTGGCGGCCGAGGGAGAAACAAGGGAGATTGTTAGGCAGATTCAGGAGGCGAGAAAAGAGGCAGGTTGCCGGCTGGATCAATGGATTGTAGTAGAGCTTTCAGGTTGGCCACAAGAATTCACTGATTATATCAAAAAAGAAACCTTAGCCAGAGAACTGGTCAAAGCGAAAGAATTGAGAGTACTACCGCAATGAAGGGTGATTCGCAAGGGCTTGCCCTGTACCGACTGGTACAGGGATTTGACTGGGTACTTTTACTTTTGGTCATAGGCATTTTCTCCTTTGGCTCCCTTTTGACCCTAAGCC
The DNA here is from genome assembly GCA_016866735.1 of Candidatus Shapirobacteria bacterium. Taxonomy (GTDB): domain Bacteria; phylum Patescibacteriota; class Microgenomatia; order VGLL01; family VGLL01; genus VGLL01. Next base: position 3,807 of record VGLL01000081.1, read on the forward strand.
TTTCCCCCGAACTTTTTCAAAGTCAGATTGCGTTTTCTCTAGTTGGCCTTGTCGCTTTCTTTCTCTTCAGTTTTTTTGACTACCGCATTTTTCGCGGTTTTTTCATTTTTCTCTTTCTGTTGGCTACGGGTTTTCTCTTTTTGCCCCTTCTCTGGGGCGAAGCCACGCGCGGCGCTGTCCGCTGGGTGCAAATTGGCGGTTTTTCAGTTCAACCGTCGGAAGTTGTTAAGCCGCTATTAATTTTATTTCTCGCCGGTTTTTTGGCCAGGGGCCCCGCTGGTTTTAAGCCAAAGATCTTTAGTCTTTTTCTTTTGGCCCTGCCTATTTTTTTGATTTTTAGGCAGCCGGATTTGGGCACAACACTCGTCATTTTAGCGGTTTGGCTGGGGATGATTCTTGCCCAGGGACTCGAATTAAAATTCCTACTTAGCCTGCTCATCTTAAGCGCGGTCGGCCTACCTTTTTCCTGGTTATTCCTTAAAGACTACCAAAAGCTAAGGATTTTAACCTTCCTCAATCCCGAGAGCGATCCCCTGGGAGCTGGCTATAACCTGATTCAGGCGATGATTGCCGTG
>VGLL01000082.1 GCA_016866735.1 Candidatus Shapirobacteria bacterium
CCATGGCAAAATGCTCGTCTTTCGTAAGGAAGGCCACTTGCTTATAAATGTAAATCGAAGAAAATAGCGAGAGGAGAGAGCTCGCCGCGTGGCGAAAGGAATCGGTAAGGAAAACCGGCATGAGGCCAATTTCTGCCCTAAGTTCAGGTCCAGGAAATTTTTTCACTTGCTATTAAATCGATTCATGGCCGCTTCGATCCCCTTCGCGAGAGCCACCTCAATCGCCAAAACAGCCTTTTTAATCATCTTTTTTACTTCGCTATGCTGTTGGGGCAAAAACTCTTGCAAAACATATTCGTCGGCATTGCCAATACTGGGTGAAAATCCCTCTTCGCCGCCGATTCCCAGCCTAAATCTGACAAAGTCGGTCCTCCCTAAAGCCCTAATAACGGAATCAACCCCGCGGTGGCCAGCTGCCCCCCTATTTTTGACGATCTGCAACCTGCCAATGGGCAAATCCAAATCGTCATGGACAATCCATAAGTTACCTAAGTCACCTAAGTCACTTAGAAATTTTTGGAGCAAGGAAACTGCCAACCCGGAATTGTTCATAAATGTCTGCGGCTTCGCGACTAGAACTTCTGGGCCGACTTGGCAAACCTCTGCCTTAAATTTAGGATCAAGCTTCCAACATTTCTCGCTCTTGCCAGCCTCCAACTGTTTCCTCACAAAATGATCCACGGCCAAAAATCCCAGATTATGCCTGGTTTTGGCATACTTTTGCCCCGGATTGCCCAAACCAACAATTAAAATCATCTCTTCAGTAATTTTATCACTTCGCTATCAGAAATTTGGGGGAACTCGCGATAAAATTGGCCAACGGCGTAAAACATTTCTGGTGCGTCTAAATAAACATTTTCATCTGCCAGGGGCCTTAGCCTTTCGAGCGTATCGGCCGCGATCACCGGAACGGCGAGAATAACCCTCGCCGGCCTTTGCGCCTTCAGCCAAATAATCGCCGCCTCAATCGTCGCTCCTGTCGCCACCCCGTCATCAGTCAAAATTACGGTCCTCCCCTCCACTCCCGCACCTCCTCCAAAATCCCCAAGGTCCCCAAACTTTTCCCTGTAATCTTGCATTTTGAGTTTTGCGTTTTGAATTTTCTCTTTTAGGTCCTCGGGTCTGAAGCCCAACTGGGAAAGAAGATCTTTATTCCAAACTACCACTCCGTCCGGCCCCATCGCCCCAACCGCCAACTCTTCATTTCCAGGCGCCCCTATTTTCTTCGTAATAAGAATTCCTAAAGGGCAACCTAAGGCACTCGCAACTTCTTTGCCCACTGCCACGCCTTTGCCCACTGCCACGCCTCCTCGGGGAATGGCTAAAACTATAAGGTTCTTTGCCGCTTTGAGGCTTTGCAACTTTGTCGCTAACAATTTCCCTGCTTGTTCTCGATTTTGAAAAACCATAATCAGATTTAGTTAAGCGAAGATAACCAATTTTTCAAGAGCAAAAGAGCCCGCCAAATTTTGTGAGGCTTCATTTTGCGAGTGCCAAAGAGCTGATTTAAAAAACACTCGCTATCTCACGAGAGAAACTGAAGCCGACAGCAAAATTTTGGTGGGCGACTTTATTTTACTTTATCTGCTTCTCTGCCCACTCGCCAAGATATGGCAGGCTAAATTTCTCTCCCTGATAGGCCTTTAAGATCAGCACTAACCAAAGAACGAAAGAGCCAAGCCCCCAGAGAGGAAGCAATAACCAGCCGATCACCGGAATGATTGACAAAATTGCCCAGCCGATTATACTTACTACCGAAAAGGCTATCGATTGGCTGGCGTGAAAGCGCACCACTTTGTCGTTTTTCTCTAAGATCAAAAAGGCAATTCCCGTAATCAGGCCCAAAACATAGGAAAGGGCAGCTGCCGTATTGGAGGGCAAACCCGTAGTCAAACCTTTTTCTTCAGCCATTATTTAATCACCTCCTTTTTAATATTCAGGATACTCGCATTATAATGTCCTGTCAATTTCTCAAAACAGCCCCATCTGCTCATTTCCCCTATCTCCCCGATCCCCCCGATTCCCCCGATTCCCCTGATTCCCCCAACTCCCCCAAATCCCCCAAATTCCCTAATTGGTATATTCCTTCTTCCACCTCCACTAACCCTGCCTCGAGTTCCCTAAACCAAAGTGGATGGGTAAAATCGGCGGTAGTAACTAAATCAATTCCCTTCAGTTTCGCCCATTTGGCAATTTCCGGCAAAACCATCTGCGGCGAAACCACGCGTGAGTATTTGCTATGGAAGTGAAGATCAGATACGACTTTCATGATCAATTCCATTCTACCACACCCAACTCTTGACAGACCCCCTATAGTATGATATCTTGTAAGCTATTATGGTAAGAAGAGAGGGAGATGCTGATTTTCCTGGTCCGACGGCGGAGCAAAGAGCACGCCATAAGTATTTAACCACACTTTCTGGCGAACGGTTAAGAGCCCAACTTAGTGCCTGGAAAGCCCTTGAATGGGAACCGGGTTTTAGCTTTGAACTCAATAGCAATCCCGCACTTAGGGCGCTACAGGCCGAAATGGTCTTAAGGGGATTGCTAAAGGCAGTTGAATTTACCCCAGAGGAGCTCGAGACTTTAGCAAAACTTCCCCGTCTTGATGAGTCTCTTGACGAGTGAAAACAGACTCCCGCCTGTTTTCCGCCTTGCCGATAGTGATCTAGTCTGGGCTGTGCTCACTCCGTCTTCTTTTTCCCTTGCAGCTTATACATTTCTTCTATTTCCCGACTTAGGACACCCTGCTATTGTCAGCCTCAAAATCTCACTTACTACCCATACGGCCGTTTGCCTGATAAGTTAATTTTTTAAAAAGATGGTAAGCCTCATCTCCGCGCCACTGCCCCGGTAAGAGCTCAAACGGCAATTGAGGGTCATCTTCCAAAATCCTATAAAAGGCAAAGGTAAGTTCTGTTCTGGGAAAATTTCCCCTTGAGTATTTTTCGATAAATTCCCCATAACGCTCATTTATCTCCTCCAACTGATAAACTCTCTTAACCAGGGCTTTAATGTCCTCTCCCCCGACCGTTCCCTGTGGCCCCAAGTCGGAGACCAAAATCATCCCCTCCAACTCTCTTTCTCTTACAAAATCAGCCAGGATTTGCGTCGGATTATAGGGGGTCAGCCAAACAGATTCCTGCAAGCTAACGCAACCGATCCTTTTTAGATACTCGCGCAAAATATCCCTGTCTCGATGTCTCTTCTCGGGGATATCATAAGTGACAAGGTAGAGTTTTTTATCCCACGTTCTTTTCTCTTGATAGGCCGGCAGGCTTGCTTCGAGACGCTCCTCTCCTTGTTTAGTGATCTCTATCTCCAAGCCGCCCCCTATTTTTTCCCAAGTTAGTAATTTTTTCTTCCTAAGATTATCAACCGCCCGCTTAAAGCTTTGGTAATTTACTTCTCTAAGCATCTCTTCTGCCTCGCTAAAAATCCGGTACATATCCCTACTGGTTTTTGTTTTACCAAGCGAGGCGCCCTGGAGAAAAAAGAGCCAAAGAAGAAAGTCAGTTAGCTTCTCAAGTGTCCCTTCGCTAACTTTTAAAATTACTTCTCTTAATTCTTTTCTGCTCATCCAATATTAACTTGTCAACCACACGGCCGTTTGTCAAATAAGTTAATTTTTTGGGGTTCTCTATCCCAGTATCTGTTCTCTAATTCTTCTCATCTGGCCTTCGAGTTGTTTTATCTCGCCCGCGCCCCCAAGCTCTGGGGCAATGGCCAGAAACAGACTTTCCGGAGAATCGCATCTTGTCACTCTCCCTTTTGTAAATTGCCATGCCCTGTCAATAAGCATATTCATTATTCTTTCCATGCCTTGCGGAACGGTTGCCATTGAGCCTTCCTTTCCTGCTGCCAGCGCCATCGTCAACAGAAGGCTTGCACCATAATCAGCAGTTCTTAACGTATCATCAACCTTAGGTTCTCTGGTAGCGCGCAATCTTTGTATGCGAGTAATCTCATGCTCGGCAAAATACTGCATTAACCCTCTAGATAACCAGCAATAAGGGTTGCCCGTCATGTTAAGACTAACCAGCGGCAATGCGTATTTTAAATACACGCCTGGCGAGATTCCCAACTCCTGGAATGCTCTCTCTTGAGGAATTCCGGCTGCAACTTTATCGGCTACGTACGCAGAAGAACTATTATTTTCTCGACCATATAAGCGGAAGGGCGGAAAGTCTCTCCCTTTTATATACCCAAGAAATGGATGCTGAAAGCCCTCAGGCAATCCCATTAGTTCACCAGTAAAACGACGATTAGGGCCCTGATGATCCCAGGGGACGATAACCACTCGCGGCTGCAAGATCACGCCCATTCTCTCCCGAGTATAGGGCAACCCAAATTCCTGC
>VGLL01000083.1 GCA_016866735.1 Candidatus Shapirobacteria bacterium
CGCGTTCTGCTTTTTTAAATCCAATTTGGCAAACTGGCCATAATCGGGAAACTTTCCCGTATCAAAAACCAAGCCGGTTTTGGTCTTATAGGCGAAACCGTTGGCCTCGATCTTTTTGATTAAATCGATCTGCTCGGCAATGTGCTCCGTCGCTCGGCATAAAACATCCGGTCTTTGGATATTCAGTAAATCCAGACTTTCCAAGAATTGGGCGATATACTTATCGGCAATTTGCCAAACCGAAAGACCTTCTCTTTGCGCTCCCTTTTCCATTTTGTCTTCGCCAAAATCCTGGTCCGAAGTCATGTGCCCCACATCCGTTATATTCATCACCCAGAAAACTAAGTAACCTAAGTGCCTTAGGTATCTTACGAGGATATCCCACTGGGTATAGCAGTACATATGACCGATATGCTGGTTCCAATAAACTGTCGGCCCGCAGGAATAAACTCCCACCTCTGCGGGTAGCTTGCCCTGAGCTTGCCGAAGGGGCCTGAATTCTTCTAAACGGCGGGTCAAAGTGTTATAAAGTTTCATGTTAGCCTGTTGCCCCTGAATAAATTTGTCTAATTCTTTGCCATCTTTCCAATAAAGTTTTATCTCCTATTGACGGTCCTCGACTTAGAAAGCTAGCCAACGGTGCAAATACTTTCGTTAGGAAAGAAGTTACTTCTGGTTTTGTCTCCGCGGGCATTTCCTCACTGAAAACATCAGGCTGCATCTCCTCAACGATCGCCGCTATACTCCCTAAAATTGCGGCTTTCTCCTCTGCCGAGGCCTGCTCCCTTCTAAGTAATCTCACAAGCGTCTCATCCACAAACTCGGCCTCTACCCCCCGACGCCACTGAGAGATTCTATCAATGGCACCTGTTCTTACCCCCTGAGCAGTATCGCTAAGAAGTGTTTCTATGAATGAATGGAGTCTCTGACTCTTTGTTCTGTCCTCGCCTAATTTTAACACCATTCCAACTGTCTCTTCTGAGAGCAAAACACGGGCTGCTGCTAACCGCTGTTCTTCTACGGGAGAGTTCGTGAATCTCTCAAGATAGCTAACGGCTGGTGGCGAATACGGCGCCAATTGGACAAAGGAAAGGATTTCCTCGTCCATTACGGCAGGATGACGAGAAACAAATACATTAATCATTCCTTCTCCCAGTTGTTCAATCATCCTGGCGGGGTTGCCATACGCTAGGCAGCTAGATCGAAAAGAACGCAAGAGAGCAGTCCGGAGGGAGCAGAATGATTCCCTTCCTGCTTGAGGAAATCTGTCTGAAACATCAACTACTAGTCTTAACCATCTGCCGGCAACACTTTCCTCAAGTCTACCGCCTCTCAATCCCTTACTTAGAATAGAAATTATATCATCGGTCATGCACATAAGGGTAACATTCTCGGCATTTACCCTAGATTTTTCTTGTTGCTGCATGCGCACGTCTCTTAAAAAGCCGAAAATATCTTCAAAAACCATCTCTGCTTGTTCGGGGCTTATAACAGGAAGAAGATCGGCCAGCATCTCCACCGGTTCGCAACCATCTAACTCTACAAAATCGGCTGCCCGTCTAAAGGAATAAGTATTTCTTAAGAAGGGAAAATGAACTAATTGGGGATCAGCGCGACTTTGGGGTTCTGCTAACGATAGGTCAATAGCATCTCTCGCTACTTCTGGTATTGGCTGCCGCCTTTTTGCAGCAAGATACATAAGCAATAATCCCTCTTCGAGCAGGTGAAACCTTACTCTATCGCCTTCTCTTAGACTCGCCTTATTGGCTACATAGGGGCCTACTCCACCCTCTCTTCTAACGGTTTCGACAAGGCGTCCCAGCGTGCGTTCGCTCCCTGGAATACCTGCCCGGCTTAAACATAATAACGCTGCCATTTCCAACCAGCTTCCCACCCTTCCTCCGGCCGATAGCGCTGGTACTTCTGTCGCCATATTAGGATTTTCCTCCGAAAAAGTTATATAAGATATGGCAAAGTTTCATATCTTGAAGTCAACTAACTCTTAGAGATAGTTTCTCTCTATAATTCTCCCGGGCGGCAAGTTTAAGTATTATAAAGCCGCATTGTCTTAGTATAGCATAACCCCCCTGCTGCGGTTTTTACCCTAACAATTATGATAACTGTAATGCGGCCGCATTAAAAACATCATAATTTGAGCTTATCATTTTTTTATTCGGATTAATTCTGGCTATTCTCATTCGGATATATTCGGCTACCCAAGAACTCCCATACTGAAATATCTCTCTCCCCTGTCGGGCAATACCGTTACGATCGTCTTTCCTTTTCCTAATTTTTCAGCTACCCTCATGGCGGCAACGACATTAGCACCGGAGGATATTCCCGCCAGTATCCCTTCTTCTCTGGCTAGTCTTTTAGCCATTCTTTCTGCCTCAAGGCTACTAACTTTCTCTGCCCAGTCTATCATTTTTAGATCAACAATCTTGGGAATGAAACCCTCACCTATCCCTTGAATATGGTGGCTGCCTGGCCTCTTTCCGCTTATTACTGCCGATTCTTTTGGCTCAACGGCGATAATCTTAACTTTTGGGTTTATCCTTTTTAAGGCTCTCGCTACGCCCATCAACGTTCCGCCCGTGCCGACGCCGGTCACGAAGGCATCTACCTTTCCCCCTGCTTGTTCGATTATTTCTCTGCCAGTAGTTTTTTGATGAGCCGAAATATTGTCTGTATTTTCGAACTGGCCAGGAACCCAGGAGTTTCTTGTTTCCTTGGCTAACTCATTTCTTCTATTAATTGCTCCTTGCGGCCCCTCATCTTTGGGAGTTAAGATGAATTTAGCGCCAAAGGCGGCCATCAGTTGTTGTCTTTCCTGACTCATATTTTCGGGCATTACCGCAAGCATTTGGTAGCCCTTAATCACAGCTACCATTGCCAAAGCAATACCAGTATTGCCAGTCGTGGCTTCGATTATAGTGGCCCCTCTTTTCAAAACCCCCCGTCTTTCTGCCTTTTCGACCATGTACAAAGCCATTCTGTCTTTAATACTGCCGGAGGGATTTAGAAACTCTAGCTTGGCGAGAATCCTCGCCTCATTACGGCCATTGAGGTTAAGCCGGACTAACGGCGTCCTGCCTATAACCTTAAGAATATTCTGATAATATTTCATGTTTTCTTTTTTACCAATAAAAAACTCCCCTTTGGGGGAGTTCTCTTGCGTTTTTTAAAAAATTTCTTTTAGCCAGCAAAAGGCTCCCCCAAAAATTGCGGGGAGCAGCTACACGAAACTAACATTTGCTTGCTTTTCTGCATGGTTAGTATTATATCGCGCCTTAATTTTTTGTCAAGAAGAGCCAGAAATTATATGGTCCCAAGTAATTTCTGGCTGGAATTAAATTCTGGTATAATTTTCTTATGACCAAAATGAATGGCAAGCTTATACAAGATTTCAAGAATGCCTGGAAAAACGCCAACGCCGCCACTATAGGTTTTGCTGTCAATATTCCGCCTTCTCAATGGGAAGTCAAACCTTTTAATCCTAGATTTAAGTCATTTGCTTGGGAATTTGCTTGTCTTTCCAGAACAAGGATGTGCTACTTAAAAGGGTTAAAAACTGGGCAATTAACGTTTTCTCACCAAGGAGACATTCCAGATAAGGAGGTATTTGAAAGAATGACTAAGAGAGAAATCTTGGATAATCTTCGGCGACTCTCAAGAGATATTCTAAAGGAAATAGAAAAAGTTAAATCAGAGAACGCTGGAATGGTAGTATGGCTTTTGCAACACGAAAGAGTTCATCAAGGAAAGTTGATACTTTACCTAAGTGAGGCAAACTTTAAGCTACCTAAATCATTTATAATGACCTGGGGCGAAAGCAATTTCCCGAAATAGTGACAAAAAATCGTCCTAAATAATTCCTGCCTGAAATCAAATTCTAGCCTTATACTCCTAGGGTTTAACCACAAATGATGAGAGTTTATAATCCGACTAAATTTCAGGAGTACATGCAACAACCTATATTGATACGAGGATAATTCATTAATCAAATAGCCCTAAGACAACACAATGGGGACATCTTATATAACTATTTTCGTCAGGAAAATGCTGCACGTTGACTTCTTCGGCAGTTTTGTCAACAGCTGGACACAAAATTCTGCTACAGCAGGAATTTGCGACCGTTAAATTTCCTCTAAACCTAGACCCTTAGGGCTTAACTAAAGTTCGATAGAACTCTAAAGTCTGTTTCCCCACATTTTCCCAAGAGTACTTTTGGGCCTCTTTGAGCCCGGCTGCGCCTAGTTCCTGCCGCAATTTCTTGTCTTTAATAAAGACATCTAACTTTTCGGCCAGGCCGGCGGTATCGCCTGGTTTAACTA
>VGLL01000084.1 GCA_016866735.1 Candidatus Shapirobacteria bacterium
CCGCCAAACAAGTTTGGTGGTTGGTCCTAATGCTTCTGGGAAAACTAACCTTTTGGAGGCAATTTACCTTCTGGCAACAGGAAAGAGTTATCGGGCAGAAGTGGAATCAGAGATGATTAGCTATGGGGAAGAGATGGCGAGGGTGACCTGTCTTGTCGGGCAACACGATTTTCAAGCATCGCGCGGCCAGGGCGAGGATTTAGTTCGCACCGAGAATTTCCCCGCGCTCGGTGATCCCGCGACTCCAAGCGCGAGTTATGATCAGTCCTCTACTTCTCGCGGGATCAATCGTGCTGAAAATCGGTTGCCCTCCGAGAACAAAAGCGAGGTCAATTTGGAAATTTTTTTAACCACTGGTTCGGTTTCTGGGAAGACGGTGGCCAAAAAGATTTATAAGGTGAATGGGGTTAATAAACGCATGGTGGATTTTTTGGGCAATCTGCGCGCGGTTTATTTTGGACCGGAAGATCTGGAACTTATTACCGATAGTCCTTCCTTGAGGAGAAAGTACCTCGATTTAGTCTTATCCCAAGTTGACTGGGAGTATCGGCGGGCGAGCCTCTCATATGAGAAGGGACTGCGGCAGAGAAATAAGATTTTAGAAGAGATACAAAGATACAAAGATACAAAGATACAAAGAGAGGAGATAAGGAGACGACTGTTTTTTTGGGACCAACTTTTAGTGAAAGATGGAAGCTATATAACGCAGAAGAGAGAAGAATTTATAGGCGAGGTAAACAAATATCAGATTTCATCCTCCGATTCGGAGGACAAATTTCAAATGGAATACAAAATGAACGTTATTTCCCTGGCGGCACTTGAGCAAAATTTGGATAAGGAGATTATTTTGGGACAGACCTTGGCGGGGCCGCACCGGGACGACATTAAATTCGAAATTAGCGAAAGTCGTGATCTTTCGCTTTATGGTTCCAGAGGGGAGCAGCGCTTGGCGATCTTATGGTTAAAACTTGGCGAGTTGGAATTCGTTTCCCAGAAAACTGGGGCCAGGCCGGTTCTTCTGCTGGACGATATCTTTTCCGAGCTTGACGAGGGACACCGAGAGCTTGTTTTAAAAGTTATTCCTAAACAGCAAACGTTGATTACAACGACCGATCTTAGCCTGGTAGAGAAAAGTTATCAGGAGAAAATGGGAATTATTAAGATGTGAAAAAGAGACTCTTTTTGGCGATTGAATTATCGAGGGAAACAAAGGAAGAGCTAGCGCAGTTTTTGGAAGATTTGAAACGCCATTATTTTCCGGTTCGCTGGGTGGCACCGGAAAATATTCATCTGACTTTGGCTTTCATTGGGTGGCAGGAGAAAGAAATAGCAAATATCAAAAATCAAATAGCAAAAAGGTTAGACGATATAAGTCCCTTCACCTTACGGATTAGTGGAATTGGATGCTTTCCCAATAACAGAAGACCAAGGGTAATTTGGCTAGGATTAACAGGCGATCTTGAGAGCCTTAAAGAGCTACAGGTTAATATTAAGGAGGGATTAGCAAAGATTGGGGTTAAAACAGAGGAGCGAGAATTTACGCCACATCTGACATTGGGAAGGGTAAAGAGAGATCTTCGGCCCCAGGCGCTTATTGATTTAGGGCAGAGAGTTACAAAGCTTGAGGCCCTTGAGTTTAAAAGTGAGATTTTAGCGGATAAAGTCTGCCTCTTTGAAAGCATTCTCCATCCGAATGGCCCAGAGCACCGAAAGTTGGAAGAAATAATTTTTGGGTAAGAGTTGTTTTCTTGCGGGAATTATGCAAGAATTATTTTAGTGTATACTCCAAGATTCACTATCACGAATAAGATCCTCAAAAATATCGGCCTGATCGAAGTGGCCAAGGAAGTTGTAGAGAATGCGCCCCTTGTTCCCGCCTACGAGAAAAGTTTTCAGGAAGAAGCCATGACGCGCACCGTTCACCACGCCACCCACTTGGAGGGCAACGACCTAACCCTAAACGAAGTTCAAGGAATAATGGTCGGGCGGGAAATAGCTGCTCCTGAAAGAGACATTCAGGAAGTGATTAACTACCGCAATGTCTTAAAACAGCTTGACCAAGAGAAGGGCAATCCCTACACCCAGGACCAGCTCTTGCGTATTCACGCCCTGGTAGTTGAAAGAGTCGTCCCGCCGCCAATGGCGGGGATACTCCGGAAAGACCAGGTGGTTTTAAAGAATAGCCAGACCAAGGAGGTAGTCTTTCGGCCGCCGCCGGCGATCGAGGTTCCTTATTATATCGCAGACTTTTTCGCCTGGTTAAATAGCGAAAACGGCTTAAGCGTTCATCCCGTGCTGCGGGCGGGAATAAGCAGTTACGTATTGGTAGCTGTTCATCCCTTTGTGGAGGGTAATGGCCGGACGGCCCGGGCCTTCGCCACCCTGATTTTGTATCGGGAGGGCTACGAGATCAAAAAGCTTTTTTCCCTAGAGGAGTATTTTGACGAGAACACGGACGAGTATTATGAGATTTTGGGCGAGACGGATAAGACGGCAGACTTGAATTCGAGAGATCTCACCGGCTGGCTGGAGTTCTTTAGTCAAGCCCTGGCAATCGAGTTTTCCCGGGCCAAGGAAAAGGTGCGCTCTTTGTCCCTTGATGCCAAATTTAAGGAGCGCCTGGGGGGAGGAGCGGTGGCCTTATCGGAGAGAGAGGTAAGGCTGATGGAATATCTGGAAGCCTACAATCAGCTGACCATGACCGAGGCCAAAAAAATTCTGCCGATGGTTTCGGAAGATACAATTTTAAGGGACCTGAATCATTTGGTGGAAAGGAGTATAATAAAGAAGAAGGGAAAAACCAAGGGGGCAAGGTATATAATAAAGGAAGCGCCATGACCCCAAACGATCCGCAGTTTTTATACATGATCTTGGTGCTGCCGACCCTTTTCGGCTTAACCCTGGTCGGCGAGGGGCTGAATAAGGTCTTGAAAAATGAGACGGCGGGCTGGCTCTCTCTGATTTTTGGGACTTTGTTTATTTTTGTAGTCGTCTTTTCCTACCTTTTCTTTTCTTCTTTTCTAGGACAAAGCACAAAATGAGGAGGACTTTTTGACCTTTGCGCGGCTTGCCTGGTATTTTCAGAAATTAGAGGAAACCGCCTCGCGTAACCTAATGACGGAGGTCTTGGCCGATCTTTTCAAAGAAGCAGAGCCTGAAGAGATTGACAAAATTTGCTATCTGGCCCAAGGAAGAGTGGTGCCACTTTTTGTACCCCTGGAGTTTGGCATGGCAGACAAGATGGTGATTAAGGCAATAAGTAGGGGATTTGGGGCCGAGGAGACAGAAGTGGTTAGAATTTTTAGGGAAGAGGGGGATTTAGGGAAGACGGCGGAAAGACTATTCGGGCTGAGGTCGGCTTGTCGACTCAGCGAATCTTCAGACGCAAGCGTCCCTGCGCCCCGCACCAAAAATGGTGCAGGGCTCGGGATACGCCCTGAACCAGTCGGTTCAGGGTCTAATGAAGATATCGCTTCGCGCCAAGCCTCCCCGCCCTGCTTATCACGTGCGCTTTCGGTAGCTGAAGTTTTTGAAATCTTAAATAAAGTCGCTCATTCTTCTGGCGGGGGGTCGGTGGAGCAGAAAATAGGCTTACTAGGCGATTTATTTAATGCCGTTGATTCACTTTCCGCGCGTTATTTGGCAAGGATTCCTTTAGGGAAATTGCGCCTGGGATTCTCGGATATGACGATCTTGGATGCGCTTTCCTGGATGCTTGGGGAAGGTAAAAGAGTAAGGCCCTTAATCGAAAAAGCCTACAATGTTCGGCCAGATTTGGGATTTATTGCCAGGGCGATTAAGCTTGGGGGAGTTGGGGAGGTTGGGGAAATTGGGCCAAAACCCGGGACACCAATTTTGATGGCTCGGGCGGAGAGGCTTTCATCAGGTCAGGAGATTATTGAAAAAATTGGCAAGTGCGCGGTTGAGCCAAAGATTGATGGATTTAGACTGGCGGTCCATATAGAAGAATCAAGAATCACTTTATTTTCGAGAAATATGGAGGATATGACGCCGATGTTTCCTGATTTAGTGGAGGGAATAAGAAAGCAAGTTATGGCCAAAGAAGCGATTCTTGAGGGCGAAGCGATTGCCTATGATACTCAAACAGGCGAGTATTTACCTTTCCAAGAGACGGTGCAGCGGAAAAGAAAATATGATATTGAACAAATGGCCCAAAGTGTACCACTAAAACTTATTTGTTTTGATTGTTTATATGTTGATGGAAAAAATTTGATTCATGAAGGCTACCTTGAAAGGAGAAAATATC
>VGLL01000085.1 GCA_016866735.1 Candidatus Shapirobacteria bacterium
GGTTGATTTTAAAAAGTTTTGCGGCAGCAAAACCGGTCGCCGGGCCCTGATCTCTCGTTTCCGGCTCAATAAAATAGTTGCGCAGGGGAATTTCCGGGACAATTTTCCGGGCAATTTTTGCCTGATTGGGAACTGTTTGAACAAATATTTCTTCCGGCTTAAAGCCTAACCGCAAAGATTGGTAGCTTAATTCAAAAAGCGATTTGCCTCCAAAAAGAGGGAGAAAATGCTTTGGCAAATCGTAACGACTCAACGGCCAAAGTTTTTTTCCTATTCCTCCACAAATTAGTATTGGTTTCATTTCGTTAGCACCTAATATAACCTCTCAATATAATTCTTAATCTCTCTTTTAAATCTTTCCTTGTTAAATTTCTCCGCCTGCTCCCGACAATCCTTTTCCCCAATTGCTAAATTGCTAAATTGCTCAATTGCCTTAATCAGGGATTGTGACGTCGGTTGGTCAAAGAAAACACCAGTTTTCCCTTCAGCGACTGTCTCTAATGCGCCCCCTCCACGATAGGCAATTACCGGTTTACCGCACGCCTGGGCCTCAAGCGGTACTAAGCCAAAATCCTCCTCTTGCGGAAAGATAACCGCCCGGCATCCTTGATAATACCTAAACAATTCCTCGTCTGTCAATTGGCCCAAAAATTCAATATTTGCCCTGGCTATCATTTTCAGCCTTCCCATTTCACTACCGACACCAATAATCTTTAAGGGCGAATCGAGTTCATTAAAAGCTCCTACCACTAAATCGACTTTTTTATATGGCACTAGTCGGGAAACAACTAAGAAATACTTTGAATTCTGCTTGTCCATCCGAAGCCCCCCTAATCGGGGGGCGAAGGGGGAAATTTCGAATTTTTCTGTATCCACTGGTGGATAAATCACTTCGCTCTCCCTCCCATAATATTTTTTTATTCTTTCTTTAACATTTTTGGAAATCGCCACATAATAATCCGGCCTTTGAGCCGCAATCTTATCCCATTTCCTCAAGTACTCAACGGCTGCCCAGCTGCCCAGCCGCCTAGCTGCCGAGCCAAAATATTCTCCATATCCGCTCCACAAATATCTTGTCGGCGTCAAACAATAACAAACATGAAGAGTCTTCGGTTTAGTAATAATACCTTTCGCCGCCTCAGAGGTAATTGAAATAACGACGTCAAACTCATCGAAATTGAAGCTTTCAAATGCCATGGGCATTAACGGCGCCAGTATCTCGTGGCGATTCCGAAAAAAGGGCGCTTTCTGTAAAAAAGAAGGAATGACTTTAAAAACGTCCGCCCAGGGAGCAGTTTCGGGATTATAAACGGCAGTATAAAGAGGCGCCTCGGGCCAAATTTCGTGGAGCGCCAAAAGCACTCTCTCCGCCCCGCCCCATTTATTCACCCGATCATAAACCAAAGCAACTTTCATCATCTTCTACCTCTTGACAATTTTCAACAAAGTGATATGATAAAGCCAATAAACATCGAAAGCGGTTTGTCAAACAGGCCGCTTTTTTAGTGCTTATTTTCTAATTCGAGTATCTTTCTTAGCTGATTTATCTCCACGAAAGCGTACGCTGTTTTTCTTAACTTCCTGCCACAATTTTCCATCGATGAAAAAACAATTACCTTCTTATTCCTTCCCTTTAAAAACTCAATCAAGGCTGAAAAATCGTTATCTCCACTAAAAAGTAAAAGCGTCTCGTATTTGGAGAGATACTTTATCGCGTCGATAGCTAAGTCAACGTCGCAGTTGGATTTTTTAGTTGGTGGCCCTTGAAATTTTTTACTAACCCACGCTCCACAGGCCGGACACCAAAAATTCTTCCAGTAAAATTTTCCTTTGTAAGCGACGACCGGTTTAATGCGAGTCTCAAAGCCAAAACTTTCGATTTTTTTATAGAAATTCTCCTTGCGAATATCGCCTTTCTCCAGTCCGGCGTAGTAAATAATTTTCTGGGAGTTATACCTCTCCTTTAAATACTTGATTAACTTTCGATGGTCAATAGACCAATAAAGATGTTTATTGGCGTAAATAATGTTAGCCGCATCGATTAAAACAATCGTTTTCCCATATTTACGACTTTTTTTAACTTTTTTAAACATCTTCGTATTCCCTAGGTCCTGTTTAACAGGTCAAGAGTACTCGACAATTCAGTTTTACTCATTTAGAATTCAATTAGATCCTCGGCCCGAAGTCCTTAAACTTCAACTGGCGGAGGATGTTTTAATTGCGCTTTTTAGCCTTTTAGCATTCTATACGTGTTCTTAGCAAAATTTACCCACAGTTCTCGCTATTTAGTCTGCACATTAAACCTCTCCGTTACAATGTAAATTTCGTTAAAATTCCTAATATCCATTCGCCTCAAAGATTTTATTTGTCATCTGATACGTATATTACTTTTTGATGCCATTAAGATATTCTCGAAACTTTTTTCCCACCTCTTTATGTTTCAGGCCAAACTCTACTACAGTTTTTAAGTAATCAAGTTTATTTCCTGCATCATAATAACGAACATTAGCTAGTTCTAAGGCAAAAAGAGGGTCGGTTTCTCGTAAAATATTCAAACCGTCAATGTAATAGAGCTCCTTTCCCTCCCCTAATTTTTTCTTGGCTTTCTCCAGGGCAGAAAAAAAAGCGGGGGTGTAAGCGCCACAAATAACCGCCCAAGGCGAGGGAGCCTTGCCTATTCCCGGCTTTTCGATTAACTTTTCCACTTTGATTATTCTCTCATCAACCGTCTTGCCCACCGCAAATCCATATTTAGCGCCGTCTTCCGCTTTTTGGGTTCTAATCGTCGCTAGAACCGAAGACTGACATTTTTCAAAAGCGGCAAGCAACTGCCTTGCCCGGCTGGGTTTGGCCACCATAAAATCATCACCCCAAAAAGCTAAAAACGGATCGTTTCCTACCGCCGGCGCCGCCGTAAGAATTGCGTCACCATTTCCTCCCATTTGCTTCTGGCGGATGAAAATAAAATTAGCCAAACGGAAAAGTCTCCTAATCTCTTTTAATTCTTTCGCCTTATTATTCTTCTCCAGTAGCGTCTCTAACTCGAAATGGGGATTAAAGTAGTCCTCAATCGCTCTCTTATAAGGACTAACCACTAAAATAATATCTTTTATACCTGCCTCAACCAATTCTTCAACCACAATCTGAATAATCGGCTTATCTATCACAGGTAGCATTTCCTTGGGGATCGATTTAGTAATCGGTAAAAATCTAGTACCGAATCCGGCAGCGGGGATAACGGCCTTAGTTATTTTCGTAATCTTACTCATTAATTGCTCTGATATTTCTTTCAAAGCCTAAGAGTGTTTTGCCAACTTCGTTATGAATTAGAGAACGATAAACCTTAAGGGTTTGCTCGGCCATTTTTTGCCAGGAATACTTCTTTACTTTCCCAAAACCAAGAGTTCTTAATCTCTCTCTTTCTTCTTCGTTACCGACAATGAATTTTATTTTATCAGCCATATCCGCCGGGTTATAGGGATCAAAATATAGCGCCGCCTGGCCGCAAATCTCGCGATGGACCGGAATGTCCGAAACAATCACCGGCAAGCCCGCTGTCATTGCTTCAACCGCGCTTAAATCAAATCCCTCCATTAAGGAGGGCTGAACAAGGGCAACCGCCTCTTGATAAAGTACCCCTACTTCTTCGTCGGGAACAAATCCCGCCAAATTTACCAGATTTTCCGCCCCCATCTTCTTAATCTTTTCCAAAATTCTCTTCCAAAAAACACTCCTAGCGCAGATAATAACCAGAGAAATCGGTCGTTTGTAGTTATTAGATAGCAGTTTAATTGATTGAATCAATCTCTCAACATTTTTATGCGGGTAGAGACTGCCGGTATAGACGATAAAAGGTTTTTTGATTTGGTATTTCTTAAGTATTTTATTTGGAATTTGGATTTTGGATTTTGGATTTTGGAATTTTTTACTAGCTCCCTCATAAGTAACCACTATTTTTTC
>VGLL01000086.1 GCA_016866735.1 Candidatus Shapirobacteria bacterium
GGCCAAATCAAGATTTTTTACCGACTCGCCAAAATATAATTGGGCCGCTTCTTCGACGCCGTAAGCTGAACCCCCGAAACCGACCTCGTTAAGATACATTTGCAAGATCTGGCTTTTGGAGAATCGCGCCTCAACCATAAGCGCCAGGATGATTTCTTTTGTCTTGCGTCGCCAGGTGCGTTCCGGTGTCAAGAGGGTATTTTTGACCAGTTGCTGGGTAATGGTGGAGCCGCCTGTTAGCTTGCCGTCGTTTAGGCCGCCCAAAATAGCACGGAAGATGGCCTTGGGGGAGAAACCCCGATGCTGAAAGAATTCGGCGTCCTCGGTGGCAATGACTGCCTGGATAAGGTGAAAAGGAATGTCTTTGAGTTCAACTAGGGTGCGGTTTTCTCGCCGGTAGATCTTGTAGAGAAGCTGTCCGTTCCGATCGTAGATCTTTGTCGTAAGCGCCGGCTGGCGGGTAAGAAGACGGTTGGGGTCAGGGAGACCGAAAAGAAAATTGCGAGCTAAGAGCGAAAGGCCAAAGAGAAAGAAAAGCAAAAGCAAAGTAAGAAAAAGCGCTCTTGAGGGAATTCGCGGCGCTGGCAGGCTAATTCTCGGCAATCTAATTTTGGGAAATCTGAAGCTTAAGACTAAATGCCTGACGGCGAGGGCGAGGAAGCCAAGCAAAAAAACAATTCCCAGAATCACCCAGTAGATGGGCTTACCGATAGTTCTTAAAACTTTCCGGATCCCTCCGTTTTGGAAGGCGATAGGACGCCTTTTTCTTCGGAGTTCCTCGGCGGAAAAAATCGTACCTGTCCTGCGTGCCGCCATGACCCATAATTCTAGCGCAAGAAGGACGAAATTGGAAGAGGGAAAAATAAATAGTGCTAATTTATACCAATTATTCGAATAATCGAAGAAAGTATTTAACCTGCAAAAGCAGCACTTTTTATTTTTGATTCATTAAATAATATATACTGATCAGTATATCAATTTTAATGAATATCGAGTGGTCAGCCGAAAGGTGAACTTATTGTCGGCCCCTTCGAGGTTGAACCTCCGAAGCTAAGATTGGGCCAGCCCCAACGCTGGTTTACGAACTAACCCCAATCCCGACCCAGGCTTTTGCGATTACTCCGGGGCCGACCGCCACTCCCAGCCCAACCATAATTTTAACTAATCCTCATACGGGGCCGGAGAGGGAAATGTTTTGCGGCGGATTTGGCGAAATCGCCTGCCCGCCGGGCTTTCGGTGCCAGCTTGAGGGTAGTTATCCCGGAGCCGAGGGGAGTTGCGTTAAGGAATAAGAAAACGACGATCTTCGGCTTTCTCTTTTCTGCCTAGACCTTCTGCCTAGACCCTTAGGGTCTAGGTTTAGGATTTAGGATTATGAAGACCATTTGCGCGTTTTGCGCAAAAGGCGTGCAGCGGACATTATTGGTAATCACTTCATTTTTGAAGCTAAGTAAAACCCCGAACATAACTACCATGCTACAGTGTGTGGTAGTTGTGTAATGTCCTTCATTGTTCGTGCTCGAGAGTTGGCACCTTCGGAAAAACAGAACAGAATTTAGTAGAATTAAGGAGGGGAAAAATAGGACCTTTTACCTTATGACTAAGTGGAGAGAAATTGCCACGCGCCCTTATACCCTCTTTAAGGCTGAACCTGAAGCAGTGGCCTTCGCTAAGAGTTTAAACGGGGTGTTGTTAATTCCAACTGATAAAGAAGGAGAGCAGTTACTCTATTGGGACGGTGCCGGGCTGGAAAACTTTGGCAAGGTAATTATCGAGCGGACCAAGCACGAAAAAGGATTCATAGAAACGCATATCAAAGATTGTTATAAAACGTGCGAGAGTTTTGTTAAAACTTGCCGAGAAATTGGTCGAAAAACAACGGTGAGAACTACACCACGGCGCCTTTTGAATTTTTACTTAAGATATTACGGTAAACACCTCGAATACACCTATTTCTTGGTTGTTCCCGCTGTTATCGAACAAGCGCTAACGCCTATTATTCAAAAGTGGCTGCTTCGAACTTTAACGAGGCAGGGGAAACCTGAATTATTTCAAGAATGTTTTAATGCCTTGAGTATCAACCCAAAACAGGTTGAGGCGACCAAGGAGCAAATTGATCTTTTGAAGATTGCCATCAAGATAGAGGAAAATGGCGGCACAGTTAGTCATTCTCTAGATAAGAAGATTGATTTACACGTTCGGAAGTATTCTTGGATTCCTGTCTATGACGTTACCGATTTTCCTTGGAATAAGGCCAGATTCATTACTGCCTTGAAAGAGGTCTCGCAAAATCCCAAAAGAGAACTTGAGAAACTCCAATGTGATTTGGAAGAGCGACAAAGGCGGTCTCAAAAAGTAACAGAAGATTTGAGCTTAAAAGGCGATTTTCTCAATATGGTAAAAATGCTTCAAGAGTATATTTTTCTAAGGACATACCGAACCGATGCCCTAAGGAAAGCAATGTTTTACCTTGGGCCTTTTGTGATAGAACTCGGCCGGCGGGCCGGGCTAAAAACCGAAGAGGTTGCCTATTTTTCTAAGAATGAGTTGAAGGCTTTTCTTCTTGGCGGGAAATTGCCAGAGAGAACCAAGATCTTGGAGAGGAAAAGCCATTATCTTTTATTGATTAGAAGCGGAAAACAGCAACTAGTGTCAGATGGCAAGATTATAGGTAGGATTATCAGACAGGAGGTTGGAGTAGAAAAGAGAAAAGAAGAATTAATCCAGGGCGTAGTGGCCTGCCGCGGTAGGGCAAGAGGGATGGTTAAAATCATTAATAGCGTTGAAGAGACGGAAAAGATGAAAAAGGGAGATATTTTGGTTTCAAGGATGACTTTTCCAGATCTAATGCTAGCGATTCGAAAGGCGGCGGCGATTGTAACCGACGAAGGCGGAATTACTTGTCACGCCGCCATTGTTTCGAGAGAATTTGGGATTCCTTGTATCGTTAGCACCCGAATTGCCACGAAAATTCTAAAAGATGGTGATTGGGTCGAAGTTGATGCAGGCGAGGGGATTATTAAGAGGCTGAGTTGATTTTCACTCCATTACGATATCGTAATAGAGTCGCGGTAAATAGGGCCGTTAACCTTTAAGCCATAAGGACTTAGGAGTCTAAGAGCTGGTTAACCCGAGGTGTAAAGGGTATTCCACCTCTAAGGGGTAAAGAGCTTTAAGTCGGTGTGGGTTTTGGTAGGTTGCGGCGAGTTGGGATGGGGGTAGCGCTGGGGGTAGAAATTAGAGTTGGAATGGGAATTAAAGTGGGTGAAGGGATGAGAGTAGGGGTGACGGTAGGCAAGATGACAGGAGGTTGAGCGCGGGGAGCGGGCTGGGTTGTTTGGAGGGCAACATTTAGCGCCAGAGGAAGGACAAGGAGAACAGCAAGGAGCCCCGTCAGAGAAAAACGTTCATTGGCCGATAATTTCTGCCAGAAGGCAAAGACTTGTTCTTTATTCACAACTTGATTATAGCATAGCCGTTCAAGGCGAAGAATGAGAAAAGGGGTATTTTATAATGGCGGCGGAGGGCTTAATGCCTTCGGGAAGAGGCGGACAATCGAGACAGAAAACTGTCCCCAAAGGATCAATAAGGGCCGCGTGCTCTTGGTATTCTACCCACTCTGGTAGTGGTTGGTTATTCGGTATTTCTCCAGGCTGAATCGGCTGGCCGCTGGTTTTGTTGATAAGAATTTGGGACCTTGGGGGATTTGGGGAGGTTGGGGGGAGAGTGCCCTCGAGAAAGTATTCGTAGCGAGTTGGGCAATTGGAATCGCCAGGAGAGAAGCCGGAATTTTGGCAAACAGAGGCGCCAACGACCCCCTCGGGCGTAATGGACCAGACAGACTTTTTGTCTTTTAGGGCAAAACTTATGATTTTATTCCAGATCGGCGAGGCGCCGGCAACTCCGGAAGCAACGTAGCTCATGGAAGCATTATCATTATTGCCCACCCAAGTGGCGAC
>VGLL01000087.1 GCA_016866735.1 Candidatus Shapirobacteria bacterium
CAAATTTTTTCTCTTTTTCAATCGCTTTCAACGCTTTAACATAAACATTCTTCACGCCCGAAACAACCGCTTCCACAAGCTTAGTCTGTTTTTCTTTTGCCCCGAGTTCCGATCGTAAGATTTCTTCAATCTTGGTCATGTTTTATTCCGCCTTCCACCTTTTTAGTTTTGGTAGAACGGCATTGGCCATTTCCCGGGCCTTAAGGAATAACCTTAAGGCCAACTTGGCGAAAATCTTCATCAAAAGCGAAAATTTCCTTTAGGCCCAGTCTTTCCATCAAAATAACATTGGTCGTGTCCACAAAACTTAAGGAAAATTTAGGCTCTTTCAGTCTCTGCCACGCCGCGGCTTCATCCGCCAAAGTAAGAGGCACTAATTCGACCACCGAGCCAGACAAGATAAAATTCCCCGCCGTTATCGCTACTTTTTTCCCGTAGCGAGCCTCAAGATGGGCAACTGTTTCGTGAAGAACAATATTAGAAGTAAGCAGGGACGGCCTATCCTTGAGAAATTTTTCCGCCTGTTTGTGAAACTCATCCCCTTCATGGAAATGGGCTATCCAACCGCTTGTATCGACAAAGTAAGTCATAAAACCTTAAGGTATTTATCGTGATTTCGCGCCAAATCTCTGGGTCCTCCTTTGGCAATGCCCGCGGCTTGCAAAAATTCCCTCCAGGCTCTGTCACGTCCCAACTTATCCCTCGCTATTGATTTATCTAACTCTTTCCGTATCAACCGGCGAATGTATTCAGCCAAAGAAATATCTTCCTCCCTCGTTTTTTCTCTAATCTGTTGATACAAAGAGGCAGGTAAATATAATTGCGTCCTATATTGGGTTACAGGTTCCAGACCGCCCATAATATACAGTATAATGTAATTTAAGTATGCTGTCAAGAGGAATTTTTGCCTGGCGGTCCGTTTTATGAAAAGAATTAAGCCCCTCTCGGCCTCAAAAGGAGAGTCCTTTTGAGGCTAATTCTAAAGAGGGGTAAACAAATATGCAAATTTCATCACTTTTTGATATACTCTCAAGTGTTTCAAGGAGGGTATCCCGAACGGCTCAGGGAATGGTTTGCTAAACCATGACCGCGAAAGCGGTCGGCGGGTTCGACTCCCACACCCTCCGCCCTTCGGCAAGCTCAGGGTGGGGTGCTGGAGTGGTCTAACAGGCTGGTCTTGAAAACCATGCGAGGCGCAAGTCTCACGGGGGTTCGAATCCCTCTCCCACCGCCAGTTAGGAAATGTCTTTGTTGGCCCGTTGCCTCTCTCGAGGGCTCACCATCTGACTTGCCCGTCCGTAGCTGGAAGCGAAGGCGGGTTTTAAGCACAAATTGGAATTTTTTATCCCTGCCTGCCGGCAGGCAGGTTTACCCCGAAGGGGCTGGCCAAAAGTTTACCCGCCTCTGGAGGGCGGGCTTACCTCATTTTTCTTATTTCAATTCGTGACAATACAACTGGTAGGCTTTTTGGCTTCTTTGCGGATTGAATTTCAATCTCCCGTCCTTTAATTTTCTATCTTGGTTTAAAAGGCAGGTAAGGTTTATGCCAGTAATCAAGAAATTACTTTTTTCTCCTCTTCTCGTCTCCATTTTTCTCTTTCTCTTCTTTCAACTTCAGATTTTTAATTTGGGAATTTCTTACCGCGACGAGGAGTTTTTGCTTAATGATGTCTCGCTACTCTCAAAAACTATCTTCTAAAAAGCGGCCAAAGGGTTTTGCCGGTCAAGAATTTCAATGTTTATAAGCCTGATTAGCCAAAATGCATTCTGTAAAATATAGTACAATATTATCCAGCTAAGTAGATCTGCCTATGTACCAATACCAGAAACCCAAACCACTCGTTATTAAACTAACTGACGAATGGGGTTACAATTTGCGCGAAAAGGCGGCGCGCCGTATAAAGGAACGCCCAAATATTACTGGTGCCGAACGAGGCAGCCCGGAGGAACAAGGATTTGGCGCCTTGGCAGAAAATGTCATCAGAAGTAGACTAAAAATGCCTGACATCAATAGCGACGAACACGCAGTCAGCTATGACATATTACTCCCTTTTAAAATTAAGCTTGATGTCAAATGCCGCGGTGGCACGTTGCCTTTCCAAGAAGAATATCTAAGCAGCGATGGATTGCCCAGAGAGGCAAAACATAATTTTTTTGCCAGGCAGATTTTTGATAAGGCACTAGACACAGACGTTTATCTAATGACCCACCTCGAGACGCCTAGTAATAGAATGCTACCCGGAACAAAACGGCAACGCAAATGGACCCTCTATGTTTGCGGTTGGGTTTCCAAAAAGAGGGTGGCTCGAGAAGGCGTTTATCTTCCAAGAGGTTCTCTGACTGAACAGGGACGCACGTGGTTTACCTACCGAGGAGAAGAGATTGAATTTTATAACAAAAATCTAAATGGCCTTACCGACTTGGCTGATTTATTAAAAATAGAGAGAGTCGATGTCGAAAAGGACGAAATACGCCGAGGAGATTTGAATATAACTTCGGTAGATGCCGTTCGTATCGCCTACGATTTAGTGGGAAGGGGTATTTTAAGAGAGATCCATGTTGACTTTGTGAAATCGAAAACCGGGATAACTCAAGCGGTCAAGCCAATATTACACCCCAATCAGTATTTCCATCTACTGAAGTGGTTAAAAGAAAACGGGAAAATAACGGAAGAGGAATATCAAAAAGCTAAGGATGGCTTGTCAGAAGAGCCATTTACTGGCATCTAAAAGAGCCGTAACTTACTGGTCTCAACCCCATATTCACCCTGTGCTTTTTGTATTCGCTGGTAGCAAACCTCTATATAATTAACCCTTTTCTTTTTAAACAAATAGGCCTCTTGGTTTTTTTCAATTCCAATAAATCTCCTGCCTTCCAGCGCGGCCGCCACTAAAAAACTGCCGCTGCCGCAGGCATTATCTAGCACGATATCTCCCTCTTCAGTGAAAGTTCTGATTAAATATCTCCCCAATTCGATCGGTTTTTGTGTTGGGTGAAAAACCGGTCCTTCACTTTCCGCCGTTTTGAAATAGACCACATCGGTCGGATAGCGTTCGCCGTTACTTTTGACCTCAACTGCCTTGAAATCTCCATAGCTGCCTGTAAGCTGATCTTTTCTAAATCCCTTGTTATAAGGTTCTCCCATTGACATTTGGGGATTATAGGGCGGTTGTTTTTTATAGAAGATACAAATGTCTTCGTGTTTCCGCAGGGGTTGTTTTTTAGCGTTGAGGAAGTTTGTCGGCTTGGACTTAACCCAAGCAATTTTATATTTAAATAATTTTGGATTAGAGACCATCAGGAGAGCCGAAAACAAACCTTGTGAGGTTAGGGCGATTACCCCGCTATCCTTAATGACTCTTTCGTAATGCCTCCACAACTGGTCAAGCGGAATGGGGCTATCCCACCTGTTTTGCGTTGTGCCATACGGAAGATCACAAAGAATCATGTCAACCGATTTCGGCGGAAGTTCTTTCATCACTTCGAGGCAGTCACCTTCTATGACCTTGTTCGTGAAACTATCTATCGATTTTGGCTCCACGATAACCTCGTCATTCTCTGTTCTATGACTAACTTTTAATTTTTTTCTTAAGTACCAGAGGCAATAGGTATTGACTGGCAAACCCTCGCCCCTGGCTCTTTTTTCTAAATCAGCAAATGAGTTTGTACCTAAGAGTCGCCTTAACTCGAAACTCTCCAAGGAGGAAATTAGGCGAAATAGGTCTTCATTCTTTTCCCCAAAAGCAAGAGTAAATCCTTTCGCTTTCGGGCTTATCGTTTTATAGTCGGGAAAGTAGATGGCTTTAAAAATTTGGCCGTTTGGCATATCATATATCATAATATGATACCCCTTGCTTTATGTCAACCGGTTATTTAACGTGCAATCGTTAATCCCCAAACCCTTTTTGCTCCGGCTCTTTTTAGGGCCCTGGCCGCTTCTCTTAGGGTCGCCCCGCTT
>VGLL01000088.1 GCA_016866735.1 Candidatus Shapirobacteria bacterium
ATAAATAGGTGTGCTATAATTGCCGCTAACGATGATTTCTTTTTCTGGTGTTTTTCTAGGACTGGGATTTGTTTTTGCCTCTTTTGTATTCTGGCGGGGCCTAAGAAAGGAATATCCGGAGGAAGAGATTCTCACCCTCACTCTTGTAACGGCCCTGGCGAGCATGCTGGGAGCGAGACTCTTTTTCGTGCTTTTGCACTCAGAGCAATTTTTAGAAGAGCCGTTGAGAATTTTTTTCTGGCTCCGTTTCCCCGGGCTATCATTTCTCGGCGCTTTCCTTTTTGGTCTTTTGACTCTTATATTTTGGTCAAGAAGAAAGAGCTGGGATCCTTGGGTGGTGGTTGAAGCGGCCGTTCTGCCTTTCCTATTTCTTTTTATCGTCGGTTGCTTGGGCGCCTTTATCGAAAGCAGTAAATGGCGTTTTCTTGCCCAAGTAGGCATTGGCTTAGCTGTCGAGCTAGAAAGCAAACTCTTGGCGGGCTATCGCTCATATGCCTGGTATAAATCCGGCAAGGTTGGTTTTCTTTTTCTCTCTCTATTAACTACCTTCTTTACCCTTCTTTTGGCTCTTGCATTTTTTAGTCGTAATACTTTATACTGGGAAAATCTCGGTTACCTGATTATTGTTTTTGGGGGGTTGTTATTTCTCTATAGAAGATCAGAAAGAAGTTTTAAAGAGGACTTATGGGCGATTTTATTGCCTTTCCGGCGAAAATCCTAAAACCAATCACTTCTTTTTTGCGAAAAAAGGAAGAAGAGTTGGAAAAAAGAAAGCGGCGCTTGGCCAAGGATGACCCGTTTGCCAACACCGCAAGATTAAAAGAGAATGCCGCGACTGATGCCGATGCCGCCGAGCAGTTTGGCCACGCCCAAGTCGAGGCCTTTCGCAGGGAAGTAGACCGCAAATTAATTCAGATCCGCAAGGCTCTTAGCCGCACAAGAATCGGCAAGTATGGTCTTTGCGAGAAATGCGGGCGAATGATTGATACGGACCGCTTAATGGTTTTCCCCGAGGCAACTGTCTGTGTTGAGTGCGAAAAGAAAAAGGAAAAGTAGGAAGAATTGTTAAATTACCAAATAGCCAAATGGCTAGCGGGGCTGATTTTCCTCGACCAGACCTCAAAATTCATCGCGCCGAGATTAGGCTTTCCGGTTGTTTTTAATAAGGGAATTGCCTTTGGCCTATTTCCTGGTGTTATCTGGGTAATCGCGATTCCCTTGCTCTTAACGGTAATTTTCTTTGCGAAAAAATTTTCCCCCCCTAAATACTACCTACTAATAATCGCCGGCGGTTTCTCCAATCTCTTGGACCGGCTAGTTTTCGGCGCCGTACGCGATTTTATCAAGATCCCTTTTTGGCCAGCGTTTAATCTGGCTGACGTAAGTATTTCCCTGGGTGCAATTTTAGTGCTTTTTTCCCTAATAAGGCCGGAGAGAAGAAAGCAGAAGGGCAATTAAGGCAAGAACGAGAAGCTTCAGGGCTTCCTTTTTCCACTCAATTATTTGCCGAAGATGCTTTAGTGACTTTGGCCACTTGCCCCTTGCCGTTCTTTCCGCTACCAGAAAGATTTTTAAGGCCAGTAACGCTGCCAGAAGGAAAAAGAAATAACGGCAGAAGAGAGTTATAAGGCTCATGAGTAATTTGCAAGATCTAGCTACATAGTGTAACATATTAA
Source organism: Candidatus Shapirobacteria bacterium (assembly GCA_016866735.1). Lineage (GTDB taxonomy): Bacteria > Patescibacteriota > Microgenomatia > VGLL01 > VGLL01 > VGLL01. Next base: position 1,677 of record VGLL01000088.1, read on the forward strand.
AGACCGTGCTATTTATAAACTTCATTCTCCTTGTCGTTAACATGGTTATCTTGGCTTCTCTTTGGCACATGAGCGTCAATCACACTCTCGACAGGCTCGGAGAGAAGCGGACGCGTGGCGTTTTAAAGATTACACCTGAAGCGGGATACAGGATTTCGCAGTACTTTCTGATAGCCGGCGTCCTTCTGCTCGACTTTTTGATTCTTTATCTCCTTTTCCGCTAGCATGGAACCGAAAGTTGTTTTTGAGGATGAATTTATTTTAGTGCTTGATAAGCCGGCGGGGATGGTGGTGAATCGGGCGGAAACGGTTGCGGCAAAAGCCACAGTACAAGATTGGCTAGAGATGAATTTTCAATTTTCAATTTTCAATTTTCAATCCTGCCGGAGCGGTATTGTGCACCGATTGGATAAAGAGACTTCGGGCCTATTATTGGTTGCCAAGACATCGGAAGCTTTTGAGAATTTACAAGCGCAATTTAAAGAAAGAAAAGTTAAGAAGCGCTATCTGGCCTTGGTCCATGGCCAGGTTGAACCTGAAGCAGGGGAGATAAAGGCGCCAGTCGGGCGGTTGCCCTGGAACAGGGAAAGATTTGGGGTTTTTCCGGGAGGGCGGGAAGCGGAAACGAGATACAAAACAATTTACAATTTACAATTTACAATTTACAATTACACGTTGCTTGAACTCTCGCCGCAGACAGGAAGGACTCACCAGATTCGGGTTCATCTTAAGTATTTAGGTCATCCGGTGGTGGCGGATGAGTTTTACGCCGGCCGGAAAACCAGCCGAGAAGACCGGAAGTGGTGTCCGCGCCTTTTTCTCCATGCTTCTTATCTTGGTTTTTTTCATCCCCAGAGTAAAAAATGGGTCGAATTTGAATCACCCCTCCCCCGAGAACTTGCCAATTGTCTGAATACTTCTTAGAATAGAAGGTAATGTCGCTTGCCCTAGGTTTTTTAATTGTCCTTCTGGTTGGTCTTATTGGCGGAATTTTTGCCAAAAAGTTTAGACAACCTCTGATCTTAGGTTATTTAGTTTCAGGGATATTATTTGGTTCCTTGCCCCTTTTCCCCATCAACAAAGAAGACCTCTTAAGCCTGGCCCAGATGGGAATTGCCCTTCTTATGTTTTCCGTGGGGACAGAACTTTCCCTTGGCTCATTGGCTCAAGTAAAGAAGCTAGTGGCGGTGGGCGCTTTGATCCAGGTCTTTTTAATCACGATTTTAATTGGGGCGATTCTTTCCTTCTTTGGTTTTTCTTTACCAGCTTCGCTATTTTTGGGCTTTTGCTTTTCACTTTCTTCAACGGCGGTGATTACCAAAATTTTATTTGACCAGGGAAATGAGGGTACGTTTACCGCCGAAGTAATGGTCGGCTGGCTTCTATTCCAAGATTTATTGACCCTCGCCGTCATGGCGCTTTTGCCCAGCTTTTCGCCAGATGCTAATTTGGTTTTGACATCTTCGCTTGCTGATTTAATGCGCGCGGGAGGATTTATTCTGGCCTGCTTCTTTTTGGGCAAAAAATTTTTCCCCAGAATCATCAATCAGATTGCTAATCTTTCCAGTCGGGAAATTCTTCTCTTGGCCACTTTGGCTCTTTGTTTTGGACTGGCTCTTTTGGGGTCGCTCTTTGGCCTGTCTCTGGCGATGGGCGCTTTTCTGGCTGGCCTTATCATTTCGCCGATCCTCTCCAGCCGGGCGATGTTTGCGGAAATTCGACCGGTAAGGGATATTTTGGCGGTAATTTTCTTTGTCCTTTTGGGCATGACCGTGAATTTATCGTTCCTTTTTCAGAATCTGGGCCTTTCCGTGGTAGTTTCCCTGGCCGTGATTTTTCTGAAGTTCCTCTTGGTTTTTGTCATTATTCTTCTCTTCGGCAATCACTTGAGAGTTGCCTTTACGGCGGCCCTGGCTCTTTCGTTGCCGGCCGGCGGAGAATTCGCCTTTATTCTGGCGGTGGCAGGGGCGACCTTGGGCGTAATTGAAAACAGCCAATTTTCCCTGGTCGTGGCAGTAGCGATATTAACGATGCTTGCTACCCCCGTGATTTTGGCGAGGACTGCCCCTCTCTATCGCCGTTTCCGCCATACGGTGAAACCGTGGCTTAACCGTTTTGGCAGGGCCTGCGATGATGTCAGTTTGGCCGCACCGGCCCTGGAGGAGGAAGGACTGCCTATTGAAAATCATGTGGTAATTCTGGGGTTTGGCCGGGTTGGCGCCTGGGTAGGCAGGGCGCTTCAAATGGCCAAGATT
>VGLL01000089.1 GCA_016866735.1 Candidatus Shapirobacteria bacterium
CTCGCCGGCAGTCTCGATGACTAAGTCGCCAAAATCAAGGAAAAGGCGCGAGAAGCCGGAAACAGAGATCCGCATATTGGTAATCTCGCTCAAATTGGCCTGGGACTGGCTATAAGAAAAAAGCTGATAGAAATCTAAGTCCACCACTCTTTTATCGGTAACGATATAGACATTAAAATACCAGGAGAGAAATCTCTCGAACACAAACGTAATAATCAGAAGATACCAAATGATAGCCGCCATTATCTGGAAACGGCCCGGGAGAAAGGATAGGCTTGAGGAGAAGGCGACAATAAGGGGCGCTAAAATCATCAAGAGAGTGGCCAATACCCAACTGAGATTGGTAACCCAATGTCTTCTTAAAAGCACAACAATTTGTTCTCCTTCTTCTTGGGTACTAAGATGGGCGCTTGCGGGCTTAACCACAAAAGCGCTTAGGCTTCCGCCCTGGGGGAGAAATTCCTCACTTTTTTTTTCAAACGGGCTTTTTCCTTTTGGCGATGCTTCTGGTTTCAAGCCAGCCGTCTCTTTTTTCCCCTGTCCCCTATCAACTATCGTTGGGGTCGGGGTAGCATCACGGTTATGGCTCGGGGTGGCGCTATATAAATCCGGCATGGCCTAATTTTACCACGCTCAATACGACTTTTCTACTTTCTCTCGATATTGAATAATCTCGATTTTAAGGAAATTTTTCCGGGCGCGCGCAAACTGAAAACCTCGTAAAATTCCTCTCCGGAAACGGCAAAACTCCCCCGATTTGTACTAAAAACCAGGCGGCTCGTCTGCCCGTCGGTACCGTAGGAAACTTCCACGCCGGAAACGCTGGTGACCGCCCCGCCCCGCCGGCCGGCCTCCTGTCTCATTTGCTCTGCTGACCAGGGTTCACCGCTTTTGCCAAAACAGGAAACATAATCAACGGGCAAGATATGCTCTACCTCTTCTCCCGAACGGTACACAATAATCGCGTTCAAAATATCTGCCATTTCCTCCTGGGTAAGCCAGGGATGAGAACGACCGCAAGTCTTACCCTCGCGCGTCTTATACCAACTTTTGTAAAACCACGGGGATCCGGCGATCTTCTCATAGGCGTCATTGGTCCAACAGCCTTGATGGCCGCATTTGGTGTCCCAGCCGCCCGGCGTCGTATGCCCGCCACCCGTATAGGCGTAATTAAACCCTCCCGAAGAGGCCGCGTACCAGGCGGAAAACGGCTGGCCACTGGCCACCAAAACCCAGCCGCGGGTGGCATCAACGGCAGCATCCCAGGCGCCGCCTTTATTAGCCGGCTTATAGACCTGGCAGGATTCGGTAGCGCAAATCGAGCCGGTACCATTATTGGTGTAGGCCAAGGCATAGGAACGCGCGGCGACCGCTTGGGCCTTCAGGGCCGCCGAGTCAGACTCGGTCCAGGAGCCGGGCATTTCGTAAACCCGCTTGACATAAGTCTCAATATCGACCGTTCCGTAGCCGCGGACATTGATGTTGATCGAGGTCGAATAATCCTTCTTAATTTCCAGCCCGCCGTAATAGGCGCGCAGAATCTCCTCTGCCGAATGGCCCGATTTCGCCCGGCCCCAGGCGCCGTACTGGCTCATCCCCTTGCGGTGAGGGGCGCCGAAGGAAAAAGCGGCAAAGGCAGGGCTAAACCCGGGATCAAAATCAGGACGCGAGGCAGGGTCGTCAGCCAAGGGCACTTCTCCAACCGTGGTCTGAAAAGTCCCCGTTTTCTCCGCCAATAACGCCTGCTGCTTGGCTGTTAGCTCGGCAATTTTCTGGGAAAGCTGAACCTGATATGCCTTGGCTTTGGTGATTTCCCTTTTCAAAAATTCCGCTTGCTGGTCGGCGATTTTTTGGGCGGCGGCCAGGCTCTCCTTGGCTTTTTCTACTTTTACCTTATCTTGTTCAAGCTTAACTACCTCCCGGGAAACCGCCAGGATAATTTCTCTGTCTTCGCGAGCGATTACCTGGTGGTAGGAAAGTTCCCGCAAGAGATCATTAACGGAAGAGGAAAGAAGAAGGGTTAGAAGGGAATACTGGCGGGCCCTTTTATAAAGACTGCGGATGCGGGCGGTTAAAAGTTCCCTTTGCAACTCCATTTTCACTTCCCGGTCAAAGATATCCTTTTCCAGAAGCCCAATCTTTTGATTGGCGACGGTTATCGCGGCTTGAATCTTCTTGAGCTGGGCGTCGAGCTTTTCCAGTTCTGACTCCAATGGCTGCGTGGCGGCCACCAGCATTTGCAGACGCCTATTATATTCGTTCAAGTCCAGACAGATCTGCTGCAAAGTAGGATCGCCTTCATTGCATTCCTTGGCGCCAACCGGCTGGGCCAAAGGATGAATTTTTAGGACAGCTATCGCCAAGATTATGACTAACAATGAGGCTTTAATTTTTCTCATCTTGGTTCATTTTACCATACCAACCTTGCGGCCAAAGAAAACTTTATGCTAAACTGACAATAATGAAAAAGGGTCGTTTCTTGATCAGCGCCGGACTCATTCCCGAATATAACGAGATCCCCGGCCTAAAAGACTTCACCTTCGGCGGGCCAAACGCCACTATCGGCAACGTCTTTTCGGTTGCCCTCACCTACGTCTTTATCGTGGCCGGCTTGGGCCTTTTTATCTATCTGATCATGGGGGGATTGCGGCTGATGCTTTCGGGGGGAGACCCAAACTCCATTGAACAGGCGAAAGGAAAAATCACGAATGCTCTCTTAGGCTTTGTGATTATTTTCTGTTCCTTCTGGCTCGTCCAAATCATGGAGAAAATCTTCCACTTGCAGATACTGGGGCCATAGGATTTATTGGGTCGAAGGTGTTCTAAAAGAGATGGTTCTCGGCCAGTACCGCGCCCTTAGCCGGCTTGTTGACGATTGCGTCTTTCACGTTCTTTAAAGACCTTATTCTCCCTCGCACCTCTTTCTCGTTTTTTCCCTCGGTGATAAGGTGGACATTTGGGCCGGCGTCAATAGTGAAATAAACCGGTAATCCTTGATTGCGCCACTCGCAAACGGCGAGGATTATCTCCATTGTTCCCTCATTCCAATAGAATAGCGGCGGTTTTTGAGTCATCATTACTGCGTGGAGATTTACCGCCTCTTCTTCTGTCGTCTCGCCCAGAAGAATAAAGTTTTTTTGTTTAAGAGCCTTCTTTACTTTTTTAATTCGATCCTTAATGTTTTCCAGCCTGGCCTCGAAAAACGGACTGGTCCAGGCTTCCGCCATGCCGGCCGTCGAGCTAACCTTTTTTCCGCCCGGGGAAACAATCAGCAAAAGATCGCAAATATCCCACCAGTCTGGCGGATAAAGCGAGTAAGCAAAAGAGCTCCCGGTCGTATTTCCTTCTTTCCACTCCACGAAGCCATCGGGGATGGAACGACAGGCGGAGCCAGAACCGATCCTGGCCATAGTTGAAAGTTTTCTTTCTGGTAACCTAAGTCCTAAGGCGGCGGTGGCCGCGACGGTCAGCGCGGCAAAGCCCGAAGCCGAGGAGGCAATACCGCTGCTTTTGGGAAAACTATTTTTGGTCACCACTTTTGCCGACAACCGGCTTTTGCCTAATTTTCTTATCCAGTTAAGATGATCTTTTACCCTTGCTATCTCTTTTTCCGAGATCTCTTCTCCTATCATCTCGACTTGGTCGTGGCGATGCCCTGTTGCAAATTCAACCGTGGTCGTGGTAAGACAGGCGCTCAAATTCATTGAGACCGAGGGATTTAGCGGCAACCTTAACCGATCATCTCTCTTACCCCAATACTTAATAAGGGCAATACTTGCCGGCGCAATCGCCGTTGCCTTCATCTTAAGACTCAATTCTGACTCCTTCCGCATTTGGGCTAACTTTTATTACCACTCCTCCAACTCTCTCGATGGCCCTTTCTATTTTTTCTCTCCCTACT
>VGLL01000090.1 GCA_016866735.1 Candidatus Shapirobacteria bacterium
AGTTTGGGACCGAAATTGCCTGGGAAATTAAAGACGGGAAGTTAGGACAAATGTTTAAAAATCCTACATATCAGGGAATGACGCCAGTGTTTTGGCAAAGTTGTGATGCGATTTGCGGCAAAGAAGAGTGGGTAGTTTGGGGAACGCCTAATTGCGGCAAGGGGCAGCCGCCCCAGGTGATTCATACAGGTCATGGGGCTTCGCCGGCGCGGTTTAGAAAGGTAAGGGTGGGATATTAAAGATGGCGCTTGGCGCCCAGCGAAATTTTGCTGTCGGCTTCAGTTTCTCTCGCGAAATGGCCACCGTTATTAAAAAAGCTTTTTGGCGCTCGCAAAATGAAGCCTCACAAAATTTGCTGGGCTTGCGCGCCTTATCAATTTTGGCGTGCTCTCGCGCCTTTTTTTGAGAAACAAAGAGATTTATTATAATTAAAAAGGTATGCTTGGAGAAAAGAAATTAAAAGAAATCGCTAAAAAAGTATTAAGTTTATCGGGCGCGGATGAGACCGAGGTTTTGCTCTTTGTTACCAATCATGGCCTGACCAGGTTTGCTAACTCGCAGATTCATCAAAATGTTGCCTCCGAGGACCTGGGTGTATCCGTTCGGGTGGCGAAAGGCAAAAGGGTTGGCGTGGCATCGGGAAATAGTTTCCAAAGCATGGCGCTTGCGGACGTGGTGAGGCGCGCAGAAGAACTTGCTAGATTGCAAAAGGAAGACCCCTGTTTTAAATCGTTACCAAAGCCGCAGAAAATACCGAGAGTAGAGAAGTTAGTTCACCAAATTTCTCCCGAGGAGAGGGCAAAAGCGGTTGCCACCATTATTAAAAAAGCGAAAGCCAAAAAGATTATTGCCTCCGGTGCTTTTGACAGCGTCATCTCCGAAATCGCTGTCGCCAACTCCTGGGGGCTTTGGGGTTATCACGCCGGTTCCCTTTCTGATTTATCCACTATTCTTCAAGGCGAGGATTCAAGTGGGTTTGCCAGTCAATTAGGCAGAAAGGCGAGCGAAATAAAAGCGGAAGAAGTAGCAGATCAGGCAATTGAAAAGGTAATGCGGGGGAAAGAACCGCGGGCGTTGAAACCGGCGGAGATGGAAGTAATTTTGGAACCACAAGCAGTTTCGGAGATGCTGGCCTTTTTTGCCTGGCTTGGTCCAAATGCGAGAATCTACCACGAAGAGGCGAGCCATTTTTCCGGTCGTTTAGGAGAAACAGTCTTTTCGGAAAAAGTGACGATTGTTGACGACCCTTTGGACCCCGAGGGCATACCTATGCCTTTTGATTTTGAGGGCGTTCCCAAAAGACGGCTGGAAATTATCAAAGAAGGGGTGCTTAGAAATCTTGTTTACGATTCGTACCACGCCGGAAAATACGGGGAGGAGAATACCGGTCATGGCTTGCCGGCGCCCAATACCGAGGGGCCAATACCTCTTCACCTTCGCCTTGAACCGGGAGAAAAAAGCCTAGAGGAGATGATTAAGGGAGTTAAAAAGGGGATTTTGGTTAGCCGGCTTTGGTATGTGCGCACACTTAACCCTCGTTATTTAACCATTACCGGGATGACACGGGATGGTACTTTCTTGATTGAAAATGGACAGGTCGTCGGCGGCGTCAAGAACCTTCGTTTCAATCAGAGTATTCCCGAGGCCTTGCAAAATGTGGTGGAAATTGGTAAAAAATTAACTACACTTACCAGTTTAGAGATGGAATTTGGGGCAAACCGGCTGCCAGCCTTGCGGATTGGTAACTGGCATTTCACCAGCGGCACGGAATTCTAATACCCAAGAAAGGAAAAAGGGTTTCTTCGTAATTCTTCCTTGAATGCGAAAAACTCGCGAAGCGTATAAACTCCAGCGGGCATATCCTTACGACCTTCTACCAACGGAACACAGAGACCTGCTTTCATCCATTCTTGTATGGTTTTGTGTGTAAACGGGGGTTGTTCAGCCTCGCCCTGGTAGCGCACTTCGCAAAAGTCGATAAAATTTTTCGGGTGATCTTTCCTGTATTGTTCCATAGCGACAATTTCTACCCCAACTCCCTTTTCGCGAGCGAGCTCGGCTATTTCCTTTACATCAGCCTCCCGACATAAAATTGCTATTAGTTGTTCCTTAGTAACTCCTTTTGGGGCAGGAAGTAATCGCCTAGGATCTCTGTCAGCGCCTCCAGTTAGTTTACCATATTGCCTTAGAAATAAGAGCGGATAAATAAATGCTAGCGGAGGTTCTGGCCGCTGGTAAGCGAAGACAAGAGGTTTTGCTTCAGCTAAACGATGCCGATCGTCGTCGCCTAATCTCTTATAACGCCCTCGCATTTTATCAAGGTGTAATTCAAAATAGAATCTTGTGGGAAACCATTCTTGCCTAAGACCTGCCCCCCTAGAACCAGGAGCGAGAATAATTTTGCCCCAGGGCGAGTCGGGTCTTATGCCGATTTCCGTTAGGGTCATTTTTAGCTCATCCGTTGGTGCCGTGGTTCCCGTATTTGCACGCGCTTCTTGGCAGGTGATCCTCTTGAACTGGTCAAATAGGGCAAGTAGGTGATAGGCACGATCAGGAGTGTAGACATTAGCCGATGCTCGCTCGAAATCGTTGAGATCTATTTCAGCGCCGCCCCAAACAGCCTGTGCGACAAAAGATAGGCGGAAGAAATCGTAAATGTGTGCGGTGGCGAGCGAGCGAAGACTGAAATTCCTTCCTTCAAGCACTCCCGAAGGTAATAATATTTCGGGCTTGTCAGGCGCAGTGCAGTGAAGCACCCAATCGGTAGAGACATGATATAAGGTTGAAGGAAGCCCATCGAGCTCTGGGCTTATTACGAGGGTGCTTTGTAAATGATCTGGCAGAAGCGGTTCGGAAGGGCCTAATTGCAAAAGCCAGGGATGAAATGAGGCGCGGACTAAGCTGGCCAATGAAGGGTATTTTTCCCTTGTTTCCTCAATTAGGTGATGGCAGGCTGCGCTTTCCTTCGGTCTAAGCTGTATTGCATAACGAAGCCTTTCTGCAAGACCCTCGCCATTAGACATGTCTCTACATTATATATCACAAAACCATGGCTATTTCAAAATTTGTTGCCTTGCGCCTAAAGTAAGTGTTAAACTATAAGAGCCGATGATCAACGTTACTGATTTACGAGCGGGGAAGACCTTCCAAATGGAAGGAGGTCTTTACCAAGTAGTTTTGTACGAGCACCAAAAGCTGGGAAGGGGAACGGCGACGATTAAAATCAAAGCAAAAAACTTAAAATCTGGAGGCATTAAGGAAATCTCTTTTATTAGCGGCGCGAGAGTAGAAGAAGCGCCAATTACTTCTAAAGAAGCTCAATATCTTTATAAAGCTCCCGCCTCCGCCGAGGCTTCGGCGGGCAAGCAAAACTTCTTTTTTATGGACCCCAAAACCTATGAGCAGTTTGAATTAAGCGGGGAAAAAATAGGCGAGGCAGCTGCCTATTTAAAAGAGGGGATAATCGTAAAAGTTTCTTTTTATGAGGGCGAGCCGCTTTCTGTGGAGCTGCCCATTAAGATGGAGTTTAAGATTAAAGAAACCGGGCCAGGCGTCAAGGGCGATTCGGCAACAAATATTTGGAAGCAAGCTGTTTTAGATAACGGTTTCAAGATTAAGGTACCGCTCTTTATTGAAGAAGGCGACTTGATCGAGGTTGATACGCGGACGGGTGAGTATCTAGCGCGGACGAATAAATAGGTGTGCTATAATTGCCGCTAACGATGATTTCTTTTTCTGGTGTTTTTCTAGGACTGGGATTTGTTTTTGCCTCTTTTGTATTCTGGCGGGGCCTAAGAAAGGAATATCCGGAGGAAGAAATTCTCACCCTCACTCTTGTAACGGCCCTGGCGAGCATGCTGGGAGCGAGA
>VGLL01000091.1 GCA_016866735.1 Candidatus Shapirobacteria bacterium
GCGCTTGATGGTGAGGGGAGAGACGCGGAGGATTTCGGCGACCTCGCGAATAGTTAAAAGATCGGGCAGATTGTCAAGGCTAAGGTTTTTTCTCGCCGCAGTCATAATATCTAAATCTACCTCTTAGTATATCAAAAAGAGAGGAGATGTCAAGGGGTGACTAATTGCAATTTCTAACTTCTTCTGATATATTGTTTATAGGTTTGGGTAAATTGTTTGAATTGATATGGCTGAAAAGGTTACAGAAGCAAAGGTGGCTGAAAAGGTTAAAGAAGCGAAGGAGCTTTTAAGCCCGGAGGAGGCCAGAGAGCAACTAACGAATTTGGGGTATGACCCTGATAGGTGGAGCAATATATTAAGGGGGCACTCCCTCCATGTAATAAAAGCTCTAATAACTATCGCCAGAGGCACGGAACCAAAACTGCCTGGCCAAGTTTACGCGGAAATGAGAGTAAAGGACAGACTGCCCGCGGATCGTCTAGCGGGTAGAGCCGGAAAATAAACCTTATTTGAGTACGACACGTGCCGGGGTTTTGGAATTTCCGCTCCGGGAACGGAAAAGGACCTTTGTAAAGTGGCTCGGTACCAGACCTGAAAATTTTTTACCCCTTCGCTTTCAAATTTGGGGGTATACCCAACGGAGCTTTGGTTTGAGAGTAATCCTGACCACAAATCTGGCCCCGAATTCTTACCTGAAAGCTTCGGTGGGTATTACCAATTTTGCAAAGTGGTATAGCCTCGGTTAAGGCCAGGCCTTGGAGGTTTAAGATGATTTCTGGTTCAAAGAAAATGGTTACCTTACAAATGATTGGAATTCGGCGGTGGTCATTGAAGCCTGATAGAGTTTAGACATAAACTTGAGCCAATTGGGGTCGTTGGCGGAAGTAGAGAGCAGGAAGCTTGACCTCTTCGTCTTCAAGCAATAAATCTACTGCCTCCCGGAGATTTTTTAATGCCTCTTTAGGAGTTCGTCCTTAACTGGTTACTTCAAGATTTAGCGCCTTGGCGACAAACCAGCGCTTTTCTTGCCAAATAATTGCGGGAATTGCCTTTTTCTCCATAGCACTTGTATATTAGCGAAACTATGTGTACTTGTCGATGGGAGCAGGAATTCCCACGGGATCTCCGCGTCTCAAAAGGAGGCTCCTTTCGGGGCTAATGTATGAGTTAAACCCTAAGGGTTTAAGCGAATAGTAGTGTCAGTGGGCGAGTTCCTTTTCAATTCTTTCGGCCAGGAAGATTTTCATTAAGGATTGATAGGGGACATCCCTTTGATGAGCGAGGTTTTTTAAAGTAGCCAGCAAAGATTCGGGCAGGCGAATGGTGACCGATTTAGTCGAAGGCTTTAGCTCTGATAAATCAAGTTCTACCGGTTGGAAATAATCCAGATAGTCGGTTAGATCGTGAGTTGCCCAGAACTCTTGCTCTTCATCCTCATTTTTAAATTTGGGAATTGGTTCCCGCCTTTTAGCTTTGTTCATATGTCTTTCTCTCCTTTCGACTTTGATCCCGCGCTGAAATAAGACGAATTTTTTCCGAATCTATCCTCTTCTTGCGTGTGTTTTACATCGTAATAAGTTTTTAACACTTCCTGGCCCCTGTCAAGGCCCAATTGGAAATAGCTATTCATAGAACGGAAGACAGCGAGAAGAAAAACAAAGAGAATCAAAAGGAGACTCCTTTCGAGGCTAACGCATGGGCTAAGCCATTAGGATTTAGTCTTGATAGTTTCTGTTTTCCATTTTCTGAGCAGGAAGGAATTTTTTGTGAGCCCTAGGTAAGCTAGGGATTGAAGGGCGTATAGAGTTTGTTATAATTAAAACAGGAAATAACGTTTTCGGGAGGGATATATGGGTGAGGAATCGCAGAGTCAGCGTCAGCCTGAGCCTGAGCGACAAAACACAGCAATCGACCCAAGGAGAACAGTAGCAGTTATCTTTCTCATTCTGGTCGCGGTGACCCTTTTGAGTGGAACCTATGCTATACTATTATTTTCTGCCAAAAAGGGAGAAAAAACTAATTTATCATCCGCAGTTAGCCAAAAGCCACCAGCAGCCAGTCCTACTCTTGCTTCTCGCTTACAGCCGATAGAAGGAGAGATTCCTCTTCCCTTAGTAAATAAACTCGCAAATAATATAATTTACGCTAATGAAGGCGAGATTATCATGACCGATGGAAAGACGAGGAAATCTCTCATTAATATTGATGGCATAATCCACGATATTGCTGTTTCGCCTGACGGGCAAAAGATCTCCTATACTTATTCTTCAAAAGACTCGTTCGGCAACTCTGGCCCATTTTCTTACCCGGTGACTGGCCTAAAGATCTTTAACCTAAACAATGGATTAAGTCGCGAGTTGGTTCCTCTTGCAGACCAGACTGTGCGCTATCCCTTTTGGTCGAGGGATGGCCGGTATCTTACCGTTTGGCTGAACGATGGAGATTCTTCTAGGATAATAAACGTGGCCAACGGGGCGATTGTTCTTGCGGTAACTGCCGAAGACAAAACTAAGGCGGTGTCTCCGATTATCTTTACGCCTTTCCAGGAAAACAGGATCGCCTACATTCAAGATGGACAATTGATAGAGGCCGATATAAATGGTCAAAATAAATCTGCTATGTTAAAAAATTTAGAAGCCACCAGATGGGTTCATGAAGGCCCTCCCTTACCAAACCCCCCAATCTATTCAAATGACGGCAATTACGTGGCGATTTATTTTGAAAACGGAGATCTTGCCATCTTGGACAAAAAGAACAATAAGACGAAGATATTGTCCCGAGGGTACAAAAGTGAATTTTTTGGGGAAAATTTGCCGAGTGGCTTTATAGTCGGCTTTAATAAGCAAAATAACTTTGTCTACGACGAGGTTGGTGAGGAGGGATACCAGTTGGGGTCAGCACCGCCTGTGTATATTTATTTTCCTCAAGAAAGTAAAATAAGTAACTTACCAATTTCTTCCTCTGCCGACTTGAGCAGCATGATGTTCTCGCCAGATCTGGAAAAATTGATTACACATTCGTCATATACAGGGCAAGGCCTAAATATCCATTCTTCAGTTAACGGGGAATTATTAAATGATTGTAGTAAAGTTGACTTCCGCTATAGCTTTTATAATTGGGGAGGAGGGCCAGATTATTCGTCAGGATTGAAAGTTTGGTCTACCGATGGCAAGTATTTAGTTTCGGAAGGGGGAGCAGAATTGAGAGTGATGAATATCGAGACTTGCGAAGTAAGTATTATCTCTCCAGAAAGATTCAGCTTTGCTACCTGGGTACCCTCATCTAGTTCTCAATAGCAGGATTTACGCTCTGAATTTTCCATTCCCTAGGCGGAGGCGAGCGGCGAAGAATCTAGGAGAAGACTCCTTTCGAGGCGAAAAGCTGACTTTTTATTTCGGAGCTTGACATTCTTTTTCTTTTCGATTATCATAGAAATGAGGGATAAATATTATGAGAAAAATCGAATTGATTTGGCGGGAAGTTTTAACTTCTGCCCTAGAGGAGAAGCAAACCGTTTTTTCCCAAAAAGCGCTTGCGGCCAAGTTCGGACTTTCCACGAGCACCGTCTTTCATAGCCTAAAGAAGCCAAGAGAAGTCGGGGCGGTTAAGGTGGGCGGCCGTTTTTTTGAGCTTTGTGATTTTGAGAAACTGCTTTTTCTTTGGGCAACCGAAAGGGATTTGCCAAAAGAAATTATTTATCAAACCTCGAGCGGCTTACCCGTCATGGAAATTGAGGGATTAATGCCGCCGGTTGTTATTCCGACCGCCTATACCG
>VGLL01000092.1 GCA_016866735.1 Candidatus Shapirobacteria bacterium
CACCGCCTCGTCCTGATCAATATATCTTTGGTGGATATTATCCTCAAGCTTGAGCATCTTTTCCGACTCGGATTCCGTCAGCCGCGAAATGGGAATCCCGCTCCAGCGGGAGACAATTTCGGCAATAATCTCGGGGCCAACGACGTTGGTAGTTGTTGATTTCCTGATGGCAAATTCTTTTTTCTTTTCTTCCAAAAGATCCTGGTTGTCTTTTGTCTCCTTCTCCAAAGAAGTCAGCCTGACCTGGTCTTTCAATTTTTCCGCTTCTTTTTCCTCCTCTTCCAGGCGCTTAATTTTATCCTGAATAGTTTTTATTTCCTCCGGCAGAGAAATCGCCGGCAGGCGCACTGCCGAAGCCGCCTCATCAATCAGGTCAACGGCCTTGTCCGGCAAAAAGCGGTCGCCAATGTATTTCTGGGAAAGGCGGACGGCCGCCCCGATCGCCTCATCAGAGATAGAAACCTTGTGATAGGCTTCGTAGCGATCGCGGAGGGCGCGCAGCATTTCCGTCGCCTGCTCCGGGGCCGGCTCAAGAACCTGCACCGGCTGGAATCGTCTCTCCAGGGCCGGATCCTTCTCGATATACTTACGGTACTCCGCCACCGTCGTCGTTCCAATCGCCTGCAGTTCGCCCCGTGCCAGGCTTGGCTTCATGATATTGGAAACATCCATCGTTCCCTCGCTGCCCGCCCCGGCGCCCACCATGTTTTGAATTTCGTCAATGAAAAGAATAATTGTTCCTGAACCCGCCCGAACTTCCTTCAAGAGATTTTTGATTCTTTCCTCAAACTCGCCCCGGTGGCTGGCCCCGGCGATCAGGCTCATCAGGTCCAAAGAAAGAATCCTCTTATTGGTAAGAGTTTCGGGAACATCGCCGGTGGCAATTCGTTGCGCTAGGCCCTCAACTATGGCTGTCTTGCCCACTCCCGCGTCGCCAATCAAGCAGGGGTTATTCTTCGTCCGGCGCGAAAGAATATGAATTATCCTTTCGATTTCCGCCGCCCGGCCAACCACGGGATCAAGTTTTCCTTCGCGCGCTTTCTGGGTCAGATCCTCGCAATACTGTTCAAGCGTTGAGGTGTTTTTTTTCTCGCCCTCTGCTAATTCTTCTTTTTTGCCGGTGACTTTTTGGTTTAGGGCGGCCACCGTGATGCCAAACTTGGCCAAAGTTTGGGCGCCCATCCCTTCGCCTTCCTGCGCTAGCGCCAAAAGCAAATGCTCCGGAGAAATAAATTCAAAGCCCAAAGACCGAGCAGCGGAAAGTGACAGTTCCAAAACTCGCTTGACCCGCGGAGAAAATTGGGGCGGTAAACCAAAATTACCCTTTTTAAAGCTCTTTTCCAAGTATCCTTGAATCTCACTTGGAGTCGCTTTCAGCTCCGAGATCAATTGGTAAATCCCGGAGTCGTGTAACAATCCCCACAGGGCGTGTTCCGTATCGATATATTGAACCTTCAGTTCCTTGGCTTTGGTGACGCTATTCAAAAGCGCGGCGTTCGATCGTTGGGTCAAGCGCGTTAAAACATCCATGCCGGCCTTTCTCGCCATCGCCGGAGTAGTGGATACTGGCGGTGGAGCGGGCTGGGAGGGAGGCACTTCTTCCTTAATGGCTGTTTTCGTTGTCGTCGTTTGCGTTTGGCCAGAACTTGCCGCAGGATTTCCAATACCAGAATACGGCTCGCCGCCGCCGGGAGGATAGCCGATCCCGGAGTAGGGCTCTGTGCTGCCGCCGGATTGAGAGGTGGTTTTAGTGACTACCGTGGTTTGCTGGACATCGGACGAGCTGGCATCCTGGGGGGAGGCAGGCCCGCCCTCCGAATCGGAGGGCGAGGCAGGCTGATTCTTGTTAAAATACCTTTTTAAATTAAAGAGTTGCCCGGGCATTAATTAAAGTAAAGCAAATGCCCCACCGCTTGTCAACCCTCCTTTGCTGAAGCTACGGAGGGTTGCAAAGAAGCTTATTTTCGCTTAAAATACATTAAAGGCTTGCCGGAGTAACTCAGCGGTAGAGTAGCTGTTTCGTAAACAGCAAGCCGTGGGTTCGAGTCCCACCTCCGGCTCTATAACTTAATCGTGGGTGGGTCATAAATAACCGGCAGGCCCAGATTAACGCTGATACGAGCGACTTCTGTTCCAGTCATAATTTAATTAATGACAGTTCCGAAAAATTAGACCCCGGGCGAAAAAGTTGACAATTTTTTTTGAATGTGGTATAAAATTTCGGAGTGAAAGGAAGATACTTAACGGAAAAAATCGTTGCCGACCTGGGAGAAAAAATGGTTTTTCTCTCCGGGCCGCGCCAAGTGGGAAAGACTACGCTTGCTCAATATTTGGGGAAAAGATATTTTTCTCCCTTTGCCTACTTAAACTGGGATTACCAGCCCGACAGAAAGAAAATCATTAATTTCCAATTTCCCGGTGAAGCAAAGCTTTTAATTTTTGACGAGCTCCATAAATGGAAAAACTGGAAAAATTATCTTAAGGGGATTTACGACAAGCAAAAGACGCAGTTTAAAATTCTGGTAACCGGCAGTGCCAAATTAGACATTTATCAGCGCGGCGGTGATTCTTTAACGGGAAGATATTACCACTATCTTCTCCACCCCTTTAGTTTAGCCGAGCTCCTCTTCCTAAAACCAAAGCCATCTCCTTTTAAGGCTCTCAACTTCCTTTTACCGCAAAAAGCAGAATTAACACTGCAAAGACTGCTAAAGTTTGGGCCTTTCCCTGAACCATATTTAAAACAAGAGGCACGGTATTGGCGACGCTGGCAAAGCGCCCGGCTGGATCGCTTGATAAAAGAAGAGATTAGAGACCTAAGAATGATCGCCGATTTAGCCAATTTGCAAATCTTGGTAGAAATTCTCCCTGATAAAGTCGCCTCTCCTCTTTCGGTCAACAATCTAAGAGAGGATTTGGAAGTTGCCCATAAGACCCTTGTCAACTACCTGCAAACCCTAGAGTTTTTTTATTTCCATTTCCGCGTCTTCCCCTACACTAGAAAAAAGATCAGGACCATTAAAAAAATGAGCAAGCTCTATCTCTGGGACTGGTCAACGGTTCCGGGGGAAGGCCCGAAATTAGAAAATCTCATTGCCGCGCATCTTTTAAAACTGGCTCATTATCTAAAAAATGTCGAGGGAGAGAAGGCCGAGCTTTTCTATCTAAGAGATCTGGAGGGTAAAGAGGTGGATTTTTTGCTCGTGGTAGAAGACAAACCTTGGTTTGCGGTGGAAGTGAAACTCGAAGAAACCGGGCCTTCTCCGTCCCTTTTGTATTTCGGCAAAAAACTGGCCATTCCTTATCTTTACCAAGTGGTAAGAACACCGGAGGTTGACCTTTTTAACTCCGGAGTAAGGGTTATCAGCGCCGCCAAATTCCTCACCGGCCTAGTTTAAGATATCGAGGTCTTTCAAAACTGCCGCCTTTTTCTGCTAAACTGTAAGAAGAATGCGGTGGGGGAAGACAAAGATTATTAAAATAAGTGTCTCCTTGGTCTTAGCGCTGGGCTTGGCCATTTTGACAGGCAATAAGTTTTTGATTGCGGGAACATTTGTTGTTAATCCCGAAGCGAAAGAGGAAATTGCTTTACTTCCGGGGAAAATCGGCCAGGCGATTGCGGATATTAAGGATCGCGCCAGGCCGGAATTCCCCTATGTCAGAGTGCCCCTCATTCCCCCGCCGGAACCGCCTGCCGAAGAAGAGCCACCTCAGCCAACCGCTACGCCCCCCCCCCGGC
>VGLL01000093.1 GCA_016866735.1 Candidatus Shapirobacteria bacterium
GAAGAGTTAGTGATAATCGCCTTGCCGTAGTCAGAAGAAAGAAAATCCTCGGTATCTTGGGTAATGGTGGTTAAGCCCAGGTAATATTTTCTTGCCCTTTTGGCCATTGAATACAGGAAACTGGCCGAGTCGGGATATTTCATCAGGTACCACGCCTCATCAACGACTAGGATTCTCTTTTTCATTTCCCGCCTGACCTTGGTCCAGATATAGTCAAGGATAATAAACATGGCTGTTGGCCTTAGGGCGTCTTCCAGATCGCGGACGGAAAAGACGGTGAAGGGATTTTTCAAGTTGACGTTGGATGGCTGGTCAAAGATACCGACGAAAGAACCCTTGACGAATTTTTCGATCCGGTCAGCCAGGCCCCTTGCCTCCGGTTCCTCCATACCGACAAGCGCCTTGTAAAGATCTTCCATAAGCGGCGGCTCCTGGTTTTGGGTGGCCGGATCGGGCGTTATCCCCTTCATCTTATAAGTCAGGACTAAGCTGCGGTCCAAAACCGCCTCTTCAGAAGGAGAAAGTTGGCCCATAATGATCTTGAAAAGCGAATGCAAAGAGAGTATTTTTAGACCGAGCTCATTTTCTCCCTCCTCGTAGACGAGCGAAAGGTCAAAGGGGTTGATTTTGGCCTGACTATTAAAGCCGAAAGTAATATACTCGCCCCCTACTGCCTGGCACAAAGACCGGTATTCGGCCTCGGGATCGATGGCGATAATTTCCGTGCCGAACATAAGGGATCTTAAGGCCTCTAATTTAACGAGGTACGATTTTCCGGCGCCGGCCTTGGCAAAGACGACCGAGTTGGCGTTTTCCATGGTAAAGCGGTCGAAGATGACCAAACTGCCGTTGTGTTCATTAATGCCATAAAGAATGCCCTCATTGGCGGTTAATTCCGAAGAGGTAAAGGGAAAAGTGGTCGCCAGCGAGGTGGTGTCCATATTGCGGGTAATCATCAGCTTGTCGGTGCAAATTGGCAGGGTGCTGGAAAGGCCATCTTCCATTTGCAGCGTGGCCGAGCGGGAAATAATCAAAAGCGAACCGAGGGTTGACTCGACCTCCTTGGAAATACGGTTAAGCTCCTCCAGAGTTGGCGCGGGGATGGTGATATAAAGGCCAAACTGGAAGAAACGTTCTGCCCCCTTAACTAGTTGTTCCTGAAGGGCTTGGGCATCCTCGAGCTTGGCCTGAACGGCGGGATCGACAATTTTCCCCCGCTGAATATCAGTGGCCAGTTCCGCCTCCATTTCGGCTATTTTTCGGCGCAGGTCATCGAGAACGCCTTTGCCCTCGATGGGATAAATGAACATGGAGATATCCAGGGAATAATCGAAATTAATCAGAGGCGACAGCCAGTTGGCGGAAACAAAACGGGGATAGCCAGCGACAAAAAGAGTGCGGAAGTAGGTGCTACCAATCTTAAGATAGTCAAAATCAACCTCGATAGAAGCAGGGGCAATGATGTCTTTGACAGAAACCAGGCCCTTGGCAAAAGTAGAAGAACGGCTCTCTGTCTTTACCTGTTTTTTAGGGGGGATACTGGCGGCGGGCGTCTTGGGCGAGGCAGGTGCCTTAGCGCCGGCAACAGGCGGAGCGGTTTTCCCGGCAGGCGCCTTTTTTCCGAAAGGAAAAGGAAAAAATTTTATCAAATTCATATGCTTAAATTAACCGATTTTTACTGTTGGTAAAACCATCGGACTTGTGTATTCTGCCCCGACCGCGATTTTCTGGCTCTGCGACAGCTGGGGGTTATAGATTTCATAAAAGAGAGAAATTAGTTCCTGTGTCGTTAATTGCCTCGCGGCTAGCCCCAACCGGTTGAACTGCCGCACCAGGTGATCCCGTTTTGGATATAAGGCGATTTTGGCCCGCTCGAGAATGTAATCTTTGGAATAGGGAAGCCGGGTCTTCCGCGGCAAAAGGGTGGAACCGAGCGCCTGTTTTGCCCCTAGCTCAAGAATGGAAAAGGGGATGACCAAGTAGAATTTTTTGTCCAAAACGTTATTTTTCTTCACCGTTTCCTCAATATAGCGCCGGTACCTTTTGATCTGTTCTTTTAATAATGGATTGGCCTGGCCGTCTTCCGCCTCCGCTAAAAGATCAAGGTACCCCGAGACGTCCTTTCTTTGAGAACGGATTAAGAGCTGAACGGTGAAGGCGAGCGAGTTTAAGAGGCTGGCATAAGCAAAAATGGTGGCGTCCTGTTCCGAAGAAGAGAGCAGGCTGAAGTTGATGGCGGTGGTGGTCAGCACCATGCAACAGGAGCCATCCCTAAGAATGACCAAATCATCCTTGATATCTTCCACCGGCAAGGCATCTTGAGTTGTGCCGCGAATGGCAGGGTTAGCAGGACTCATTTTGCGCCAATCTCAATTGGAGGAATAATTTCCCCCTTAACTTCAATTTTGATTATAGCAAATTTTAAGCCTTCCTTTTCCGTTTCTATCTGATATGTCCCGTTGGCGAGGGGCGTGGCGATTCTGAATTGGCCAAGCTTATTTGTCCTTAAGGCGCGCACCGGATAAGCGGAGGCATCCTTAATTTCTAAAATTGCGCTTTCAACCAGCTTACCCTGTTGGTCCAAGACCGTGCCGCTGATGATATTGGGTTCTTGCGGGGCAAGGGGCGCCTGGGTGAACTTAGGCGTTACCGTTGGCGCCTGGAGAGGCGGAGGTTTTGGCGCAGGCGGGGTTTTGGGCAAAGGAGAGACCGGTTTCCCGGCTGGTTTTCCCTGTTCGAAAAGGCCGCTGATATTATCTAAAAAGCGGTTTTCCGCGTTTTCCCAGCTGGTAGTTTCTTCCGGCAGGGTTTTAAGGTATTCTTCCACTTTCAGCCGGCCTACTTGGCTTGACGGCGCCTCTTTAGGGTGGGCGGGGGCTACCGGTGCCACTTGGGCGACTGCCTCTTCAAGATATTCGGGAACCTGATTTTCTTTGCGATAGGTATATTCTGTCGGCGAATAGACGGCGCGCAGGAAAGAAGCAAACCACTTTTCCAGCGGTCTTTCTTTAATGGGAACAAAGGCAAGGGCAAAGCCGATAAGGGCAAAGAGGGCCACGAGCGGCCACTTTACGAAAAAGGGCAGGGGGAGGGTGTAGGTTAAAAGGGCCAAACCGACCCCAACCGCCAGTTTTCCGAACTGCTTAAGAGTCATCTCGCCGACCAGGCGGAACTCGTAAGACGAAACCTGTTGGGGAATCGGATGCTCTTCCATATCTTAAGTTTATAACGAGAAGGGGGGAATCTCAAGAGAAGGAGGAAAACACGAAGCGAGACGTGAGAAGTGAGATGTTCTTGATATTGAGGTGAGAAGTGGGATGTTGGCACTTCATCTAGAATTAGCCGACCGGCTCGGGTACATTAAGGAAGAAGATAAAGCGAGTGAGCTTATTGAGAGATACGATCGCTTAGGGAAAAAGTTAACTAATCTTCGCGACAATTGGCGCAATTATCCAAAACAAGAAAAAGGAGCTTAAATCTTATTTCCCACTTCCCGCTTCACACTTCAACTTCAAAATTTCTCACCTCATATTTTCTCACATCTATTATTGTGGCCTTTGCGCCGCCCAGGCAGAGAGGAAATTAGAGGCGTCGAGAGCGCTGTATTTGCCGCTGGTCCAACCAGAGATA
>VGLL01000094.1 GCA_016866735.1 Candidatus Shapirobacteria bacterium
CAAGTCCCACCTTCGGCACCCTTCTCCCGCCCTTGGCGGGAATCAGGGCAAGCGAAGACAAAGAGAATTTTTATAAGAGGATCGATAAAATGCTAGCTCCAGAGTTACGTTTTCCGATAGGAGAAATAACGACCGTACAGCGACTTTTATGGGAGAGAAAATCCAAAGGAGAACTCTATGTGGAGGGGCTTAGGCGGCTCCAGGCGACAAAAGGGGTAAGTCTGCGTGAAGCGCTGGGAATGGTTATAGAACAAATTAAGATGATAGGTGCCGGAGAAAATATTCCGATGGTATTACAAGCATATGTAGAACTATACCTCGGGGACAGAGCCGAGAAGGCAGACAAATAAACAAATGGCAAAACACCAGCTTATTAATTTTGACCCGATTAAATTTCTTGGCTTGGAAAATCTAACCAGGAAAGATAAAGAGGCATTAACGCCTAAACTTATTGCGAAAATTTCCGAATATCTCGTCATAAGAACAGTAGAAATTCTTCCTGAAAAAATATTAAGAGGAGATTTAACCCCGGAGACACTCTTAAAAAAAGCCCAGGGTGAAATTCCCGACTACGATAAAAGGCTACGGTCATTTTTAGAAGATTTTAAAACAGAATTTCAGGAAAATCTAAGAAGCCATGGTTGAGGCACAAGCAGTAATTGAGCAAGCCGGCACACTGGAAACAGCTGGCACCATTCTCGCCGCCGCCGATAAGGTAGTGAGTCGAGCGCGCGCTGCCCTTACGCCTGCGAGAAGACAAAAAGCAGGAAGAATTGCTGGCCTATTAACGGCAGCCGCGGCCATAACCTATTTGCTTTTTGCCGGAGGGTGTGCCGCTCCCGAAGCCGCCCCGCCACCACCCATCACCACTCCAGCTCCCCCATGGCTAAAACTAACCACGCCCAGTCCATCTCCTCCGCCCACAGAAACGCGAGAACCAACAAGAACTCCAACGTTAACAAGCACACCGACTCCTTCTTCTCCCCCCACACCCTCAGAAACGCCAGCACCAACTAGGACTCCTACACCCACAAGCACTCGCCGCCCTACTTTGACTGACAAGGAAGTGTACGAAAGAACTGAAAAACTATTGAGCGCAACCGCCACCGCCGTCGCCATAAAGGGCGCAGATAATTCCTTTGTGCCCGAGGGCCCCTTCCGCCAAGAACATTTCGACCAAGTTCGAGGAGGAACTTACTCACTAACTATTTATTACGAAGGTGTTCCCGGAAGGCGGGTAACATGTTGGTTGGCTCGGGCCGAGAAGAGTTCCGACGGCGACGAATTCTATTATTTTATTACCGCAGAACACCCCCTAAAACCCTTCTTTGCTGGAAGCCCAGTATCAACTATGGAAATCGCGCAGCCAGATAAAGAGAGTTCGTTTCCTTTTGCTCGCGCGTGGGCGGCAGCTTTAACCGAGGATGATCTGGCCGTGATTAAGGTTGAGTTTGAGAAAAACCATGCTTTGCTAGCGGATCCGCTTCCGTGGCGTGATAATGTAGAGTTTAAGAAGAGCGAGCCCATCATTTCTGTCGGTTACCCGGGGGTCTTCGTAACAGAAAATACTATTGTGGCCGGCGAGGCTGGTAAGGTAACCAAACAGATTGCTGTTGATTCACTAAGATTTGTTTGGGTAACTACGCTATCCTCTAGGGGCGGAAGCGGATCACCAGTGGCAATTATTGATGAGGCCGGTGAGCTTACCGTTTGGGGCGTCCTATCCGGAATGGACAAGGAAAACGTAGAGCGCCCCCAGGCAGTAATTAGAAATTTAAAGATCAAGGCCTTAATTGATTCTCCTGATAATTTCCGACCAATTCCGCTAACTAACACATCTCCGTCGTGAAATTTCCGGGGCTTTCCCTACTTCTCCCTCTTCATCTCCATCCCATAGAAAGAAACGCGGTTGGGGACGAAACGCAGTTTGAAGATACCGGTGGGGCCGTTGCGGTGTTTACCGATTTCGCAAGTCACATTCTCTTTTACTTCTTCATCTTCAAGATACAAAAACATGACCACGTCGGCCTCCTGCTCAATCGACCCCGATTCTCTAAGATCGGCTAATCTTGGCCTCTGCCCTCCCCTGACTTCAACCGCTCGCGAAAGCTGGGAAACGGCTAAAACCGGGATTTTAAGTTCCCGGGCCATGTTTTTTAACCCTTGGGTAATTTCCGAGACTTCCTGAACCCTATTTTCCAATCCCCTCCCCCGAATCAGTTGCAAATAATCAATAATCAAAAATTTCAGCCCCTGTTCCACTTGCAACCGCCGCGCCTTTGTCCTCATCTCCAAAACCGAAATTCCAGGTGTGTCATCAATAAAAATCGGCGCCTCGGCAAGAATCCCCATCCCTTCGGAAAGCCGCGTAAATTCTTCTTCCTCCAGTCTCCCCGTCTTCAATCGCCAGGCATCAATTTCCGCCTGCCTTACTAAGAGCCTTTCCAAAAGTTCCTCTTTGCTCATTTCCAGAGAAAAAATCCCCAGTGGTATCTTCTCCTCCACGCCGGCGTAGCGGGCCATGTTCAAAACCATGGCTGTCTTCCCCAAACCCGGCCTGGCGGCTAGAATGACGAGGTTGCTCTCCTGAAACCCCGCCAAAAGATTATCCAGGTCTTTGAAGCCAGAGGGCACTCCTCGTAAACCGCCTGGTTTTTTGTGCAGCTCATCCAATCGGTCAAAAGAAGCAGCGAGCAGGTCGCGCACCGGCAAAAAGGCGCCTTTCAAGTACTTCTGGGAAAGGGCAAAAACTTCCTGTTCCGCCTTATCCAATACCTCTTGGGCTTCCCGACCTTCATCAAAGGCTAAAGAGCTAATTTTGGCCGCGGCGGAAATTAATTGTCTTTTTGTCCAAAGTTCTTTAACTAAGCGCCCATATTCCTCAGCATGCGCCGAAGTAGGCACTTTATTAACCAATTCCGAAAGATAGGCGCGGCCACCCACGCGCGACAAGTCCTTTTGCTTTTTCAGTTTTTCCGAAATGGTAACAATATCAATCGGTGAACGCCCCTCGTAGAGCGCAAGAATCGCTTTAAAGATCGCGCCATTATTCTCGTTATAAAAGTGCTCCGGAGACAAAAACTCGGCCACGGCAATAATGGCGTCTTTATCGATCAGGCAAGAACCCAAAATTGACTCCTCGGCTTGATCGCTGTGAGGGGGAACTTTTTCTTCAAGCATAAGAAAAATTTACAATGTAAAATTTACAATGTAAAAAACTACGCTTTTCTCTCCAAAACCACTACCATCGGTTCAACTGGCAACTTATCGGGCGAGATAACTAACTTCGGTTGCGGCTGGACAGTCGCAATTCCCATTTCTTTTAAGAAGTCCTCGAGTCCAACCAATTTACCAAAAGCTTGCTCGTTTATACCAGTCGCCTTAAAATGCATC
>VGLL01000095.1 GCA_016866735.1 Candidatus Shapirobacteria bacterium
CGGAGGAAAATGTATAGATTTCTTTACAAGGGACTTGACAAAAAATTATACATTGCCTAAAATAGATAAGTAGATATGCTTGCCAAATTTATTCAAGCGCAACGCAAGAAACGCCATCTTACACAGGAGTTTTTGGCTTCTGAACTAGGAATTTCTAGACCCACCTATGTGCAAATAGAACAGGGGTTGAGGGAACTAACGATTTCAGAAGCGGAAAAACTGGCACAAATATTTGGTATTTCCCTGGAAAATTTTCTGCAAGAACGAGAACCCTCGGTCATTGTTACTCTAGAAAAGGAGACACAAAAATCTATGATCAAACAAGCTGAAGATATTAGAGTAAGCGTTCCGCAAAAGAACCTGGAAAAGTTCAAAGAGGTGCTTCTGTATGTCTTATCGAAAGTCGGCGGGAAACCGAACGTTGGCGAAACAGTTTTGTACAAGCTGCTTTATTTTATTGACTTTGATTATTACGAAAAATATGAAGAACAGTTGATAGGTGCGACGTACATCAAAAATCATTATGGACCCACTCCTGCAGAATTTAAAGATATTGTGGAAGAGATGATTAAGCGGGGCGAAATTGTCAGGGTTACAGGCAAATATTTTAACTATCCACAACAGAAGTATCTGCCTGTTAGAAATCCCGATTTGACTAAGTTAAAGGACGCGCGTGAATTACAACATATTGATGAAGTATTGGCCAGACTTGGCGATAAAAACGGCAAGGAATTAACCGATTACTCCCATGAAGACGTTCCGTGGGTGATAGCCCAAAATAATAAACCGCTAGATTATGAAGCAGTGTTTTACCGCACTCCTAAGACCTCGGTAAGAAACTATGACAACGGGAACGACGATTAGCTATGGGCAGACGGAGGAATTTCGAAAAGACCTCAAAAAGCTTCTAAAAAGATTTCTATCCCTGGAAGAGGACTTAGAATTAGTAAAAAAAGCGGCTATTGAGTTATATCATCTCCGAAGAATCAACAATTTAGGCGTGTTTCCGATTCCGGGGTTTTGCACACAGGAAATATTAATCTGCAAAATAAAAAAATTTGCTTGCAAAGCATTGAAGGGTCGCGGGTCAAAAAGCGGCCTAAGGATAATCTATGCATTCCATGTTAAATTGTTGCGTGTAGATTTCATTGAGATATACTTCAAGGCAGACCAAGAAAACGAAGACAAAGAGAGGATAAGGCATTACCTGAATAATTTTCCTCTGTTATCATGATTTAAATCATTAGAACAAATCCTACTTCTGGCTTTGGCCTTAAGACCAGGCTTCGCAGAGTAATTTGAAATCGCAAAATTCACACATATTACTTGGTTTTGGAGAGAAATCCGACTTTTCGATTTCCTCTTTCTTTTCAATCAAGGCCTTTTTCGCCTCCTTCAGCTGCTCGCTCGTCCTCCGCGTGGAAATTTTCTCCTGCGTATCAAAGAAGTAAAAAGACAAAACAACCTCTTCCGCCTTTTTGCCGTAAATTCCCTGGTCCTGGGCGGCCAGGGCGTAAACTGTCATCTGTAGACTCTGCTCAATCTTCTCCCCTTTCAAAACCCGGCCGGTTTTATAATCAAGAATCTCTATCCGGCCATCTTCAAGTTCGTCCACCCGGTCAATTTTACCTCCGACTTTAAACTCAGGTGTGACCTTAATTGTAAAAACTTGCTCTAGGTCGCGCGGCAATCGCTTCGGGTCATAAGCCTTTTCATAAAAGCCGGCAAGCATCTCCTGGCCTTGTTTTTTCATCTTTTCTTCATGGGTCTTTGACGCGTAACCTAATGATGACCAATTTTCACCGAGTAGCCTTAAGAGGTCTTCTTTCGTTGGATTTTTGCCCTCTTTCGCCACTTTATAAAAAGAAAGGAGGGCCTTATGGATCGCGTCGCCAAAACTTTGTGCGGCCGAGGGTGGGACGGGAATCCGCTGTAAATAGCGATAGCGATATTGCCGCGGACAGGTATTAAAAATATCGATTTGGGAATAAGAAAGATAGTTTATCGGCAGCTTATCGGCTGGGCGGCTTGGCGGCTGGGCAGCTTCTGCCTTTTGCCAATCGAGAATACTCAATTGGCTAGCTTCGCCTCTATCCCCTAATTGCTTAATTGCTGATTGCTCAATTGCTTTATCGCCGAGCGCTTCGATTACAAAAGGGGAAATTTTTCTTTCCCGTTTGGCTTCGCCGTAATAATCAGCCGCAGTTAAGAACAGACGATCGCGGGCGCGCGTCATGCCGACGTAAAAAAGGCGGCGCTCTTCTTCCAGATGATAATCGCCCGTGGGCAAAATTTCTTTAATCAGCTCCGCCGGAATAGGAATCTGTTCACGACGCTCAATAGTGGGAAAACGTTGGTTAACCAGATTAACCAAAAAGACAATGGGAAACTCCAGCCCCTTGGCTGAATGAACGGTTAAGATATTAACGGCCTCAATTTCGCCCCAATCAAAGTCAGCGGCCAAGGGCGATTCTCCCAGCTCAAAGGACAGATCGATCCAGTCGGAAACGGCAAAAACCGAGGCGTCTTCGTGTTCTACCTCATAAGTTTTCAATTTGTCAAAAAATTTGGAGATATTTTGGGCGCGACGCTCTTCGATTGGGGAGCCATATTCGGTTAACTTTTTCAGAATTCCACTATCTTCCAAAAAATAGTAAAGGATCTGGCCGGCGGTCTCCTTTTTAATCAAACCCAAATGGCGGTGAACCATTTCCACCAGCCTAATAACAATTTCGCTTGTCTTTTGCGAAACGAAAACCTCTTTAATCTTCTCGCAGGCTTCAAAAATTGATAAGTTTTGTTTTTTGGCAAAATTGGAGATGGCCGCTAAATCACGCGCCGCGATCTCAAAGAAGTCCATCGCCAAGACACGGTACATCGCCACCGAATCCTCGAAATTAGTCAAAACCTTAAGATAGGCAATAAGATCTTTCACTTCTGGTTGGCGGAAAAGCATCCCGGGGCCAAGAAACTGGTAGGGGATTCCGGCGCGTGCTAGGGCGCGCACAAAAGCCTCGGCATGATTATTGGCCCGAACTAATATGGCAAAGTCAGAATATCTGAGATTTGAGATTTGTCCTCCAAATCGGAGGATGAGATTTGAGATTTTCTTAGTCACCATTTCCGCCTCGTTTTCCACCCGATCGGCATGGAGAAACTCAATTTTCTCGCCTGATAAACCGCGCATGGCTACTAATTTTTTATCGATACTTTCCTTTACTTCGAGGCGGTCTGGGTTATTATTTTGAATAAGTTGATAGGCGCGATCCAAAATTTCTTGCGTAGAGCGATAGTTTTTAGTTAAGCTAACAATTTTCGCCTTGGGAAAACGGTCCTTAAATTGAATCACATTAGAAATAGCCGCGCCGCGCCAACGATA
>VGLL01000096.1 GCA_016866735.1 Candidatus Shapirobacteria bacterium
CAGCGCCTTCTTTTGCTCTTTCGCCAAAACCACATAACTTGAAACTAAGATTCCCGCTGCTCCCATTTTCAGGCTTATTTTAACATCTTCGGCCGAGTGGATGCCGGCGCCGACAATTATCGGCACTCCCTTTTGTTTACCTAATCCCGCCACCTTTTTAATTGTTTTCAGAAAAACCTTAGCCACCGAGGCTTGTTGGGAGCCAATCAGCTCTGGCGGCTCATAGGCCAAGAGGTCCGGTTTAAGCTTTATCAGCCTTTCTATCTGTCCCAGCGTCTTCGCGCAAACAACAGCGGTAAAACAAGATAGATTCAGAGATTCAGAGCTGCAGAGATGCAGAGATTTTTCTTTGCCTCCCTGCCTTGCCGGCAGGCAGGTTTGCCTCTTTGTATCTTTGCATCTCCTCAAAACCTGCCTAACCATTCCCGGCGGTATCGGGTGTTCCGAATGATTTAGTAAGGCCCCCACTGCCCCCGCCTCTTCTACCGCTTCCAGATTAATCCACCCGCTAAATTGCCCTTGGGGCTGCCAGTCGAGATGCTGGATAAAAACTGACAACTTCGGCAGTTCCTGCTTAATCCGCCAAAGATCGACTACCTGAACTACGGGAATTATCTCGACACTTGATTCTCGCCCCACCTCAGCGCAAATCCTTGCCAATTGCAAAGCCTTCTCCCCCGTTCCTTCTTTGTATGTCTTAAAATTAACCAGAATCACTAAGACCTATGATATCATAAAAATAATGTTAAAATTGCTCAAACTTTCCGTCTTGCTTGTTTTTGCTCTCATCTTTGACCTTTTGATTTACGGCCTGACCGCCAGCTGCCAGACCTGCACCAGCTTTTCCCAGTTTTTGACAACGCCAGCGTCTCTGGCCGGGCCGGTTTTTGCCTCGCTTACCGCGCTTTTGCCCTTGACAAAAGGTAAAAAATAGTCCAGACTAAAATCAGCTTATGCCTTTTTTGCTATTCATTTTTGCCCTTCTTTTTGGTTCAGGCGCGAGCACCCTCATGGGCGGCTTCTCGGGTACTCCGCCCCCCTATAATCCGGTCAAGACTGCCGTCTGCTACCAGCTCGAGGAGGGAGTTACCGTCACCGTCGACCCCGGATCCTTTGCCGCTGGCGCTAACGACTGCAGCACCATTATTGACAGCAAGACTTACGTTCGCGTCAGGCAAAAAGTAAAAATCATTCACGGCAAAGTCGTTGACCCGGGCCAACCGATTCCCTGTGGTGCGGGGGAGCTGCTGAGAGTGGGACTGACGACCGGTGGCAAAGAAGTCTTCTGGCTAAAGAACAACCACTTGGGTGATGATGTGTCAAGCTTCATTTTCATCTTATTAGAAAAAGACAGAGATTACTATCATTTCGACATTTATATCGACAGCGCCGAAAAAGGCAAATTGGCTTCAGACCCGAAATATGAATTCGTTAGAAACTGTAAGGAAACCGGCGGCCTGGTACCGGTTCTCGAGGGACCGTCTACGCAGACTTTCCCACCCCAAACTTTTTCCTTGACCGACGCTCAGTTTAACCAAGACGCCCAACAAAGTTTCGACAAAACTGGTTTCGAAACTAACTTCGACACCTATTATCCTGAATTTAAGGACAAGTATTATATGAGGATTCAGGAAAATAATAAGCCGGCCGCCGCCCTACAGGTAGGAATTTTAACCAAAACCGTCCAGGGGCAGGCCTATCGCGGCGACATCTTTTTCCATGCCGGTATTGTCTACCTGGTCATCGCCCAGGGCCAAACCGACGCCGGCAAGTCCTTTATGTATAACCCCACGGAAACTAAGCCGCCCATTGGCATGGGAAACCGCAATCCCTCTTTGCAGCTAGCCGCCCTGAAGTTTATCACGGTTTCCGAGTGGACGTGGGGAACGCCATCATGCAAACCCGCCATTTATCTTTACCCGGAAAAGCCGGTGGAGCTAACCGTCAAGGTTAAGCCTCAGGGAAAAATCACCGTTTCCGATCCCGATCACGGCCTAACCGGCTGGCGTGTCCTCGCCTCGCCCGACGGCACCATCGTCCCCCTAAATACTCAATACTCAATACTAAACACTAAATACCCTTATTTGTATTACGAAGCCGAACTTTCTAAAGTAAAAACTCCGACCGAGGGCTGGGTGGTTGAAAAAGGAAACTTAGAAAACTTTTTCCGCTCAATTTTGCCCCAACTTGGCCTAAACGAAAAAGAAAGCCAAGACTTTCTCGATTATTGGCTAGTTAAGCTTTCCAGTGGCGAAAAATGGTTTATCGGCCTTATCGATCGAGCCGAGCTCGACCGCGTTGAACCGATTGAATTCTCCGTCCAGCCCGATACTTTCCTCCGTGTCCGCTTTTATTTTGAGAGCCTCACCGCCCCTATTACCGATCTCCCCGATTTGCCCGATCTCCCCGATCCTCCAATTCGTTCCGGTTTCACTGCCATCGATTGGGGCGGTATCCTCGCCAACGGCTCCTGCGGTCTCCCCCAAAAAAGCGAGTAGGCCGCATTTCGCTTGCAATCACCCTCAAAATTTACTAAAATAAGATAAATGGCGCCAACTTCCTTGCCAAAATTTCTTTATCCTTTTTTCTGGGATATTAACGCTAAAAAACTCAACCCGCGGGAAAAACCTTATTTTGTCATCCAGCGGCTCTTGGATAAGGGAGACCAAGAGGCGGTCAGATGGGTAAGAAGAAATTTTTCCTCCGAATTAATCAAAGAGACTTTTCAAACAATGCGCGACTTCAGTCCTCAAAAGGGAAGATTTTGGTCAATTTTCCTCAATCTGCCGAAAAAAAAAGTCCTATGTTTACAACCACATTATCTAAAAATGCGCAGAATGCTCTGGCCCTACTAGGAGAGAGCAGTTGCTTGCCAAAAGAGACTTATTTGGCGGGCGGATCGGCCCTCGCCCTTCATTTCGGCCACCGAATTTCACTCGATTTTGCGGCCATGAAGCCTGCCGCCATTATGGATCGTGGTACAAAGAAGGACTTTATCGATCTTTTTTTTATTATCAAGAATGGCATAACTATGGAAAAAGTTTTTGGATATTACGATCGAAAATATCAAGCTTTAGCTAACAACGTGTACAGCCTTATTGTCAGCCTTAGCTATTTTGATGATGCCGAGAAAACAGATATGCCCGAAATGCTGGTAAAGACCTCTTGGGAAGAAGTAAGGAGATTCTTTGAAAAAGAGGCCATCAGGCTGGCCAAGAAATATTTGTAAGGCTGGTCTTGACAGATGTTTTTCGTTCCCCTACACTATTCTTAACATGTCTGCCCGGAAAGTTTTATGGATTATTCTTGGAGCAACCGTTCTTCTCTGGGGAGGAGTGTTTCTTTATC
>VGLL01000097.1 GCA_016866735.1 Candidatus Shapirobacteria bacterium
GATAAATACAAGAAGGACGAAAATTTGGCCAGGTATTTTCGTACCGGTTGGTATTGGGTGGACAGTTTTGCTAAGTTTGAATTTGTCAATGATTGGGAGGTTATAGATAAATTAAAAATTAAAAATGAAAATTTAAAAATTACAGAACAGGATTCTAGAATTTTATTAATTACATCGCCAGGAAATTATTCAGGTGGATGGAAGAAAATCAAGACGATAGATTTTTTGGATGGTAAGCCGGCGTTTGAAATTTTAGAAAGATGAAAGCGACCCTAAAAAGATATTGGCCATTGATCATCATTGTTTTTTTTGCGTTCGTTCTCCGGGTTTATAAGCTGGGAGAGTACCCGGTAGGCATAACCTGGGACGAGCCAGCCCTAGGTTATAATGCCTATTCGATTTTGAAAACCGGCAGAGACGAATATGGCAAGCTGCTGCCAATAACTTTTAAGTCTTACGGCGACTATAAGCCAGGACTTTTTGTTTATTATCTTGTCCCTGCGATAGCCATCTTTGGGCTAAATCCCTTGGCCATTAGATTGCCCTCGGCCTTGGCGGGTGTCGGGGCGGTCATAGCGATTTTTTTCTTAGTCAAAACGGTTTTTTCGTCAAGGAAAGAGGCTACCATCCTGGCCTATCTTAGCTCTTTGCTTTTGGCTATTTCACCCTGGCATTTGCAATTTTCCCGCGGCGCCTGGGAAGTTAATTTAGCTCTTTTAACAATTATCCTGGGGACAATATTCTTTTTGCGGGCTATCGAGAAGGAGAAACTACGATTTTTTATTCTCACTTTTCTTTTTCTTGCTTTTTCCTTTTATGTTTATCATGGCGCAAAAGTATTTTTAATTGTTTTTCTGGGAGGGTCGCTGATATTAATGGGGCATGACTTGCTCGGCCTGTCGTTGTCCAAAAAGAAAATTGGCATAATCCTTTTGGCGCTTCTTCTCTTGCCGCTATTTACTTCTTTTAGGGGGAGCGCCAACCGCGCAAAGGTAATGAGCCTTTTTTCTTACCCAAGATCGGAAAAAGATACGGAAGCGATTTTATCTCAAGAAAATGGCGCTAAAGGGCTATATTTCCTCCTTTTTCACTCCGAGGCCTTAAACACCGGCCGGGGAATAGCCGAAAGATATTTCAACCATCTTACGGGAAAATTTATTTTTTTTGAAGGCGATTGGGCTTCTCCCAGGCACAGTGTCCCTTATATGGGAATGATGTATTATATCGAACTTCCTCTCCTGCTTTTGGGAATTTTTTATTACCTAGGAACCAAGAAAGAACGCAAAGAAAATCTTTTAATCTGGTGGCTTTTGACTGGGCCAATTCCGGCGGCCATTACCCGTGACCAAATTAGTGGCGTTCGGTCTTATTGGATGGTTATTCCTCTTATTATTTTTGCGGCAACAGGAATTTGGTGGTTTTCTAATCAGCTTAAAAAAGCGGGAAAACTGTGGCTTGCCTTGGGGCTATTTTCTTTAGTGCTAGGCTATCTTTTTTGCTTCACCTCTTATCTCGATCTTTACTACCTGCACTTTCCGAAGAAGAACTCGGCTGGTTGGAATTATGGCATGGAAAGGGTAGCGCAGATAATTGCCGAGGGGAAGAAAAAATACAGTAAAGTGGTGATGACCCAGAAGTACGGGCAGCCCTACATGTTCTATCTCTTTTATACTAAATATCCGCCACAAAATTACCAGAAACAGGCGTATCTTAAAGAAAACCCCTGGGGAGACGTGGGGACAGTTGATAATCTTGATAATATAGAGTTTAGAAATGTTTTTTGGCCCACTGACCGAAATTGCAAAAACTGCCTTTTTATTGACGACGAGTTTGGCCTGCCGGCCAGTGATGCCTTAACGACACCCGGAGCGAAAATTCTGGAAGAGATAAAATTTCTTGATGGCCGGCTTGCCTATCGGGTGATAGAAACACGATGATGACAAATTTCCAAATTTCAAAATTTCCAAATTTTAAAGCGCTTTTAATATTACTCATTATTGTCTTGGCGGCTTTCTTGAGGCTCTACAAACTCGATCAATTCCCAGCCGGCTTAAATGCTGACGAAGCAGCCATCGGTTACAATGCTTATTCATTATTAGAAACAGGCAGAGACGAACACGGAAATGCCTGGCCGGTTCATTTTAAGTCTTTTGGCGATTACAAGCCCGGTCTTTATTTCTATTTGACTCTTCCATTTGT
The DNA here is from genome assembly GCA_016866735.1 of Candidatus Shapirobacteria bacterium. GTDB lineage: Bacteria > Patescibacteriota > Microgenomatia > VGLL01 > VGLL01 > VGLL01. Next base: position 2,200 of record VGLL01000097.1, read on the forward strand.
GAAAGTTTTAGGCCTTAATATTTGGGCAGTCCGGTTGCCATCGGCGATTTTGGGGACTTTGGGGGTCTTAGGGATTTTTCTATTAGTGAGAGAACTTTTTAAAAACTCAGCTATTAGCTATGAACTATCAGCGATCAGCTCTTTTCTCTTAGCTATTTCTCCTTGGCATCTGCACTTTTCCCGAGGCGGATGGGAAACTAATGCAGCCGCTTTTTTCATTTTAGTGGGGGTGTTTGGGGTTCTTAGGGGGCTTAGGTCACCTAAGTTTTTTGTTTTTGGTTTTTTGTTTTTGGTTTTCTCTCTTTATACCTACCATAGCGCCAGAATAATTGTTCCACTGCTACTATCGGGACTCTTCCTGCTTTATAAAAATGAATTAATCAAACAAATAAAATGGTTGGTGTTGGCGGGCGGCTTAGCTCTCATTATATTATTTCCCTTAATGCGAGATTTCCTCGGTCCTGCCGGTATCTCTCGGTTTTCTGGTGTTGGATTTCTTTCGGAAACTGGGCCTATCTGGCGCATAAATGAACTTCGGGGAGAACATCAATCGTGGAATGCGGCAACAATTCGCCTTTTCCACAATAAATTAATGGCCTACTCTCTCTCCTTTTTAGAGAATTACTTTGATCATTTCCACGGCGAATTTTTATTTCTTTCCGGCGATGTAATTGAGAGAAACAGAGTGCCAGAAACTGGCCAAATGTATCTTTTGGATATTCTTTTTGTTCCCATAGGCATTTATTTTCTATTAAAGAATCAACCAAATGGCTGGAAGGTGATTTTTCTTTGGCTGGGGGTAGCACCGATTGCGGCAGCGATGACCTTTCAGACACCGCACGCCCTAAGAGCCTTGAATATGGTTATTCCCTTGGCGATAATCTCTGCCTATGGCTTAGTTAGTGTCCCAGTGTGGATTAAAAAGAAGCATTATCTAATTTCTACATTGCTATATTGCTGCATTGCTATATTGCTGTCCTGGAACGTGGCCCGTTATCTCCACCAATATTATATTCATTATCCTAAAGCCTATCCCGCCGCGTGGGAATATGGATTTAGCGAATTAGTGGGATATGTAAAATCTGTTGAGAAAGACGATCAAAAAGTTTATGT
>VGLL01000098.1 GCA_016866735.1 Candidatus Shapirobacteria bacterium
GATCGTGATTAAGCCGGCCCCGGGAATTAAGGAGAAGGTATTGCTTGGCGAAGATGGTTTTTGGGATTACCCGGAGATAAAAGAGCATGCCAAACAGGCAATTTTGTGCAATTCTGGACCCTTTAATGGCCTTACCGCAAAGGAAGCAAAGGATAAGCTAGAAATAGATCTCGAGAAACGGAAAATAGGCAAGAGAACCGTTCAGTATCACCTCCGCGATTGGATTTTTTCGCGCCAGCATTACTGGGGCGAACCGATCCCCATGATTTACTGTCCAAATTGCGCGGCAAAAGGCGTTAGTTGGTGGGACACCGGAGAAGGCAAAAAATTTCGCCCCCAAATACCAAATGCTAAATACTACATACCCAATACCAGTCTGGCCGGCTGGTTTCCTGTGCCCGAAGACCAATTGCCCGTCGAATTGCCTCCGGTGGAAAGGTACCAGCCCACCGATACCGGCGAGTCGCCTTTAGCCAATGTCAAAGACTGGGTGAGCGTGGCTTGCCCTGAGTGTGGTGGGGCCGCGCGGAGAGAAACCGATACCATGCCTAACTGGGCTGGCTCATCTTGGTACTTTTTGAGATATTGCGATCCAGATAATAAGAGTTCTTTAGCTGATTTTAAGAAGCTCAAATACTGGCTGCCGGTAGATCTTTACGTTGGTGGAGCAGAGCATACTACCCTGCATCTGCTTTACTCTCGTTTCTGGCACAAGTTTCTCTTTGATTTAGGTACCACGCCAACTCCCGAGCCGTATGCCCGTCGTCGCCAGCACGGCATCATTTTAGCCGAGGATGGGGCCAAGATGAGTAAGTCCAGGGGCAACGTCGTTAACCCCGACGAAGTGATCAGTAAGTTTGGTTCTGATACATTACGAGTATATTTGATGTTCTTAGGACCCTACGAACAGACGATGCCCTGGAGCACTAAGGGAATCTTGGGAGTTTATCGCTTTTTAGCCAAGGTTTGGCGAGCTTTCCGGCAAAGGCTCACCGAATCAACCGATTCTGGCCTTAGAGAGCAACTAGCACGGCTAATTAAGAAGGTAGGAGAGGATATTGAGAGCCTGAAATTCAATACCGCCATTGCGGCGATGATGGAGTTTCTGAATCATTGGGGGAAGAAGGGCCTTTCCCAGAAGGATGCGGGCATCTTTTTACGGCTCTTAGCGCCCTTTGCCCCTTTTATTACCGAAGAGCTTTGGGTGAAGCTCGGTAATAAGGGCAGTATTCATCAAAGTGCGTGGCCGGAAGCGCCGAAAGTTAGCGAAAGGGAGAAAAATGTGGTTGTGCCAGTGCAAATTAACGGAAAGTTGCGCGGGACGGTGGAAATTAAGGAAAAGACGGATCTAGGGCCCCAGGATCTGCTAAAAATTATTCAGCAGGATGATAAGCTTTCTGCCAAAATCATGGGCCTTAAGATCAAAAGAGTCGTTTATGTGACGGGGAAGATAATAAATCTGGTAAGTTAAAGACCCGCAAATGCTCCCCCCACACCGTTCGGGTTTAATCTCTGGTCTTTTCTGCCAATCTCAGCCCGCAACGGCACTGCGGGCGATTCGCTCGAGTGTACCGCAGATCCAACCAATAGCCAGGACACTATCGGCGGATGTTACGTGCCCGTCTATATCTATTGGCACTAACCCTCCCCCTGTTGGGGAGTAAAAATTTGCGGTAGGTAACTCACCTTTTCGAAAAGAATTTTCCTCGCGACAAATATCGGTTGGTCCTGTCCCAACGATTTTTCTACTGACAGAAATACTGTCAGGCGTGATGCTCAAGGAAATTTCTTCTCTTCGGTAGCTGCCCCTAACTGGCCTTTCTGCCCACACATGTATTCCGTCGCCAACCGGGCGAAACTTAATTTTCGTACCTGCGCGAGGATTTTCCGCAGAGCCATCAATGGGTTCGCCAATAGCCCCACTTCTTGTCTTGCCTGAGAACGCGAGGAAAGCTGTCTCCATGCCCTTTCTGTAGCGTCTTGCAGCTTCTTCGTAAGTGATTCTTGCACACGGGGTTCGCGGGATCCTTTGGCGACCCGTTTCGCCGGAAGTGAATGGTAAGACCACTTCTTCTGGATTAGGCAACTCGTATTCTTTCTGATGTTCTCCAGATTCTATCAGTTTTGGCATTTTATGCTTCCTCAGTACTTATTGCGAACATTTCTATCTTATATCATAACTTATGCGGTTTGTCAACTTGATAAATTTGGGGTTGCGCTTGCCCTTACTTTATCAGCTAATTCTTGCAGATAGCCAAATGTTGCAGTCTCGTCTGGTGTCCACTTCGCTTCATCCATATTTACATTACGATAGAAAACTTCAAAAGCCGCATTGACATTTTCGGGACTAACGGCACGACCAACCACCAATTGTTTTACCGCTTTTGCCGCCCCCACAAAAGAATTTGCCATACGCGCGCGGAATTCCTGCTGCTGCCGCTCATCGGTTAGTTCAAGATAATCTATTCCCTGTTTTGCCTCTTCTAGCTCGCTAGCCGACGGTAAATATGGTCCCATTGCTAATCTTTCTCGTCTTCCCGCCGCAGTTTCTGCAAGCCTAAACGCTATTCTCTCTTTCTCGAGGCTCCACGCTACTTCAGAAGTAATATTGGCAGTCTTGACTCCAAACGCCGCCATTCTCGCTAGCCCCTGCTCGGGCGAAGAAAGCCGGTCATACTCACTGGGTTTAACCAAAGCATCTACGCTATAGGCAAAACCTACGACGGCCCCGCCGGGCTCTTTACTCATTGCATGCACCGCTTGAGCAAATTGCTCGTCTTTCGAGACAACTCCGGCTTGTATGTCCTTTGGCGGTTCTCCCATTTAATTCCCTCTTTTTCGAGACTACTTATCTTTTACCACAATATATAAGGCCTTGTCAAGATCCAACAACCTGCTTTTACCTTAAATTCAGTGGATACAGATTGGGGAGAGAGTCTTTGGGCTGGCCCAAAAAAAGGGAAGGGCTGGAGTTGAATCCCGAGAGAGGTTCCTAAAAAAGCTGGCTGGCGTAGAGAGTTTGGGGCCAAGTTGGCCGATCCGGTATCGGTCTGAGGCGACGAAATGGTATTTTATTCTTCTAAAAGCAGGTGCTTAATTTGCTGAAGGC
>VGLL01000099.1 GCA_016866735.1 Candidatus Shapirobacteria bacterium
GTTTCCAGTTCGGCAGCAACCTCCGGGGTAAAAACGTAACCGGTTTCTTCTTTAAGGAGCTTGTAGGCGTCGCCAAGGGTTTTCGCGACCTTTTCCCAATCTCTTTTATTGTGATACTCCGCTGCCGCCACCATTATTTTTGCTATTTTCAGAGCGTCTTCTGGCTTTAGATCGTAGAGCTCTCTAAGCCACCCTGTCAGGTAATCCAATAGTTTTTTATGGTCGTTTTCGTTATGGGCTTTCAGACAACCAATTTCTAGGGCGGCAACTTTTCCGGGATCGAATCTGACCCGAGGCACAAGATCGTTGCCGCCGAAGCGCCTTCTCCTGCGGCTAAAATCAATAATCGCTTCTCTGATTTTTTCCGCGGTGATTTCCGGAAAATGATCGGGTAGCCAATAGAGCTCGGTATAAGCCATCTGCCAGGCAAGTAGGCCGCTAAATCTTTGCTCTGCAGAGGTACGAATCAATAAATCGGGATAGGGATATGGTTGGGCGCTGGTATCAAGATAAAGGGGGAAGGTTTCCTCGTCGAGCCCCTGGGGCATATTCCCCTTTTCCGAAATTTTTCGTATTGCCCTTAAGATATCGTCCCTTCCGCCATAGTCAAGCGCCACGTTAAGAACGTATTTAGAATTACTCTTTGTTTCTTCCTCGGCCTGAATTAGCTTTTTTGCCAAAGAGGGGGGGATTCTATCTTTTCTCCCGAGGTGGAAAATTCTCACCTTATCTTTTTTCGCTTCTTTTAAGTGCTGGTCCAGGAAATCTCCATACTTTTTCATTAAAAAGGCGATCTCCTCCTTAGAGCGATCCCAATTCTCTGTTGAAAAAGCCCAAACCGTTACGGTATGAACGCCGAAACTGCGGCAGGCTTTGGCAAGCGCCGGGGTAAGATCAAAGCCCCGGCGGTGGCCCTCAAAGGCAGGTAGGCCCCGCGCCCTCGCCCAGCGTCTGTTGCCGTCAGGAATGAACGCGATGTGGTTAGGGACGAGTGTGCCTTCGGGTAAGGGTAAGGGTTTTTCTCTCATCAGTGGGGGTTATTTTAACACAAACGATTCGGCTTTAGTATCGCTAGCTTTAGTCGCAAGTCTTAAGGAAATCATTCGCCAAAATTATGATATTTTCGCCTATAACCCCGGCAAGCCGAGAATTTCCCGGCCGGTCAGGCGCAGGATAAAGAGCGAGAAGATAATCAAAAGCAGGCCCAAAACCGCCGAGGTAATCATCTTTTTACCCGTCGCCAATCGGCCAGGATCGCCGGCGGAAGTAATCACCATAAAGGCGCCGGCCAGCATTGTCAGAAAAGCGAGCCCGCCACCGATACCGATGGCGAAACGAAGGGCAAAACGGGTGAACCCAGAAGCATCCACCGGCAAACAGCCAAAAACTGTCCAGGCGTTATTGCTCTTAATACAGTTAAGACAGGAGTCTTTTTGCTCGGCCGGGCCATATTCGCACTCTTTTGTCCGGTCAATGCCGATGGTCGGCGTCGGGGTAATGCCGACAACATAACCCCGGCCAAAGACTAAAAAGCAAAGACCCAAAAAAACAAATATAAACAGCTTTCTCTTCATCAAGAAAAGCTTAGCGGAATTGAGGTTTGGTTGCAAGGGGAATCTACGAATTTGCGGAGGCTTGGTTGTCAGCTTCTTCGTCGGCCGGGGCGGCCGGTTTAGGTGAAGTTACTGGCGCAGGCATTTCGGCTGCTGGTTCTTCGGCTGTTGGCTCTTCGGTTGCTTGCGGTTCGCTACCCGGCTGGCCTTTGTCCGCCATCCCGTAAAGATCTTCCAGGCTTAAGGCAGGCGCGCCGGTCGCAGTCTCCGGAGGCGTTTCCGCCGGTCTTTCTTCTTTTTCTTCCTCCTTGTCCGCCGTAGCCCTCTGATTCGGAGGGGCGGAGGCGGATTCTTCCTCAATCAGCTTAACATTCTTACTGCCGCAATAAGGACAGACCACCGAGCTGAGCCCGGCTAGCCCTTCGCCCCTCTCGCTCGCCGACTGATCAATTGCCTGATTTTCGGGGGGCTGGCTATCTGCTGGTTGATTCCCGGCCCCGGTGTCTTCTCCTGCGTCGTCCGGCGCAGAATCGTCCTGAACAGGCGCCAAGCTGTCTGGCTGCCCAGCTGATTCATTTTGTACTGCCGGATCTGGCAGCGGATCATCAGGGTCAAGCTGAGCTTGATTATTACCAAGCTGAGCTTGGTCATCAAGCTGAGCTTGATTATTACCAAGCTGAGCTTGGTCATCCGTAAAATTAGCGGTTGGCGGCGACATAGTGTCTTTCCCTTCGCCAGTTGGCTCGTCCGGCGCCTGGGCCACAGAAAGCCCATAGGGAAAAACTGGCTCCTTTTCTGCGGGCGCCTCCGGCCCGGAAACCTCCGGCTCTTTTTCCTCACCTATAGGTACTTCGAATTCCTTGCCGCAATCCAAACAAAGATACTTCTGGGTCGCCACTGCCTGCGCCGCCTCAATTGGTTTTTGCACGGTAAAGACAAAGTCATTACCATCAAAATCAACCAAAATCATCTCCCCCGCCTTAACTTCTTCCTTAATAATCATCGAGGAGATGGGATTCTCAACATGCCTTTGAATGGCCCGGCGCAAGGGCCTCGCGCCATAGATCGGATCATAGCCCAAAATCGCCACTTGCTGTTTCGCCAAGGGTGTCACCTCCAGGCCGATATTTTGCTCTTCTAAAAGCTTGGCCAACTGCTTAAACTGGAGGTCAACAATAGCGAGAACATCCGTCGCTGACAACGGCCGGAAAACAATCACCTCGTCGAATCGATTCAAAACCTCGGGCCGGAAGAACTTCTTCAGCTCTTCGATCAAACGTTCTGCCAGGGCCGCAAACTTTTCGTTTTCCATCGCCCGCTGCTCCTCTTGCGCCTTTGCAATTTCCTGGCCAGTCGGCAACTGCTCTTCCGGCTTTTCGGGATCAGCATTTACGACAGTCGAACCGGCAAAAAGATCCACAAGCTGCCCCACTTGCCACTCTTT
>VGLL01000100.1 GCA_016866735.1 Candidatus Shapirobacteria bacterium
TTCCCCCCTTGAAAACCAAAGTTTCCCCTGATAGAATGGCTAAAGATGATTAAAGTTTCTTTAGAGGAATTACTCGAAGCGGGTTGTCATTTCGGCCACCGGACCAGCCGCTGGCATCCCAAGATGGCCAAATATATTTATAAGGCCCAAGGCAAAGTCCATATTATTGATCTGGCCAAGACGAAGGCAGGGTTAGAAGAAGCGGCCGCCTTCGCCAAGGCTACGGCGGCCGAGGGCGACCAGATTATCTTTATCGCCACCAAAAGAGAGGCCAGGCAAATTGTCCAAAAAGCCGCCGAAGAGGCGGGGATGCCCTACGTCACTTATCGCTGGCTGGGCGGCCTTATCACCAATTGGGAAAAGATTAAAGGGAATCTTGATAGACTTAAGGACCTAAAGGCCAAGAGAGAAGCTGGCGAATTTAAGGAATACACCAAAAAGGAAAGATTACAGATTGACCGGGGGATTAGCCGCCAAGAGAAAGTACTGGGGGGGTTGCAGTCGCTAGAAGATTTGCCCGCCGCCATTTTCGTGGTTGATGTGCGGACGGAAGAGGTAGCCGTCAGGGAAGCCGCCCAGCGAGGAGTTAAAGTCATCGGCATTGTTGATACCAATAGCAACCCCGACCTGGTTGATTACGTTATTCCCGCCAATGACGACGCGCCAAAGTCCATCGGGCTAATTGTGGGTCTTTTTGCGGAAGCGGTTGAAGAGGGGAAGAAAAAGTTCAAGGTTCAAAGCTCAAAGTTCAAAAGTAAAGAGGAAAACAAAGATGAAAGTCGAACTAAAAAAACTTAAAGAATTACGAGAGAAAACTGGCGTTTCCTTGATGAAATGCCGCGAAGCGCTGGAGGAGTCGAGTGGCGATCCTGGCGAAGCGTTAAAATTTTTGCAGGCCTGGGGGGCGGCGGTGGCGGAGAAAAAGGCGGAAAGGGTAACCGCCAGCGGCCTGGTTGAAGCCTATACTCATGCTAACGGCAAGGTCGCAAGCATTGTAAAAGTGGCCTGCGAGACCGATTTTGTGGCCAGAACCGCCGATTTTAAAGAGCTGGCTCATGAGCTGGCCATGCAGATTGCGGCCATGGATCCTAAAAACGTGAAGGAGCTTTTGGGACAGGAATATATTAGAGAGCCGGAGAGAATTGTCGACGATCTTCTTAAAGAAAAAATTGCCAAGCTGGGAGAAAACATTAAGATAGAAGAGTTTGTGAGGCTGGAACTGTGAAAAACCCTGCCTCGCCAAACGAAATTTTGCTATCGGCTTCAGTTTCTCTCGCGAGATAGTATGTATTTTTAAAATAACTCTTTGGCGCTCGCAAAATGAAGCCTCACAAAATTTGTTTGGCTCACCGAAAGGTTTATGATTTCTGAGAATCTTGATCAGTTAAAAGCGCAGATGGAAAAAGCCCTGGGGGTGCTTGCCGGGGAACTGGCGGTAATCAGGACGGGTAGAGCCACACCGGCTCTTGTCGAAAATATCCGCTGTTCGGTTTATCAAGGCAAAGAAAACTTAAGAGTAGTGGAGTTGGCCAATATTAGCGCTCCCGATACCCAGACACTCGTCATCACTCCTTGGGATCCGACGATTATCGAAGAAATTGCCAAGGGAATTGCCAGCGCCGGCTTAAATCTTAATCCGGTGGCCGATGGCCAGCTAATCAGGATTTCTCTGCCGCCTTTGACCACGGAAAGAAGAGAAGAAATGGTTCACCTTCTGCATCGTCAGCTCGAGAACGGCCGGGTGATGATTCGCCAAGTCCGCCATGAATTCTTAAGCGATCTCAAAAAGGCCTTTGAGGCAAAAGAGATTGACGAGGATTCTAAATTTGGCGCCGAGAAAAAAGTACAGGAAATGACAGATGAATTTGTAGGGAGAATCGACGAGTTAGGTAAGGTAAAAGAAGAGGAGATCACCCGCTTTTAATCGTAAATGAGCTTTCTTGCTTTCGTAATTACTCTTTCTGTTCTTGTTTTATGCCACGAGCTTGGCCATTTTTTGCTGGCTAAGCGCTTGGGGGTTAAAGTGGAAGAGTTTGGTTTCGGGCTTCCTCCGCGCATCGCCAGTCTAAAGCGCGGTGAAACGACTTATTCTATCAATGCCTTGCCAATTGGCGGGTTTGTGAGGTTATTTGGGGAGGAAGAAGCGCCGTCAAAAACGGCTAAAGATGCTTTTATGAATAAGTCCAAAAGGGCGCGCTCGGCCATCGTGGCCGCGGGCGTTTTGATGAATTTGGCCTTGGCGACGGTTGCTTTTTCCGTTATTTATCTGCGGATCGGCATTCCCGTGAGAACCAATCAGGTGATAGTGTCCGGCATAGCCAAGAACTCGCCGGCAGAGATGGCGGGAATCAAAACGGAAGACCGGATAACAAAAGTTGACGGAGCCGAAGTAGGGGGGGTAAAACAGTTTATTGAATCGGTCAAGGCAAAAGCCGGGCAAACGGTAGAAATCGAGTTGGAAGGGAAAGGCGGGGCGAGTACAGCAGTGAAGGTAATTCCTCGTCTTGATCCGCCCAAGGGCGAGGGGGCATTGGGGGTGGCGATTACCGAGACTGATCTTAAATTTTATCCCATTTGGCAGATGCCCTTTTTGGCCCTGCGCGAGGGGATAAAGGACAGCCTTTCTTGGGCGAAGACCACTATCGAAGTAATTTTTAATATGGTCTTTGAACTGGTTACCAAAAGAGTTGTTCCTCGTGACGTGGCGGGTTTTGTGGGAATTTATCAGGTGACCGGCATCGTGGTGAAAGAGGGCTGGCTGGCCATGCTCAAATTTCTGGGTGTTCTTTCCATCAATCTTTTCGTTATCAATCTTTTCCCTATGCCTCCGCTTGACGGTGGCAAACTTTTGTTTATCGGCATTGAAGCGATCTGCGGGAAGAGGTTGGCTCCGAAAGTAGAAAGATGGGCGCAAAATGTGGGAATGATTCTTCTCGTTATCTTGATCGTCTTAATCACCATCAACGATATTTCCCGCCTTT
>VGLL01000101.1 GCA_016866735.1 Candidatus Shapirobacteria bacterium
GGTCAGCGATGCCCAGTACTTGGTCCATGAATTCCAGCCGGTTTTTTCGGAATCGGATCTTATTAATATCGATGCCTTTAATGCTTATGTTAAAACGATTGTTCATAACGAGCCGGTGCCTCCCTTTTCCATGGACTTGACTAAAGATATGGCGCGCGAAAAGGCACTATCCAATCCCAAAGTGGCGGATCTGATCAGAGAAATGTCGGCCTTAAGATTTGGCCGAGAGCGAACCGTGGTTGAAACCGAAATCACTCGCCGGGCAAGGCTATAAGCCTCTTTTGGGGATTGACAAGTTAGCATTCTCTGTGTTAGACTGCTAATGGTTCGCTGGTTCGACTAGCTCACCATTAATAAGCTCACCATAAATATGCCTATTTTGCTTGGCCCGTCTAAAGTAGAGAAAACCTTGCCGGTCGTGGCGCTTAGGGAGAGCGTCATTTTCCCCCACATTGAGGTTCCTTTAACTTTGGGCCGCCCAAAATCAAACGCCGCGGTAAAAGCCAGCTTCTTGGCCGACAAGAACGTTGTTCTTTTTACCCAGAAAGATTCAAGCGTCGAAGATCCGGGCAAGGACGACCTTTATTCCGTAGGAACGCTCTGCGCGCTCGATTCGATCCTGGAAACAGATGGCTCAATTTACGCCTGGGTAAGGGGCATTGCGCGAGTTCGCTTCGAGGAAGTCGTTTCGACCCAGCCGTTTTTAGTGGCCAAAGTTTCCCAGATCGAAGAGACCGGGGAAGAAAACGACGAAGCAAAAGCCCTCGTTAATTATCTTTTGGATCAGTTCCGCCGTGCCCTCAATTTAGGAAAATCAGTGGAGAGAAACATGGGGATTTTGCGCGTTTTTGCCGAGAGTGCCAGGCCGGGGGAAATTGCCGACCAGCTGGCTTCAACTTTGGATTTGAAGACTGAGGAAAGACAGGCGCTTTTGGAAATGCCGTCCATGCGGGATAGACTGGAGCGGGTCACTTGGTTTTTGAACCGGGAGATAAAGATCCTGGAACTGGAACAATCCATCCACCAGAAGACCCAGGCAAAGTTCGAGAAGGGGGCAATGGAATCGTTCTTAAGGGAAAGAAAAAAGACGATCGAAAAGGAGCTTAAAGAACTGGGTTCGGAAGAAGAGGAAGATAGCGAGACGAAGAAGATGGCCGACAAGATTAAAAGCGTGAACATGCCCCCCTTGGCCCTAAAAAAGGCGAAAGAGGAACTTGATCGCCTTAAAAAGATGTCTGTCTATAATCCGGAAGCAGGCTATATTCGCACTTATCTTGAATGGCTGACGGCGATGCCTTGGTCAAAGAAGACCGCTAATAATGTGAGCTTAAAAAGAGCGGAAAAGACTTTGGATGAAGACCACTGGGGGCTAGAAAAAATTAAAGAGAGAATTATTGAGTATTTGGCGGTGATGCACCTTCGAAAAAATCAAAAAGCAAAAATCAAAGATCAAAAAGAGGAAACGGGGGGGCTTGTCCCGCCGAAGCCCTCCAAATCGGAGGGCGAAGGGGGGCCGACGATACTTTGTTTCATCGGGCCGCCAGGAGTAGGCAAGACCTCCATTGGCAAATCAGTAGCAAGGGCGTTGGGCAGGAAATTCATCCGTATTTCCTTGGGCGGAATTCGCGACGAGGCGGAAATAAGGGGGCACCGCCGGACCTATGTTGGCGCCCTTCCTGGCCGGATCATTCAGGCAGTCAAAACAGCGGATTCGAAAAACCCGGTCTTTATGCTTGACGAGATTGATAAAATCGGTGCGGATTTCCGCGGCGATCCTTCGGCGGCCCTTCTCGAAGCTCTCGATCCCGAACAGAACAAAGAATTCTCTGACCATTATTTAGAGGTGCCTTTTGATCTCTCCGGGGTTTTTTTCATTACGACTGGCAATGTTTTAGACTCAATCCCGCCTGCCCTTCGGGACCGCATGGAGGTGATCAGGTTTCCCGGCTACACGGAAGAGGAAAAGTTTCATATCGCCAAAGATTTTCTTTGGCCAAAACAGGTTGGGTCACACGGCTTAGCGGGTAACCACCTAAAGTTGAGCGAACCGGCGATTTACGAGATCATTCGGCGCTATACCCGGGAGGCGGGAGTGAGGGACCTAGAGCGTAATTTAGCCAATATTTGCCGCAAGGTTGCCCGGAAAGTAGCCGAAAAGAAGGAATACCCTCAATCTTTAGCGACGTCTGATGTCAGGAAATTTCTGGGGCCACTGCGCTTTAGCGCGACGATTGCGGAAAAAAAGGATGAAGTTGGTTTAGCGACCGGCTTAGCTTGGACGGAAGCCGGAGGCGATATCCTGTTTATCGAAGTGGCATTGATGCCGGGAAAGGGGACATTAATGCTTACTGGTCAACTCGGTGATGTCATGAAGGAATCCTGTCAGGCAGCGATGAGCTACGTGCGAGCCCACTGGAAAGAACTTGGTCTTAAAGAGGGGTTTGCCAAAAAGCTTGACACTCACATTCATGTACCCGAGGGAGCGATCCCGAAGGATGGGCCCTCGGCCGGAGTGGCGATTGCGACGGCTATTGTTTCCGCCTTAACAAAGAGGCCAGTCAGGCGGGCTGTCGGCATGACGGGCGAGGTGACGTTGCGAGGCAGGGTTTTGGAGATTGGTGGTGTAAAAGAAAAGGTAATTGCCGCCCACCGGGCGGGCCTGAAATATATTATTTTGCCCAAGGATAATCGCAAAGACCTTGAAGATATTCCCAATACGGTTAAGAAAGAAATCAAGTTTATCTTTGTTGCCCACCTCGACGAAGTGCTTAAAAGCGCGCTAAGGAATTCTTGAGAATCTGGCCCGCAACGAAATTTGTAACTAATTAGGGTTTCATCCGCTGACGACAAACTCAAATATTTAACTGGCGAGTTATTGCCAAGATATAACAAATACAAACAAGGGGGGGTACCCCCCCGTCTTGTCCGTTATTTTTTCGTGTTTATTGGTAGCGCGTACCGGATTTGAACCGGTG
>VGLL01000102.1 GCA_016866735.1 Candidatus Shapirobacteria bacterium
GTGCTAGCAAATTATCGCCGTGAATAATCAGGTTGTCATTCAAACTCGGCTTTCTGGATAAGCCCTTTTTCGCATCCGGCCTCAACTCATGATACGGCACCGAGAGGTGATAATTCCGGACAATTTCTTTTCCTTTGAAATATATTGTTGCCATATTATTAGTTTTTTACTATTAAATTATTTTCCTCTTTCTTGATCAATTTGATTTTGAGTCCATGCATCGCCAGTCGTTTCAATTTCTTGTGGAGTCGGCTCGTCGCCTTCTTCCATTCTTATTCGCCGTTCATCCAGAGTTTCGCCTTCGTAAGTCCAATATCCAGGGCCTTGTGGCCACCATTCGCTGCCAAGGGCTTGTGCAGCTGCCTCTGAAGAAGACATTTCCTTGCCATCAAAAATCACATGTTTTTGGTCGGGAGCCACAACACAAGTAATATTTTCATCGCGTATGAATTTAAGTTCAGAACCTGCCGGAATACCAACCATTTTAAAATTGAAGGCCGATCTTTTTTGTCTTGCTCTTTCAATGGCAATCGCATCCTCTTTGGATTCAACACCAACATTCCGCGAGGGCGTAACATCTTCAAGGGCCAAGAGCTTGAGAATTGCCACCACTCTTTCGGGAGCAATATTGAAAAATTCTCTCCTCGGATTAACGCGATGGTCTCCAAAGGCATCATGAAAAGCCAACTCAACTTTATTTGCATCCTTAACTTTTGCGGCGTAGTAGCATTCAAAAGGTAGCGGAATGGCAGGCGATCTTGATAATTCTAGTACCCTTTGCTCAACTGAGGTTGTTGTCTTCCCGATTTTTACATAACCGGGCATTGCTTCGTTTGTCAGGATGTAAATGATTTCTGCCATAAGTTTATTTTATCTCAAACCCCCTTCTTTCTCAACTTATCCAAAAAGGCGAAAAAGCCGGGTTTTGGCTAGCGGTGGCGGATAACTGATTTCTTTGCCGCCAAAACTTTTTTTAAAGTGGGAAAATCCTTGCCAGGATTTAAGGGGAAATCGTTCGTCGTAGATTCCTTCGAAATCGAAGAAAAAACAACCCTTCCTTTTTGCCAGCCTAATCGCCTCCCAGACGAGGAAATACTGTGCCAGAAGCTTGCGGCCGCCTTGATTAGTAAAAGCGTAAAAGTAGTAGGCGGTTTTACCGCTAATTAAAATAATTGTTCCCCCAAGAGGAATTTCTTTATAAAAACTAAGCAGAAGATAACAATGTTTGCCGAAATTTTTCTTTAAGCTGATAAGATTCTTAAGAGACGGAACTAAAAGCCATTTATGAAATGGCAGGCTTTTTCTCCAGATTCTCTGGAAGAGTTTTGGGTCGGCTACTTCAGTCAATTGAAGTGGCTTTTTGGATGTCTTTTTAAGGCAGTAACGGCAATCTTTTTGGCAGTTTTTTAGAATCTTGGTAAGGGGAGAGCGGAGGTCAATTTGAACAGTTTTGGTCGGCAGGTAAGAGGAGCGAGAAGGTTGATAGCCCCTGTTTTTTAACCGCTTAATGGCTAAATGGCTAAATGGCCTTTGGGGCTCGAGAGAAACTTTATAAGCGTGATATTTTCTGGCTAGGGTCTCGACTTTGTCGAGTGAGGGAATTTTATTAGGTCGCTGAATTTTAAGAATCGAGCCAAGAAGGGGAAATCGGCGAATAAAAACATGGCAGTTATCAATTAATTCTACCTTCCAGCCCAGGTCTTCGAGGTGGCAGGCATATTCTGGCGATTGCCTTAGATCGGTGCTCATTGAAGATGAAGTTTCCTTGAGATTTTCAAAAATTGCCAGCGAAGTTCGTTGGTGAGATTATAGGCGCGGTAGAGGGGAAGATTTAGAACAAGATCAAAAGCGCCAAGATAAGAAACTGGCTTTCCGCCAAAGCCCATCTTAAAACGATAGACGCCATACCACGGATCGGTTGGTTCTGGTTTTTGCCAATAGGTGCCCCAGAGATCGTAAGTTTTGCATCCCAGCCTTTTTCCCAGCCTAATTGCCTCCCAGTGGAGCGAATAATTAGGCATGATGGCGCGGTGAAGGAGAGAAGAGCCGCCATAGGGGTAGTAAAGCTTGTCTTGGAAATGAAAAAGCATGATGCCGGCCAGGGGAAATGTTCCGAAAAAAGCGAGCAGGAGATGGGCCATGCCGGAAGGCCTGGTTATCGCCCACTGTTTTTTAAAATAATCTCGCGGATGGGTGTAGAATCCCTGCCTTTTTTCGGTTTCTTCCAAAAAATCCAAGAAAGCCGAAAGCGACGAGTCGTCGTTTTTTTCCTCGACTCTGACTCCCTGTTTCTGGCTTAGCCTGATATTATATCTGGTTTTTTCGTGCATCTGCCGCAGGATTTCTTCTTCCGGCGGGGTTAAATCAATATTGATCGTGTTTATCGGCAAAACGGGTCGCCCGGGCCTGGTTTGGCGCAAAAAATATTCCTTTCTCTTGTCTTTTTGGCCGACCAGACAATCCGGCTCGAATTTAATAAAGACGCAGTTTCTCTCTTTGCCGATTTCAGTGAGAATTGACAGAATTTTTTTATCAGGTAGGGGCGCCCGGGGCAGGTAACCGACGGTAAAGTTAAGGCGGGGAACTCTGTGGAAAAAAATTTGGAAGGCGGAAACTAATTTTTCCCCGTCGAATTGGCCCAGGCGAAGAACTTCTACCCCTGTTTCTTGGCGAAACCGGCCCCATTCCCAAGATTGGACCGGGTGGGAAACAACTTGGTTATAGGCCTCTTTATCTTTTTCGGAGATCTCCCGGAAAAACATATTAGACAAATCAATTATAATATAAGCTGATGAAAACTGTCGGCCAGATTTTAAAAGAGCAGAGACTCATTCGCCAAATTAGTCTAACGGAAGTGGCGGAGGCAACTAAGATTAGGCAGGAATATCTCGAAGCACTGGAAAACGACGATTTTAATA
>VGLL01000103.1 GCA_016866735.1 Candidatus Shapirobacteria bacterium
TAACGAAAACGACCATAAAAAACTATTGGATTGCCTGACAGGGTGGCTTAGAGAGCTCTACGATCTAAAGCCAGAAGACGCCCTGAAAATAGCAAAAATAATGGTGGCGGCAGCGGAGTATCACAATAAAAGAGATTGGGAAAAGGTCGCGAAAACCCTTGGCGACGCCTACAAGCTCCTTAAAGAGGAAACCGGTTACGTTTTTACCCCGGAGGTTGCTGCCGAGCTGGAAACTAATTGGTGGAGAATTCACGACGAACTTGAGGATAGTCCTGACAAGGAAGCGCTTGAGAAAGCCTTCCGCGATCTTTACGGCGAGATTTATCGACAATCTGAATTACAATGCCGGAGACTTGCCCACTTTAAGGCAATCGCTACTTTTGAGCACGATTTGGCGGAGAAGGACGGAAAGAGGGAAGAGCAGAACCGGCACTGGAAAAACGCAGAGGAATATCTGGTGAAGTGTTATCAGGCCCTTCGGGAAATTGCCTCTTAAATACTTTGGATAGACAAAGGGAGTATAATATCTTCCACCATGTCTATTGCCGGACCCGAAAGCGAGAAGTGGATAGAAAAGTTTTCCCCTCGGCTGTTGAATTTTATCAATCAGTTTGTCGAGGGAAAAGAAGACGCCCAGGATATTCTCCAGGAAACTTTGATTTCGGCCCTTGGGTCCTTGCCGACTTTTTCCAAGCGCTCCTCTTTTTATACCTGGCTTTGCAGTATTGCCAAGCACGAGATCGCCGACTTTTACCGCAAAAAACGGATCAAGGCCTTTCTTTTTTCCCGTCTTCCCTGGCTGGAAGGGTTGGCCGGCGAAGCCCTTGGGCCGGAGCAATTGCTTCTGCGCAAGGAATTCGAGCAGCAAGTCAGAAGAACGCTTGCGGGCCTTGGCGAAGGATACCGGGAGATTTTGCGACTAAAGTACTACCGAGGGCTGACAGTTGAAGAAATTGCCAGGGAATTAAATGAAAGTTTCAAAACAGTTGAGTCGCGTCTTTTCCGGGCGAGAAAGGCCTTTGCTAAGGCTTTTAGTGCTGACTACTCTCAAAGAAACTTATCTTTTTCTCCGTAATACCTATGGACTTCTCGTCCATCCTTTTAAAACCATCTTCGCAATCCGGCAAAAACCCGATTGGTCGCAGACAATTCTCGTTTTTGGCTGGCCGGTGGGTGGTTTTTTTGGGGTTTTTGGGGCTTTTATTTTTGGCTTAATTTTCGTTATCTTCCTCTGGCCGACCAATGAGGCGCTTGTCAATCTTTGTTTTCTTCTCCTAGCAGTTTCTTCCTCCCTACTTGGCCTTTGCTTTCTCTATGTTATTTTTTGCCTGGGAAAATATTTTATTTTAAAAAGAAGATGACACCGGAAATCTCACCAGTAAGAGTCTGGCGATTAACAAAAAGTGGCTTTACTAAGAGCAGGGAGGGTTCGAGTCTTGATCCTTCAGGGAGGGCAAACCCGGGCCTAACCATTGCTCAAGTGAACGAGCTGACAGGGCCGCAAATCGAGCAAGTCGAAAGGAATTTAGAAAATAGCGGCGCAGACGTGCGGCGTCGTAGCGGTGACATCTATTTCAAGCAACTAACTTGATATGGCCTCCCCTGTTCAAGTTCGGCGTGAACACAGAGAAAACTTGCGGATTAGGAAAAAGGCAGAGGGCTCTATGATTCGCAAAGCAGCCAAAATCGAGATATCTTGCCCGGGAAAGATAATCTTAATGGGCGAGCACGCCGTGGTTTACGGAAAGCCAGCGATTGTCGCCGCGGTTGATAAGCGGATAAAAATTATCTTGAAAAAGAGGGACGGAAATTTTACCATTTTGGCCAAATCAGAAATCCCTTATGGGGTGGGTATGGGATCATCAGCTGCCCTGGCGGTTGTTTATGCCGCCACTCTTTTGGCTATTTCCAGGAAGAGCTTTTCTCTAAGCCGGCAAAATAGAAAGCTAATCAATGAAATCGCTTACCAGCAAGAGAAAATTAACCATGGCAACCCTTCGGGAGTAGACAATACGATTATTACTTATGGCGGGCTCTTGTGGTTCAGAAGAAAAAAAGAGGGCGCGCCATTTTTTAAGAGGATAAAGAGCATAAGCCTGCCGCCGTTTGTTCTCATCAATACTGGCCGGCCGCACGAAAGGACTCTTAAAATGGTTGAGCACGTCAGGCGGCAAATGCTGAATTCTAAAACCAAAGCCGGGGCGGAAACCACCATTGCCCAGATAGGGAAAATTACGCAAGATTTTCTAAGGGCGATGAAGACGGAAAACGAGACGGCCATTATCGGTTCTATCCGGCGGTGCGAGAGGAAACTGGAGGGTTTGGGAGTAGTGACGGAATTTGGTAAAAGATTAATAAGAGAAATCGAAAAGCTCGGCGGAGCGGCGAAAGTCTCGGGCGCTGGAGGAAAAACAGGAAAGGGGTGCGGGATGATTTTAGCCTACCATAAGAATCCATTATTAATTTTTAACTTAGCCAAAAGATATAAGTTGTCTGCCTTTAAGGCTAAGCTGGGCGGGGAAGGGGTTAAGATAATAAATAAATGAAAGAGCAAGCAGAAGTCTCTGCCCCCGGAAAATTGATGCTCCTTGGAGACCATGCCGTCGTTTATAACCGGCCATGTATCGTTACGGCTGTTTCCGCAAGAGTGCGGGTAATGATAGAGAAAAAGCCCGGGCATGCCGCTATCGAAGCCCCCCAGGTTAAAAACGTGCGTTTCGTCGAGGAGGCGATCAGTGTTTTTAAAAGAAAATACGGGGTGGGTGATGGTTTTATTATTAAAACAAAAAGCGATTTTTCTTGCCGCTATGGCCTTGGTAGTTCTTCTGCTGTCGCTATCGCCACTCTTTTATCCCTTTCCAGATTT
>VGLL01000104.1 GCA_016866735.1 Candidatus Shapirobacteria bacterium
ACTGCCTGGCCCAGGCCGCTTTTGCCTACCTGTAAAAGAAAATTGAGGCCCGCCTGCCGTAAATTCCGCCAGCCGAGATTGATTGATTTGCCCAGGGCAGTTTTGGAGAACCAGGACGCAAGAGACCGGAAAACCGGCTGCGAAAGAGAAGAAACAAAGCCTAAGGGACGGTTGTAGATATAGATTTCTCCTGCTTCGTCGCGGACAAAGCGGCTAATGTTAGTGCGCCAAAAGCCGACCTGTAGCCCTTCCCAAAAGCTTTGCCACAAACCTCCTTTTATGCCCACCGGTGCCGGAAAGACAGGTTTACGCAAGAGGGGCAGTATCGTTCCCAACTGGGATTTGAACCAAGAAAGTCTTTTTTGGAATTCGCCAAGGAGCGGCTCAACGTCTTTATAAAATCTAAAGAGCGGGTGCTCCTTGCCCAGGTTAGCTCTGGCTAGGGTTTCATTAATATCGGCCGGTTTTACGCCTTGAGAACCGAGAAAACGACTTATTCCTTCCGCTAAGAACCTTCTTATCGGAAGAGCGGTTCGGGAGTTGAGGCCCTTGGTAGTTAAAATGGCTTTTATTTTTCTAGCTAGCTCATCTGGCTGGCGGAAGGCCCGGAGAGGATTTTGTCTCATTGTTTCGGAAACGATTCTGGAAATAAATCCAAAAAGACTCGGCGGTTGGCCCCCGTGGACCTGGCCGAGTGGAACTTCTTTCGGAATGGGGCGCCTCTCGGCAGGAGAAACCCGAGCTTGGGCCGGAATTATCATCATCTCTTTTATTGCCGAGACGTCTTCCTGGGTAACCACCACGTCTTTTATCATTTTCTTTATTGCCGCAAAAGAAATTTCCAGTTCCGGGTTAGTAATCGCCAGCGAGGCGGCGGCTAGGGCGCAGGCGTCTTGGGCATCGGGAACAACTTTATCTGGCGGCAAGGATTTTACCTCTGTCCTGGAAACTTCGGGCAGCAAAAAGGCGAAGTTGTCAACGAAAGCCGGTGAAGAGGCAAGAACCTTACCTATGGCAGCATTTTTCTCGATTAAGTTTTTAACTCTTTTTCGGGCCTCATCGTAGGCTGTCAGTACGCCTTTCTCTTTGGGTTTAGTAAGCGTGAGAGGAACGGGAAAGCTTTTTCCGCCGGTGAGAACATTAATTTCAGTTGGCACAACTGATGCGGATTCCTGGACTGCGACTGCCCCGATTGCCTCCCTGGCGATTTTTCTCGCCTGAGCCGGGGTAACCCCTGGTAGGATCTCTAAAACCTTTTGTCTTAAATAAAAAGTTAGTTCTGTGGGTGGCCGTCCGCGGATTTCCCGAAAGGCCTGTCGGGCGAGAAACTCTATCTGCTCAATTTTTTCTGGTTGGACTAAGTCGGGATTTGCCCGGCGAATTGCCTGGGAAATTACTTCTGCAGCTGGCGGCGGGGGAACAGCTTCCGGTGGCAGAACTCGGGCTTGCCCTGCGATGACCATCTCGCCCACGGGAACCTTTTTATAGTCTTCAATTTCCGGGTTAAGTTCCTTTATAAGCTCTGTAGCGAGACTTTGTGCTTGCTCTCCGGGGGGAATAGCAATGCCGGCCTGTTGGAAGGCCGCCTCAATGACAGGGGTTAAGGCATCAATTGCTTTGTTTGATAAGACTGCCCGGGGAAGAAAAGACAAACTCAAATTCCAAGCAAGATACTCTACCATTTCGGGAGGCAAGCTAGGGTATTTTTGCAGGAGTGGCTTAGCGATCTTTCCTTTGGCAGCATCAAATATTTCAGCGTGTGGCGGAAGTATCCTTCGACCTTCTTTAATTGCTTCCTCGGTAGCGCTTTTTACCTTGGCCATGGCCTCCTTAAGGACGTCAGGGGAAGGAAGACTGGGAGCAGTTAGCTTTTTCTCCTGCAGGACGTATTGATAAGCAATCTCAGCCAGTTTGGCGAAAAAAAGACGCTTGCCATAAAAAGGGGAAAGCTGGGTCTGTATAACCGGGGGGAGCTGCCGGAAAAAGCTCATGACCAACCCTCCGGCCAACTTTAACATTCCCTGGGTTTCCCTAGAGACGAGAGCGGCTTCCGGCCATAGCATTGCTAAGGCTACACAACTTTGCCAAATACCCAAGTAAAACGCTGGCCCCGTTACTTTAGTTTCTGCGGTTTTTGCTCTAGGTCTGGCTGCCATAATTTTATTTCCTTAGGTATGCGCTGTTTCTTTTTCTTCCCGCATACGGAGGACCTCCTCGGGCTTGGAGGTAATCAGGCGGTGTTCTTCCGGCGAGGCAACGACTTGAATGGCGACGTGGTTCTGGCCGGCGAAGAAGAGCCCCTCACCGATATCAGCCGAGAGAAGGAGGTGTTTTTCTCCCTCGGAAAGATAGAAAACGCTGCCGACTTTCTCGATGGCGGCCGGGTGCTGTTTCATTAAAATCTGGATCGAAGAGTTAGTGATAATCGCCTTGCCGTAGTCAGAAGAAAGAAAATCCTCGGTATCTTGGGTAATGGTGGTTAAGCCCAGGTAATATTTTCTTGCCCTTTTGGCCATTGAATACAGGAAGCTGGCCGAGTCGGGATATTTCATCAGGTACCACGCCTCATCAACGACCAAAATTCTCTTTTTCATTTCCCGCCTGACCTTGGTCCAGATATAGTCAAGGATAATAAACATGGCTGTTGGCCTTAGGGCGTCTTCCAGATCGCGGACGGAAAAGACGGTGAAGGGATTTTTCAAATTGACATTGGATGGCTGGTCAAAGATACCGACG
>VGLL01000105.1 GCA_016866735.1 Candidatus Shapirobacteria bacterium
CAACACCCATGTTTGGACACAAAACTTGTATTGGGGCTGGCTGTATCAGCTTCGGCCGCTTCTTGGTGAAAAACCAAACGGCTACCCGGCATTTATGCGGAATTCCGCTTGGGCGAGAAAAGACCTCAACGCCTTTTTGGGAAGCTGGACGGAGCTGAAACACGACACCATTCTTTACGCCAAACAGGTTTATGCGGAATTGGGAGGTGCGCCGCCGGAGGAGAAGGACGACCGTGGTTATGTGGAACCGAATCCCGGCGTTTACGGCCGTCTCGCCTCACTTCTGCAAATGACAGGCGAGGGACTGGAAGGCCGCGGCCTCTTGGCGCCAGCGGCAAAAGACAATTTGGGCAAAATGAAAGAGCTGGCCCTTTCCCTGAAAACGATAGCCGAGAAAGAATTGCAGAACGAAAACCTGACGGACGCAGAGTACGAGCTTATCCGTTCCTACGGCGGGCAGCTGGAACATTTCTGGCTTGAAGTCAATAAAGACGAGCCCGCGTTCAAAGAATCGTCCAACCAAAGAGATTACCTAAACGAAAATCCGGCTGCCATTGTGGCTGATGTCGCCACCGACCCCAACGGTCAGGTTTTAGAGGAAGGCACCGGGGGAATCTTTGAGATTTATGCGGTTGTCCCGGTCAGCGGCAAATTAAGGATCGCCAAGGGCGGGGTTTATTCTTATTACGAATTCACTTGGCCTATGGCCGACCGGCTGACCGACCAGAAATGGCGGGAAATACTCGATTCGGAAGAGGCGCCGCAATTGCCGGAGTGGACCAACGCGTTTGTGGCAAAATGAAATGAATGCCAAGGAAGATTTTTCGGCCATTACTTCTTGCCTCCCTTATTTCTATCATCGTCCTATTCGGTAGCTATTCCTGCCGTTCTTTCCTGGGTAAAAGGCCAAAAGGCCAGCCGACGGGGAAAGAGGAATTTACCCACTTTTGGCGGCAAAAGAAGGAGCTGCCGGCACAGCCAGAAGAGGTTTCTCTGGCGGCGGTGGGCGATATTTCTTATTCCCGCGGGGTGGAAAGAATCGTGAAAAAACAAAAGGATATTAATTATCCTTTCCTGCCAATCCGAGATTACCTGAAAGGGGCAGATCTTGCTTTTGGCAATTTAGAGACGCCGATAACTTACGGTCGGGAAATTTTGCACCTGGAAATGGTTTTCCGCTCAAATCCGGGGACGGAACAGGCGCTAAGACAAGCCGGGTTCTCGCTGGTGTCGCTGGCCAATAATCACACTCCAAATTTTGGCGAAAAAGGGCTGAAAGACACTTTTTTATATCTTGAAAGTGCGGGTATCAGTTATATGGGCGCCGGGGAAAACGAAAAGGAAGCTTACCGGCCACTTTATCTGGAAAAGAAAGGAATAAAATTTGCCTTTTTCGCCTATAGCGAGGCCGGGCTGGTTCCTGCCTCTTATGAGGCCGGCGGCGATAGGGCGGGAACGGCCTTTATGCGGAAAGAGAAAATGGTGGAGGCGGTCCAGGGGGCAAGACAAAAGGCTGATTTTGTTATTGTCTCCCTGCATGGCGGGACAGAGTATGTCGGTAAGCCGAATGATATACAGACTGATTTTGCCCGCGCCGCGATTGACGCAGGCGCCGATTTAATCATTGGCCATCATCCCCATGTGGTACAAACAATGGAGCAGTACCAAGGTAAATACATCTTTTATAGCCTGGGCAATTTCGTGTTTGATCAGTCGTGGTCACAAGAAACGGAAGAAGGCTTGATGATTAAGGTTTATTTTACCAAAGACAAAATCCGCGAAATTTCTCTTTTGCCAGTGGTGATGGAGAATTTTGCCCAGCCAAGATTGGCCAGCCGGGGTGAGGCGGAGAAAATCTTGCGCAGACTGGATTTTCCTTTGGCCGACAAGGACATTTATGTCTGGAACGGTGAAAACTATGAGAAGAATTTGCGGGCGACGGTTTATGCGGGAAATGATAGGGGGAGCGGTCTGGTAACGAAGAGTGAGCAGGGGGATCTGGACCATGACCTGAATAAGGAAACCTATGCCCTGGAAAATGGCCGATTAAGCGTTATGGAAAAGGCAAAGATAATCTGGCAATCGCCTGCTGATTGGTGGGTGGACGATTTTGCTCTGGCTGACACCGATAGCGACGAGGCCTTAGAGATCAATTTGTCCTTGTGGAAGGCGGGGAATTTTGGCAGTTCCCGGCCGTTTTGGATTAAGGAAAATGATATGGGCGTAGAAAACCACTTTTTTGTTTATGATTTTGCCAAAGGAAAAATGAAACTGGTCTGGGGATCTTCGAACTTAGGGGCGCCAAATTGCGAATTCCAAGTTGCTGATGTTAGTGGCGACGGCAAAAACGATTTGGTTGCGATAGAGGGAGATTACGCGCAGAAACCCGAGTGCCGTGGTCAATATGTGGCTGTTTGGCAGTGGAACGGCTGGGGTTTTTCCCATAAGTGGCGCAGCGAGAAAGGCAATTTTTCTCACCTAGAAATCGAAAAAACCGCCACCGGAAACCAAATCGTGGTAGACACTCCTAATTTTTGATAATGACCGTCTGCGGAATCTACCAAACCCCTTCCCAAAAAGCAAACTTTCCCCGCTTCAGGGGTAACCACTGTCAAGAAATTTTCAGAAAAGTAATCCAAAGTCGAGAACGGTCTAGTTGCCACCGGAACTTTTGCGATATAGAATGTATACAAGATGGCGATTAAGATAACTATTGAGC
>VGLL01000106.1 GCA_016866735.1 Candidatus Shapirobacteria bacterium
TTCGTTATTAATCTTTTCCCTATGCCTCCGCTTGACGGTGGCAAACTTTTGTTTATCGGCATTGAAGCGGTCTTCGGGAAGAGGTTGGCTCCGAAAGTAGAAAGATGGGCGCAAAATGTGGGAATGATCCTGCTCGTTATCTTGATCGTCTTAATCACCATCAATGATATCTCCCGCCTTTTCTCGAACAGTCTCTTATAGTTAGCGAAGTAGGGTTCGGATTTATTTGGAGTCAGGAGGGGCGGGAGTGAGAGTTACTGTTGATTTTATGGTTATGGCTGGTGATGGCTTTTCCCCTATTAGTAGTGGGGGCGGTTGTGTGTTTGTCCCAGGACGAAATCGAAACTCTCCATCGTCTCGGGGCTGAGACGCCTGTGAGGTTTCGTCTCGCCTTGACCCTGATGTTAGCTCTCCTGTTACCATGATTTGACCTTCTAATTATTGAGTATACTCTATTTATTTAGCATTTTGCAAGTAGCAGCCTTATTCGAAAAATTAGCGATTGACAGAACGGGTTTTTTATCGTACACTCTATATCTGGATAAAGGTATGAACAAAATTCCCCAGGTTAATCAGGATATTTGCATCGGGTGCGGGACATGCACTTTTCTTGCCCCGAAGACTTTTAGGCTGAACGGAGAGGGCAAATCCGAGGTGGTTAATCCGCCGGGTGACACCGAGGAGAAGATCCAGGAGGCGATTGACTCGTGCCCCGTTCAGGCCATTTCCTGGCAGAAAAAAGAGTGAAAAAAATTGTCACCCACCTTAACCCCGATTTAGACGCCGTGGCTTCTTGCTGGCTCATTAAGCGCTTTTTGCCTGGATGGGAAAAGGCGAAAATTGAATTTATCCCTGCGAGCCTTTCTACCATTCCTGCCTCTATTCCCGGCGAGGGGAAAACTCTCTTGGTTGACGTGGGCCGCGGCAAGCTTGACCATCACCAGACAGGTGAACCCATTTCCGCTACCGAGCTTTGTTTCGAGTTTATTAAAGAACAAAATACCCAAGACTTCGACCCAATTCTTGAGAAGGCCTTGGCCAGGATGGTTAAGGTTATTTCTGAGGTAGATAATGCGCTTGATGCGGGCTGGGAGGAGGGCGGCCAGGATAGGCACGAATTTTACCTTCATGTTTTCCTCGATTTTCTCGGACCGAAAGGGCTGAAATTTGGGGGCGAGGAGATTATTGAATTTGGCATGAAAGCCCTAGACGCAGTCTTATCGCGGATGAAGAGGAAGGTCGAAGCCGAAAAGGAATTTGGAAAGGGAATTCTTTTTGCTACTCTCTGGGGAAAGGGGATAGCTTGGGAGACAAAAAATAAGACGATAACCTGGCTGGCCCAGGCGGCAGGCTACGCGGTCGCCGTTAAAAAAAACCCAAACGGGGGCGGCGTGCAAATCTATTGCCGTTATGATTCCGGGGCAGATTTGACCGGTGTATATAATAAGCTTCGGGAGATGGATCCGGAAAGCGACTGGTTTTTACACGCCAATAAAAAGCTTTTGCTCAATCAATCTTCTGTCAATCCCAAAATGAAACCAACGAAGTTAAGTTTGGAAGAGATTATTGCCGCTCTTAGAAAATAACCCCTTTTTACACTTTCCCGTCCGTGCTATAATCATCATCAGTAGAAATCTATCCAAGAAAGGAGGTGCATTTCTATGCCTACAGTGGTCAGAAAAGCGCCAGGGCAGAGCGATGATCAGCTAATTGCCCAATTTCGCAAAAAAGTTCTTAATGAGGATATCCTAATAGAGATTGCCAAAAAAGAGTTTTATCAGAAACCCTCTCGAGTAAGATATGAGAGGGAAAGAGCGCTGAAGAAGAAGAGAAGATAACTAGTTTTGCCAAAACATAGGCAAATATTTTAACTTTAGGACAATTTTTTGATGAAAGCGCTGAGGTCGCCTACCACAAATTTTTTCGTTTCAATTCTTTGGGCGAAATAACTTTCTGGCGGAGGAAAGCTCTTCGGCGCCCAAAAGTGAAGCCTCAAAAATTTGGGTAGGCTCCCCGCGCTAATACTTGTTAAATTTCCTGATATAGTTTGTTCAGGATAAGATGTAATTGACAAAAAATTATGATTTCCATTTTAATAGCAAGTGGATCAAGATATCCAGTAGGGCGTAAAAAAATAAAGGAAAAAGCGGGGAATTTTTTAGCCGCCCTGGGGATGGATCAGGTGGAAGTTTCTATCCTGGTTGGCGGCGATCGGCTCTTGCGGAACTTGAATCGCCAGTTTCGCGAACTCGATGAAGTAAGTGAGGTGCTGGCCTTTCCCCAGGAAGGGAAGAGAGGGCCCGACGGCGTTCTCTACCTAGGAGATGTGGTTATTTCCTATCCTGCCGCCAGAAGGATAGCAATGGAAGAAAATAAGAGGGTAGATGAGATTATAGAGGAGTTGGTCGTACACGGACTAAACAACTTAACAAAACAAAATGGCCTTTTATCTAAAATACCGACCACAAAAGCTTAGCGAGCTAGGAGAAGAAGAGATCAGCCTAGAGCTGGCAAAGGCAGTTTCCGGGAAAGCGCTGCCCCAGGCGTTTCTTTTCGCCGGCCCGCGAGGAGTGGGAAAAACCTCCGCCGCCAGAATCATCGCCAAGATTGCCAATTGTGAGGCTCACTCCGAGGGCGTCGCCCGAGGAGAGCCTTGTAACAAGTGCGATTCCTGCCTCTCGGTTACGGCCGGAAACA
>VGLL01000107.1 GCA_016866735.1 Candidatus Shapirobacteria bacterium
AAATCGTAAGCCAACTTTTGTGGCGTAACAACCTCCTTTATCCTCTCTTTTAAAACCGCCTTTAGCTGCTTTTCGTTTTGGACCTGGGTAATCTTTTTCAACATTTTCCAGTTGGGTTTAACCTCATTTTTAAAAAACCAGAAAAGATCATAGAAATCCCGACCCTTGATATTGATTTCTTGCTTTTTCCCCTTAAACCAAAGGCAGTGCAAAAGAGCATGAATTTTGCCGGCCATTAGCGCCGGTAAATCGTAGTGGTAAGCGACAAAATTAAACCCAAATTGCGAAATCGGCGTAAGGGCAAATTTTGCCTCGGTAGCCGCCCCCTCATCCGCCTCAATTTTTACATAAAGCTTCTCGCTTTCCGGTGGTTTGGCCATTTTGAGGGAGCGCAGGAGAGGAAATTTCAAATAAAGGCGCCTGTCCGCCTGCATTTTCGTTTCCAGGGGGGGGAAATATTTACCTTTAATTTCTTCACCCAAATATTCAGTTAATTCTCCCAGCCAGGATTCTCCCATAACTTTTTTGGTAAAATCAAAATCCAAATCTTCAGACAGCCGCGGCAAGCCGAAACAGATGCGTAAACAGGAACCTCCCTTAAAAACCAATTTTTTATAGGCAGAGTGGTTATAAATAAGACTCAAGACTAAAAACTGCAGGTATTCCTTCAGAAAATTCAAAATCACCGGTCTGACGATCCCCTGCCGCTCTTTTTCGACAATGATGGTTTTCAGTATTTCCTCAAGCATAATACATCCTTTTTATTAAACCGATGGTTTCTTTAACCCTTTTGCTTTGAGTTAGGCGAGCATAGGCTTGAATTTCGCGGAATTCCTTCTCGTTTATATTTTCCCAGTTGACTCGCAATTCCGCAATTTCCTTTTCGTTAACGGGGGTGCTTTTTAAAAAACGTAAATAAAGAAAATCAAAGACTGCCTTTGGTTTCTTGGCGATTAAGATGGGGGCGGAAGAAAATTTTTTGATTTCAAACCCCTCAAAAAGACGGGACGAAATGGAATAGTAATTAAAAAAACCTAACCTATTTTTAAAACTCCTGGTGGTTTTCGGGGTGACGCTCGTTAAGGTGTAGACCGCTTCCGTTAAAAGGGAATATTTGCCCATCACATATTCCGAAGAGAGATAAGAGGGTTCGTACAATTTATTGGCTAAATACTCAAGATAAAGGTCCCGGGCAAGTTCTTTTTCCCATCTTTCTTTGAGAACATAAAAGCCTTTTTTAAGAGAGAGAATCACTCCTTTCTTTAACCAATATTTAAGATTGGAGTTGAGAGAGTCCTCGTTTTTTTCCAAAGATCTCAATGATTCTTTAGTAAAAAAAAGAAGGGGGGTAAACCGAGCCAACTCTTTTGCTTTCATAAGCTGTTTTTGAATTAGTATAAAAATACTACCATTGCCGAAACAGCTTGTCAATAGGTAAAAGGAAAGTAAGGAGTTCGAATGGGGCGCCAAGGTATCCCTTAGCCAAAGAGGAAGGCTTCGTTGGTTGAGGGATACGGTTATGTCCCTGGCTCTAGTCGGAGGCAAAAAGGCCTTTTTTAATGTGGGCGGCGATTTCGTCAAGGAAAAACTGGCTCTTAAAGGCTAATTCTGACTTTTTCTCCCCTTTTCACTTCCCCGCTCAAAAGCTTTTGGGCAATCGGGGCTTCGATTTTTTCCAAGATCACTCTTTTCATGGGCCTCGCGCCAAAAACGGGGTGAAAGCCCATTTCCGCTATTTTTTGGCAAAGCTCTTGGTCGATTGCTAGGCTGATGCCCTTTTCAGCCAGCCGCCGGTTCAAGGCTAAGAGCAGATTTTCCGCGATCTTTAAGAGGTGCTCGTGGGTCAGTGGCTTATAAACTATCACTCCGTCGAACCGATTGATAAATTCGGGCGAAAAGATCCGCTCGCGCAAAACATATTCCAAAAGCTCTTCGTTTAAGGCATCGCCAGCGACCCCCTCGTTCACTTTCTCGCGAATGAACTCGGCCCCGGCATTGGAGGTAGCGATTAAAATAACATTTTCAAAAGAAACCCGTCGGCCTTGGGCGTCGGTCAGATAACCTTCATCAATAACCGTCAAAAGCAAGTTCAAAACGGCATTACTCGCCTTTTCAATCTCGTCCAAAAGCAGAACCGAGTAGGGATTATTTCTCACGCTTGAGGTAAGCACCCCCGGCTGGCTTTCGCGGAAGGAACCGATCAGTCGTAAATTACCCTCTTCTCCCTGAAAACTGGCCATGTCAAGACGAATGATGCGGCTTTCCGAACCAAAAAGTGCCTCCGCCAGGGCCTTGGCGGTCTCGGTCTTCCCCACTCCGGTTGGACCCAGGAAAAGGAAGGTGCCAATGGGCTTTCCCCGGGCAGAAATGCCAATTCTGGCCCTTCTTAGCGCTCTTGCCACCCCTCTAATCGCCTCCTCCTGATCCACCAGGCGCTGGTGCAATATATCCTCAAGCTTAAGCAGTCTTTCTCTCTCTTCGATGCTAAGCGCTTCAATCGGGACGCCGGTTTTTTGCACAAGCACTTTCTGGACGTGCGCCGGCAGGAGAATCCGCTGGCTTTTTAACTGCGTTTTGACAAAGACAAGCGATTCATCCAGAAGGTCAATTGCCTTTTCGGGAAAAGGCACATCCACCAAAAGCGCCTCGCCTCTTTTAACAATCTCTTTTAGGGCAGGGAAACTAACAG
>VGLL01000108.1 GCA_016866735.1 Candidatus Shapirobacteria bacterium
TTAAACAAATATTTAGATTCCACCTCGTTCGCGTATTCTCCTTCGCCCATTTGTTCTCTCCACCAATCAATCAGTGGTATGCGCCCAGAGTTAGAATAGCTTACGATCTCGATTCCCGATAAGTTTCCCCCCGACTTAGGATCAGAAGTACTGAAAGCTACCACCAAAGTCCCGTCCATAATCTTCTGATCTTCCGAAAGTATATACCACGAGGCGGGATATTTAAATGTTACTTTGTGCTTTGTGCTTGTGTAAACTTTCCACCCGGCGGTTTCGGCTGTCTCGGATTGATCAAGGAATTTAAAGGTAGAGAGGATTTGGTCAAAAGTTTCTTCGGAAATATCCTTGTCTAGGATAAGGACAATAGACAGCCCGGGGTAAGTTGGATTGCCAGTATTGATAATCGCTCCTAAATATCCCTCTCCCGGAGTTCCCTGCACAGGAAAATCACCAGTATCGTCTTGTTCCCCTCGAATTTTAATTATTGCCAAACCATTTGGACTATCAAAATTACTCACAAGTTCTCTCGGAATCTCAAACTTCCGATTATTGACAACATGTGTATAATACTTGTCACCAATTTTTTCAAAGCCTTGTAAATCCATAAATCCTCCTTCTCTCCCATAGGTGTAATTAACTGACGGGCCACCCATAGTTAAAGTCCCATACAAGCGGCTACCACATGCAACCATTCTGCTTAATAAATCATCATTTGCCTCTGTTACCTGAAAACATAACATCTTTCCCCTGTCACCATTAAGTAGCTTTTCTTCCCAATTTTTGTTTGAAATTTGGGGAGGAAGCTTAAATTCTATATTTAACGTATCAATTCTAAAAGTCTTCCAGCTATTAATGGGATTGAGAGTTGGAATTTCTTGGTTTTGAGTTTTAAGTTGTGGTTTTGCGATTTGACTTTTGAGATTTGAGATTTTTCCAATCTGAATTCCGGCAAAAACCAATCCTCCGACCAAAATCACTCCCAAAGCCACAAACAAAACAATTTTCAGCCAGGACCTGACTGGTTTAGGTTCGGTTACGATCGGCGGCTGTGCCTGCAGATTATTTTCTTCCATTATTTTTATCTTAATCTATCTCAATTAAAGTTGTCAAAGTTAACTTAGGAAATTCTAAGTAATGACTAAATAGTTTCCCTGCCTGCCCATAACAGACATACCACTTTCCTCGGCTTGAATCTGTAAAATACGCGCTTTTCTATAAATCGAGATATCATGGTGTCTGTATTTTACTAAATACAGATACTCTCGTCAAGAAACGCTTTCCCCGGCCTCTAATTCTTTCGCTTCCTCTTTTACCTCTGTTCCCAAACTTTGGGTAGAGGTCAGTTTTTGGCCAAGGAGGGTAAAGCTGGAGAGAACGTTGCTCATCTGATTATAAGCGTTTTGGACATGCCTGCCTAAGACCGAAAGATTATCTTCGACTTTAGTATAATCTTTTTGAATCGCCCGGATCGCCAAAAGAATCTGTCTGGCGCGAGCCTCTATTTTTTGACCTTCAAAACTCATGAGGATCGTCCGCAGATAGGCATAAAAAGTCATCGGCGAGACCGGCAAAACCCGCTTTTTACCGGCATAATCGAAAAGCTCGGCATTGTTAACGACTTCGTAATACACGCTTTCCGAGGGAAGATACATAAGAGCGTAATCTATCGTACCCTCCTCGGTCAAAATGTATTTGGCAGAAATGCTATCAATGTGATTCTTGACATCTTTAATAAAATCTTTCTCGGCCGCCTTCTTCTCGACTTCAGTTTGGGCCGCATTCATCCGACGAAAGTTCTCCATGGCAAATTTCGAGTCAACGGGAATGATCCCAGAGGCAGTTTTAATGGCCGCGTCCACGATCGCCCCCGACTTAAAGGTATACTGCAAATTAAAAGATTGCTTCGGCAGCATCTGGCCTAAAAGTTCTTTTAATACCTGTTCGCCAATATTGCCGCGCAGTTTTGGTGAGCGCAAAAACTCCTGCAGGTCTTTCATCCCTCGGCCGATTTCACTCATCTCGCCGATATTTTTTTGCACCTGGCCAATCACTCGAGCCGCATTGTCCAGTCGCTCATTAAGAGACCTTGTGTTTGTTTGCAGAGAATCCAGAAGAATTTTCCTGTTTTCCTTAGAATCAGCCTGAAGCATCTTAATAATTTCCAGAAGTTCTTCCGAGGGTTTCTGCTTCTCGGCCAAATCAGAGAGCTTTCGGTTGAGAAAGAAGATGACGGCTACCCCGACAAAGATTAAGGCAAAAACTAAGGAGACTTGCTCACTCACTTCTCTTTTATTATACTACGAAACGCCTTAAAATAAATGTTAATGAGATTTAAACACCGCCGTAATTTCTTGCCCGCCCTCATTTTTGCCTGCCTTTTTTGGGTGGCGTTTGGCCTTGTCGTTTTTAACGTCTCGCCGGAGGAAAGACTTTCTCTTTTGCCCTTTTTCTTCACGCTCTTTGGCGCCCTCACCCTTACCTTAGCCCTGCTTTTTGGTAACACCCGCCGCGCCTTTCTTCTGACTCTAGGAGTAGCCCTTTTCTTGGTCTTTCGTCTTTTAGAAATGGCCAACCCCTTGAACTTAATCCTTCTCTTTGGCACAATCTTCTCTTTGGAAATCTAT
>VGLL01000109.1 GCA_016866735.1 Candidatus Shapirobacteria bacterium
TCATCCGCTTGCCAAATATTTCTCCCTACCGCCATTCCGCTAGCCCCCGCCTCCATTACCTCCTTAGTCATCGCGAGAAAATCTCCCTCGCCCTGCTTTACGCCCCCCATCGCTACTACCTTAGTTTTGCCGGCAGACTTGACTACCCAACTGAACGACTCGACATCGCCGCTGTAACGAACCTTAACAATATCCGCCCCCAGTTCCAGACCGACCCTGGCCGCATAGGCAATTATTTTCGGGTCGCCCTCATCAGGGACATTCCGGCCGCGGGGATACATCCACGCAATAACTGGCAACCCTCCCGCATGAGCCTCTTCTTCAATCTTGGCAAACTCGGCCGTCATCAAAGATTCAAATTCGCTCCCAAGATAAATTGTATAACCAACGGCCTTTGCGCCAAGACTTACGGCTTCGGCAACCGAACAAACCTGGGGAGAATAGGGATCCTGGTCTTTGATTAAATTGGTTTTACCGTTAAGCTTGAGAATAAGGGGTGTTCTATTTCTTTTCGGATCATAGTACTTTTTAGCAATTCCTTTTTGTAACCCGACCGCCGTAAAATAACCGCTCTCGGCAATTTCTAAAATTTTCGCCGGATCGATATTGCGATCATCAAAGTCCGTCGGCCCATGCTCCATCCCCTGGTCATAAAGCAAAAATAATGCTTTCCCTTTTTTGGTAATCTTCGCAAGATCAATATTCATTCGGTCTTTAATAAACACCATAAAGTCCAAATTTTATCCTCTACAATTGCTATTGCCATTTCTCTATCCTCATTATAGCATCTCTTAAAAGTAGCTACTTGGCTTTCCGTTTCAGCCTCCAAAGGTTAACCTCAAATCACTCGATAGGCCAATCTGCTTGTCCATCACCTTTCCGAAATTTCCATTTTGAAGCTAATCGGTACTTGACAATTCCTTCGATTATTCGAATAATTGGTATAAACATGGGAAGAATCTCTAAAAGGAAAATTGATCCGGAAATTGAGGGGCGATGTTTTGAGATTTTTTGGGGATTACTCGCCCAATTAAAATCTCCCCTGGAGATCAGAGAATTTTTGGAAAGCCTGCTTTCATATATCGAGCAGACAATGCTGGCCAAAAGACTGGCCATTGCTGTTCTCCTTGCTCGAGGATATAACTACGAGGAGATTGACCAAACACTTAAGGTTTCTAAATCTACCATCGGCACAGTTCAGAAACAATTGCTCATCGGCGCCCCGGGTTACAAAAAAGCGGTAGAAAAAATCCTCCATCAAGAAAAAATCGATAGGCTTTGGGACAAGCTTGAGGAAATTATTTTAAGCGTTTCTCCGCCAGCCCAATATGGTTCGGCCCGCTTTGAGATAAAAAGTCAGGCCGGAAAAGAATTGGCCAAAAGAAAACGCCAACGATCAGCTATCTAAGTATCCCCCCATTTTTCCTTCGATTATTCGAATAATTGGTATGTAATACAACAAAATCGACTACAAAGGAGTATCCTTTGTAAAACATAAAATCGAGGTTAATTCCTTAACAAAAATGCTTCCCGCGAGCCAGAGATACTTCCTCTCTTAACGAGTTTATTGCCCATACGGGGGGGGGAATACAACACGAGAATTTTGGCTATCAAGTGGTAATTTTATCGCCTAACAGGGGTAACCCCTGTCGCGCTGTTATTAGATTTCATCACAAATTTTGGCATATAGCGAAACAAATTGAAAAATACGCATATTTTCAATTTGCGCGCTATTATGGAACGTACAAATTCTAAAGAATTGTTACGTTCCTATTATGGAGTTCAAGTTTGAATGGAATTGTTCAAATTTGTTTCTCCATAGCTCGATTTTGAATATTTGAGGGGAAACATGATTGCCTATTAAAAAATTGGGGTCTTGATGGGCAACTCCTTTGATGGTAGAATACTAATCACAAAAGGAGGTGATTTTTTATGACAGAAAAAGCTTCGCAGGGTCATGAGCTATTGCTAGAATTGGGTACAAGGGCCTACCCCCTGCCAGAATTTGGCACACAAAATCCTAGGGCTATAGGGAGATCTATTGTTCCGCCCACACCCGAAGTAGCCCACCAAAGATTAAATGAGCTTTTGGCGTCTATTGAGGCACAAGGCGGACAACTATTGGGGGTTATCAACATAGGCGTCGCTATTCCGCCAGAACCAGGCTGTCTAAGAAGCGCAAGCGATAGTGAACCTAAAGCATTCCTTGTAATCAAAAAATAATAAGTTAGACTTATGTTACATATTCTCTGCGCTACCTGGGGATGAAAAGTTCCATTAGCAAACGAGACATAAGGAATATTTCCTGTGGGACTTGCAAAAAATCAGTTGAAATCTAATTCCCTCTAGTAAAATCCTCTCAAAACTCTTGGTTGAAAAAGAAAGGAACGGTTAATATAATGGTTATTACAACTTATGAAACCGAAACTGATCAAAAAACCAAAATCTTCTTTTAAAATTCCTTCTAACTTGGAAGACTACGAGGAGACTTATAAGAAGTTTTCCTGGGCCCAGGCCGAGAAAGAATTGGAGTGGTTTTCTGGCAAACACTTAAACGCCGCCTATAACGCCATTGACCGTAATGCCAAAA
>VGLL01000110.1 GCA_016866735.1 Candidatus Shapirobacteria bacterium
AATTGATAAAAAAGACCAAAATCTTTAAGTCTTTTCCCGGTTTTGTAATTAAAAAATTCCTCAAAAGAAAGAGGATAAAGATAAAAGACCTTTTTTCGGCCGGTTAGAGGCTCAATAATATTTTCTTTAAGCTCCAGTGAACCGGAACCGGTAACAATATATTTATGAGGCGAAAGATAATCATAAAGTCCTTTAAGGAAAAGCCCGGCATTTTTTAGTCTTTGAATTTCATCAATGAAAACAAAAACCTTTTCTTCGCCAAATTCGAACTTAATTTTCTCAAGTAGGTTTTTTTGTGTTTCAAAAAGCTCTAAATCCTCAAGTCTGTCCAGATTATAATAGGCAGTCCTTTTGCCTTGCTTTTCTAACTCCTTCTTGAACTTCAAAATCAAGGTGGTCTTACCGGATTGCCTCGGACCCAAAATTAAACTGATTTCTTTTTGACTTAAGTGTTTTTTTAATTGGTCAAGGGCATTCCGCTGAATGAACATATTGCTACCATTTTACCCCAGGGAAAAATGGTAGTCAAGGGGCAATTTCCCTAATCTTCTTGAGGCAAAAAGCGAAAAGTGGAGAGGATTTGGCCAAACATTTTCTGAAATTTTTCTTCGTACTTAACAGGTAAATCATTAAGCTCGAAACTAAAGGCGGTATTGTTAATTAAAAAGTCTGCTCTCGCCCAAATTAGTTTATTGTTAGAAAGATCATTCATCCAAACATAATTCGCTTCTCCAGAGGGAAAGGATCTTTTTGCATAAGGTATTGGCCCTCCAAGAGCGGACGTGCCCAATAATAAGCGAGTTTTTTCATTCTTTCCAAAGGGATAAAGAGTTGAGTTTTCATTTTCCCAATCCGAAGGGTATTTAATACTGAATCGGCCTTGTGGCCCATTATTAAGTATGCTAGTTACGCCAGTGTACGTCTTCCAATTTAGTAGTTTCGTCTGTTTGGGATTGATCGAGGAATTTAAAAGTGGAGAGGATTTGAAACAATGTATGAACCTCATTATCTTTCAGAACAAACTGGACAAGTTTTCCACTGGAAACTGTATAGGCCCAAGCCTCTTTATTAAACGGCAAATCTTTGGGTTTCAGGTAAGTAAAAGTAAAAATTGACCAATTTAAGCTATTGTATACTTTCGTTACCGGAATCTCTTCTTTTGGCTCAAAATCACCATAACCGCTAGTAGAAAAGATAATATCCCCGGCTGCTTTGTTTTTAATAGATTCAATATATTCGCGACCATTAAGTTTATTGTTAGAATCAATTACGGACAAGTTTATCCCAAATAAATTATTTTCCGATGATAGAGCCCAATCTTTGGGAGTATTTACTCTCCGGATAAGAACCCAGTTTGAGGGGTATTCGAACTCGAAGTTATATTCTTCATTGCTGTATGTTTTCCAGTTGGCGGTTTCGTCTGCGATAGCTTGAGTTGGACATGGAGCAAATTCGCAATTAGGGCCGGTTCTTCCTACGGCCGACCCATCAGGACAAATTTTGGCTTCTTCGGTACAAGCTCTTTCCCAAGGCTTATTGGGAACTCCGATCTTAATCGCGGCAAAAATCAATCCACCAATCAAAGCCAGACCTAGAAGCGAAAATAAGGCAATTTTTAGCCAGTGTTTTTCGGGGTGATCTTGAACCTTAGCTAGTTGATTTTCGACGCTATTTTCTTTCATAAGATCAATCTAAGAACTTAAGGGCATAAAGAATGAGGTTGAAAATCTCTTTATTTACATCCTGATTTACGATGTCATTAGTAGCTCTTATTTTGAATACCGTACCATCTCGCGCTACAAAAATGTCAGTCATCTCTAGATTTTCTGGCGCTGAATCCGGCTCCTGTCTTAAGGCCGGCAGGGAGTTTATCGTGGTTTTAAACAAATATTTAGATTCCACCTCGTTCGCGTATTCTCCTTCGCCGATTTGCTTTCTCCACCAATCAATTAACTGTAAACGCCTGGGGTTAGAATAGCTCACAATCTCGATTCCTGATAAATTTCCCCCCAATTTTGGATCAGAAGTACTGAAAGACACAACTACAGTGCCATCCATAATCTTTAGATCCTCTGAAAGCGTGTACCACGAAGCGGGATATTTAAATGTTATTTTGTGCTTTGTACTTGTGTAGACTTTCCAGCTGGCGGTTTCATCAGTTTGCGATTGATCGAGAAATTTAAAGGTGGAGAGGATTTGGTCAATCAACCCGTCACTTTTATCTGTAAAAAGAAAGTCGTAGCGTGTTTTGTTATTAATTACAGTTATCATTTTATTTGTGGCGAAGTAATAAACAAGAGCTTTTTTGTTTAAAAAAGCGATTTCGTTCATGCCGGAAATATTTTTCCATTCTCTTGTTGTCAATTCTTCTTTATAATCTTCTAATGACCTATTTTCCTCTAACGCCTCCAGGCCGAAAAGTATTTCTCTACTGTCTTTATCTTTCCAAACCCCAATGCAACAGGTGGATGAAATTTCTCTTTCTCTTTCATTGCCGGGCAATTCCTCTACTCGTGTGGTAATTATCACCTCTTCGGGATATCTAAATGAATATTCGTATTTTGTATTTGTATATAT
>VGLL01000111.1 GCA_016866735.1 Candidatus Shapirobacteria bacterium
TTCGCCACCCGAACGGATACACCCAGGTCCTCGGAGGCAACATTTTGATGAATCTGCGAGTTAGCAAACCTGGTCAGGCCATGATTGGTAACAAAGAGCAAAACCTCGGTCTCATCCGCGCCCGCTAAGCTCAATACCTTTTTACTAATTTCCTTTAACTTCTTTTCTCCTAACATACCCAGTTAATTTATTATAACCTTAAAGGCGCGGGGAGCCCACCCAAATTGATATGGCGCGCAAGTACAATAAATTTTGTAGCGCCTAGCTAGGCGAAGGTAACCAATTTTTAGGGAAATTGAAAGTTGGCCTCGAAAAAATTTTTAAGCTCTATACTAAGTTAGATTAGCCAACTTTCACTTAGCGAAGTGGGTAATACATTATAAATTTAAACCCGACTTGCTGAGCGACCATAAAAATTGCGTTACCGAGCCTAGCCGTTAAATTAGTATCCTATTCTTATCTTTCTAAACCGCGCCGGCGAAGCCCCATGACCTGTGTGAATCACCTGGGGCGGCTGCCCCTTGCCGCAATTAGCCGTTCCCCAAACTACCCACTCTTCTTTGCCGCAAATCGCATCACAACTTTGCCAAAACACTGGCGTCATTCCCTGATATGTAGGATTTTTAAACATTTGTCCTAACTTCCCCTCTTTAATTTCCCAGGCAATTTCGGTCCCAAACTGAAAGTTGAGCCGGCGATCATCAATACTCCAGGAGCGATTAGTCGACATAAAAATACCCCTTTTAGTATCGGCGATCAAATCGCTTAATCTTCCCGCATTTGGCGAAGGAACTTCGAGGTTAACGTTCGTCATTCTAATCAAGGGAATATATTCCCAGCTCGACGCTCGCATGGTACCATTACTTTGTTTTTTGTAGCCAGGTACCAATCTTCGCAAATGGGCTACCGTTTCTCGAGAAGTTAAATAATCAACGAAAAGCCCGTCTTTGACTAAGAAAACTTTCTGGGCCGGTACTCCCTCATCATCAAAACCAAAAGTACCCAAACCACCAGGAATGGTCGCATCAGCGGTAAGGTTGACCATTTTTGAGCCGTAGATAAACTTGCCCAGTTTCTCCGGCGTCAAAAAACTTGTTCCCGCATAGGCCGCCTCGTAGCCCAAAACCCGGTCAAGCTCCGCCGCATGACCGCAACTCTCGTGGATCTGCAAGGCCAACTGATTGCCATCCAAAATCAAATCACGCTCGCCACTCGGACAGGGCTTAGCGGATAAAAGCAAAACTGCCTCCTGACCGATTCTGGCTGCGTTGCCAGGAAGATCAAGTTCCCGCACGATCTCATAACCACGAGTGGCCGTTTGTCCGCCATGAGAGTTGGGATAGCTTCTGTTTTGGAAGTCATTACCCTCGGCTGCCGAAGCCTCGATGCCAGCCCCAGTCCAAATAATTTCTTGCTCGATAAGGGAGCCATTAATGGTCGCGAAAATCTTCTTTTCTTTATTGGCGGAAAAACATGTTTGGGAAATGACAATCTTGGGGCTAACCCTTTGTCTTTTATCCGCCTCTAAAAGTAACTCTAGCTTTTCCTTAAGCGAAACGGTAAATGGATCTTCTTTAACGGGCGTTTTATAAGTCGCCCTTATTGGTTCTTGTCGGGCCAGTTCAATATCCTCCAGTTTATGGCGCGCTGAAGACTTGGCGATACTTATTGCTCTCTTAATCGTCCTCTCTATTCCCTTTTTGGAGAAATCATTTGTCGCCGCAAAACCCCAAGCGCCGTTCTGCAAAATTCTCACTCCAAACCCCAGACTCTTAGAAGAGCTAAGCGCTTCCACCACCCCGTCTTTGGTGGCAATCTCCTGTTCCTCCTGCTCCACCAACCGCACATCGGCATAAGTCACTTTCGGAATAAGTGATAAAATCTCTTCTGCTTTCTTTCTCATCTTAAAAGGATAATCCATTCTACATCACAAGAATTTAGAAATAAAGACAAGTCTCGAGGAATCTCCCGAAAAATGATAAAATATCATCTGTCTCTATCCTTATATGCTGTACGACGAACTTTATAAAGAAATCTCCGAAACCTTGGTATATAAGCCTACTAATGGGTTTTATCGAATAAACTGCAATCGGCAACCAGAAGAAAACTATAAAGCTGATCCCTATCTTGTGTTTACTGATTCCCCCTTATTAAGCGAATTAGGCCGGGTGGTGAATCTAATG
This sequence comes from Candidatus Shapirobacteria bacterium, assembly GCA_016866735.1. GTDB lineage: Bacteria > Patescibacteriota > Microgenomatia > VGLL01 > VGLL01 > VGLL01. Next base: position 2,184 of record VGLL01000111.1, read on the forward strand.
GATTGTCCTCTAATCATCTGCGATTCCTTTAATTTCCCAACGATTAGCAAACTTTACCCCGCCCAAACTAAACTAATTGAAGATAACTTTCAGGAGACAGTAAAAGAGATCCTGCTTCTTAAGAATAAAAACAAGTCTAACAGTTTGATTGGTTTGGGTGGTTGTACCGCCCTGGATGTGGCAAGGGAAGTTGCGGGTGGCTCCAACTTAGTTTTTTTCCCGACAATTCTCTCAACTAAGTGTTTGACTGTAAATTTAAGTATCCTACGAGATAAAGACCATAATGAATATAATTCGGTGACCCGACCCCCAAATTTGACTGTTATTTCTTTTCCTTATTTCGAAAAGTTAGATCCTGATTTGTCAAGATTCTGGGCAGTCTCCTGC
>VGLL01000112.1 GCA_016866735.1 Candidatus Shapirobacteria bacterium
CATTTTTTTAGACACCGGCGGGAAAAATGTCGTTGGCGTTGATGTTTCTCTGAATTTTGATGCAGAAAAACTCCAGGCTACGCAAGTTACCCCGGGCAATGTTTTTCAAGGCCAAATTATATTCAAAAACGAAGTTAGCGGCAATAAAATTCTTCTTTCGCTTGGTTCTTTTACCCCATATAGTGGCAGTGGCGTGTATGGCACTATACAATTTACAGGGAAAGCGGTCGGTTCGGCGGCAGTCAGTTTCGATCCTTCTCCCTCTTCGAAGGTTTCAGGGCAAGGAACAGGAGACATTCTTGGCCAGGTTGCCAGCAGTTCTTATGAGATAACAGAAGCAGTTTCTACTCCCACGCCAACTCCCACCCAAATTTCTATCCCTACTCCTACTTCTTCACCAGTTCCTTCGTCTACTCCCACTTCTGGCGTTGGTGGGCCGCCAACCGCAACAGTCACCCCGTTGCCCTCGCCCACTAGGGCGCCTAATCCCACTGCTACGCCTACCGTCAAATCAGGGATTGGTGGGCCAGATCAGGTTCGGGTGACTTCTACGCCCTCGCCGCAAGTTCCGCCAGCCAGCCCAACACCAACCCTGATTCAGCTCCCGGTCACCAGCTTCAGTCTACCTTCCATTCTGGTAATTTTTACCGGAATTCTCTTGATGATTTCCGCTCTAGTCCTACTTTAAACATTTGGCCATCCTCCCAAACGGTTACTCTTACTTTTCCATAAAACCTCACTTAACGAAGTAGGACCTAGAGCCGAGTCAGACTCGGTTAGAGCTGGCTGATTTTTCCTCTTTCTCTATAGACGAGCGAGTCAACAAGCGTTCGGTAGATGACATGGAGTATTAGAAAGCAAAGGAGGGGAATTTCCAAGAATATTATCTTCTCGGGATCAGTAATAATCTGGTAGAGTAAATTCGCCAGGCACAAGAAAAACTGCTTGAGCCTTTCCCAAAAGTGTTCCCAGAATGATAAAACGTAAAAAGTTAGGGTGTTTGATTTTGGCGAGGGATTGTCTTGCCGCTCGCTGCCCAGGAAAATGCGGTAAGTGGTGGGGTAAGTGGAGGGAAGGTTAAATTCAAAATAGCCGCGATCGTCCGATTTGACCTCAAGCGGCGGCCCCTCCATGGCGAAAGCTAGAAATTTAAAGTTAAAAGGGAAAAGTTGGCGGGGCTTTTCTTTGCGAAAGAGAAACATCCTGACTTTAGAGTTGGGGAAAGTGGCGCCCCTCGCGGCAATGGTATTACCTTCGGGGATTTTCTCCTGACCGACACTGATCGTGGGCGGCAGGAGAATGTTTTCGACGTTGCTGTCGGCGTTGGCCGGCAGCCTGGCCAGGCAGAGGGGGGGAGTGGCCAGATCATCCGTATCGACGGCGACCAGGCAAGGGATAGGCGGATTTTGGGGCAAAAAGATGTCTGCGAAAATAAAAAAGCCCAGGCTATTGGCAATTGTTTTTTGGGGAACCTGATCGTCTAGATAAAGGGTGACTTGAGCAAAAGGGGAAGTATAGCCCGAGAGATTTAACATTTTCTCGCCAATTCGGGCGGAAACCTGGCTCTCGAAGGCAATGTTGCCGCCAAGCGTTTGCCCCGGGAAAATCTCTTTCTTTGGCGGGCCCATAAGCGTTCTTCCCAAGACGATAAGGAAGGAGATTCCCAGTATAATTGCCAGCTTCTTTCTCACTGAATTTAGAGCCTCTAGCTCTTATTATATCGAGCTTAGCTCGACAATAGCAAGCCGAACTTGATACCGGAAGATAGTATCTTTAGGAAGTTTAGCTTTCCCTGCTTTTTTTACCAAGGAGGAAGAAAATGAGGGCGATGATGGCCAAGGCGAGAACTACCGCCGCGATGATCTTGTAGGGAATAACCCAGAAGTAGACGACACCGGTTAAGGCCTGGCCGGTCTGGCCATAGCCGGCGGTGAGAAGAGCCTGGAAACGGCCCAAGAGCATCTTTTTGCCCCAGGTATTCTCATAAATGCGGCTGGTATAAGGGAAAATATTTCTTTCTTCCAAGTTAAAGCTTTGCAGGACATTGCCCAAAAAGTCTTTGATCTCGATTTTTCCTTTTGGCTGGACGTGCACCTCACCGATATTCTCAATTTCGGTGGTGATCTTGATCGGCCCATACTCGGAGAAGCGGGGAATTTCCAGGCGGCGCAAGAAAGCCTCTTCGGTGACTGGTCCGGCTACCCGCAGAGAGATAAGCCCGCCCAGTCTTGGCTCGATGCTCGAGCCGCTGGCCACCGTCCCTGCCGCCCCGCCGGCCAGGGGTCCGACCTGCGGCGCAAAATACACGCTGGCGTAGTGCCCGCCGGGAAGGGCATTTTCGGGCACCATAATGACGACATCAACATTGCGACTGGTTTTCGGTTGCAGCACAAAGTCAGTGGGAGAAACGACAATCCAGGAGGCCAGGCTCCAGCGGCCGGCGGTTTGCTCTTCGACCATCTTTGGTGTGCCTTTAACGTCAACCACGATGAAGTCTTTTGTCTCTGCCTTGAGTAATAA
>VGLL01000113.1 GCA_016866735.1 Candidatus Shapirobacteria bacterium
AGCCACCAAGGGGTCGGAGATTAACTTCAAGAAGGGAATTACCAACCACATAAAAAGCGGTTGTTTGCCATCGAAAAGAGGGAGAAATCGCAAGGTCGGTTCGGCCCGCATCACCTGCGCCCAGCGAATATAAATCGCCTCGTCGGCAAAGACAGGAATAATCGTTAGGTCATAAAGACGAAAGAGAAAAAAGAGAGCCAGAATAAGGGGGGCAAAAAAGAAAACAACCTTATATTCCTTATAAAAATTACTCAATTGTTTCATCGCTACATTGCTACGTTGCTACATAGCTACATTCTCTCTAGCGCCTCGATGCCCAATAGTTTTAGTCCGTTTTTAATTACTTGGGCAGTCGCCTTTGTTAAGGCCAAACGAAAATTAACAATCTCTGGCGAAGGTGCTTTGATAATTGGATGAAGATTGTAAAAATTATTGTATTTTTGGGCTAAATCAAAAAGGAAATTGCAAATTAAGTTTGGCGCAAAATTCTTAGCTGCCTCCAAAACAACTTCGGGAAATTTGTAAATAGTGCGTAGAATCGCCATTTCTTCTCCGTTTAATTCTAAAGTTTTAAGATTTAAGTTGCAGTTTTGGGCTTTAAGATTTGAGATTTCAGATTTACGTAAAACACTATTTGCTCTTGCAAAAGTGTACTGCACATAGGGTCCGCTATTACCCTCTAGCGATAACGACTCATCAATATCGAAATACATAGTTGTAAATCTTCCGTACTTTAAGAGACTATACTTAATCCCCGCTAAGGCGGTTGTTTCCGCCACCTCATCGAGTTGTTTCCGAGAAAGTTCGCCCCGCAATTCCTGGTTTGAGTTTTTCATGACCTCCAAAGCTCTCTCGTGAAGCAGATCTAGAATTTCATCCGCCTTCACCACATCTCCTTTTCTGGTACTCATTTTTTTGCCGCCCTTAAAATTAATTAAAGCGTAGCCTAAATGGAAGTAATCTTCTCGTTTTCCAATTCCGAGTTGTTCGCAAATAGAAAAAAGCTGTTTAAAGTACAAGGTTTGCTCTTCGCCAATGTCCCAAATATATAAGTCGGAGGGAAATCTCTCCCTTTTCTGAGCAGTGAAATAGATGTCAAATGTATGGTAAAGTGCAGTTCCATCTTTCTTGATAACCACTGTATCGGGTAGGTTATATGTCGATAAATTTGTTACTATCGCTCCCTCGCTCTTCTTAAAAATTCCCTTTCTTAACCCATGATAAACCAATTCTTTCCCGCCCTTATAGAGATTACTTTCGTACCAGACATAATCATGCGCGCTCCCAATTCTCTTATATGTTTCGCTGTACCCCTCCTTTACCCAATCTAAAAGCTGTCGCCAAATCTGCCAAACTTTCTTATCTTCCGCCTCCCAGGCTATCAATATCTTTTCTACTTGAGTTTTAACTTCGGTTAATTCGTAAGCTCGCGATCCCAAGACGTACCAAATTAAATTTGAGTGATCGGCCTTGAGGCCCAAATCAACGGGTCTAAACCAAGAACTTGGGTTATTCACCCATCTTGCCAAGGAGTCTCCCCAAAACGTTTTTTGGACAATTTTTTCGAGTTTCTCTTCAGAAATATCCTTAAAGTTCAAAATTTCTTCTTTGTTAAAAACGTCCTTTTCGGCAAAAGCTAAGTAACCCCAAATTGCTCGGCAAATATGGACACCGCGATCGTTTATAATGCAGTCTCTTTTTACCTTTGCTCCAGAATAGTTCAAAATATTGGCCATTGTCATCCCTAAAAAATTATTTCTAAGATGCCCAAGCATGATGGTTGTTTGGGGATTGGGGCTAGTATGCTCGAGAAGAATCGTTTTGCCTTCTAATAATTGGTTTGAACCGTATTTTTCTCCTTGTTCAATTGATTGAACTAGGGAATTTAAAAGAAATTCATTGGATAACCAGAAATTGATAAAGCCCGCGGGAACGGCTTCAATTTTCTCGACAAAGTCGGGTCGCTGCGTAGTTAATTTCTCTACGATTTTTTGCGCTATATCAAATGGTTTCGCTTTAGGGGTTTTAGCTAAAATCATCGCTACATTAGTTGCATAATCGCCATGTTCCGCACTCACCGGATGCTCGACTTGGATTTCCGCAAAAGAAAATTTCTTTCCCACAATCGCGGCCACCGCCTGATGAATTTCCTCTCTCAATCTGTAGGTTAAACTAGTTTTATCAACTTCCATCATTTTGGCGATCGGCGATTCTTCCTGCTTTATTTTTTCTTCTTTGACAGGAGTTATCGTAGTAACATTTTCAACCTGAAAATAATCTTTAAGCGGCTTGCCTAAATATTTTTCTAGGTCTGCAGATAAAATTAGCTCCTTGTAATAATCTTCACCGATACCTAACTCTAAGGGAGAACAGATAATCCCCTCAGAAATTACCCCCCTAACCTCTTTTTTGCCAACCGCCAGAATCTCGCCGCTTGGCAAATTAAGACGGCTTCCGGAGAGAGCTACGGCAACAATGGTGCCTTTTTTCAGATTAGGATCGCCGCAGACAATTTCCA
>VGLL01000114.1 GCA_016866735.1 Candidatus Shapirobacteria bacterium
AGAAAGATCTTCACCCGAGGACAGATCGAGTTTTTTCTCTGAAACAACCTTTTCTACTTTTTCCAATAGGTCTTTAACGTCTTCTGGCTTGGTCATTTATGGCTTTAAATTTTTAAAGTAATCAATAATCGGGCTGTCTCCGACGAAGCATTTTCCCTCTGGCGCGTAGAGGAAGGGAACCCCAAGTTCAGCGGTAGGAATTTTGCAAGAGGCGGCTCTTTGCGACATCACTTCGGCGTTGGCGCGGTCTTTCCAGACCTCTTTTTTATCAATTTTTATCTTATCTTTGTTCTCCCAGGAAGCTAAAAACTCCTCAACGTTAGCGCAGTGGGGACAACCATCGCCCCAAAATAGTTCGTAGGCAGTTGGCAGTTGAGTTGGTGGCGTCGCGCCTCGATTTTTTGCCGACAAAAGAAAAATACCTCCTAAGGCTAAAAAAGCGAAAACAATAATCGCAGGGAAAACACGACGCATACCCTTTTCATTTTAGTTTTTCCTTAAATTAAAAGCAACCCCAAAATTATGCTTGCATAGTTTTCTTAAAATATGTTATCTTTTGGAAGATGGCGGTCATTGACTTAACCGATGCTTCTTTTGAGGAGAAAGTCCTACAGAGTAAGATTCCTGTGCTGGTGGATTTCTGGGCGCCGTGGTGTTTGCCTTGCCGGATGGCCGGCCCGGTTATTGACGAACTAGCAGAAACTTATAAAGACAAGCTCTTGGTGGCCAAGCTTAATATTGATGAGAATCCAGCTACGGCCGCTAAGTATCAGGTAATGAGTATTCCCACCATGATTTTGTTCAAGGGAAGGAAAGAGATAAAAAGAATAGTGGGATTTAGCGGCAAAGAAGAGATAAAAGCAGAAATTTCTAACGATACTAATGTCTAAGAAAAACATTGTTAGATTGTTACACCCGCCCTCCGAATCGGGGGGCGAGGCAGGTTTTTAAATTGCTAAAAGAAGAATGATTTACGATTTAATTATTATCGGCGCGGGGGCGGCGGGATTAACCGCTTCGATTTACGCCTCCAGGTATAAAATTGATCACCTGATTTTTGGAGATAATCCGGGGGGGCAGGGGAATTTGGCGGGAACGGTAGAAAATTTTCCGGGTTATCTTTCGATTCGGGGGCCGACCTTAGTGAAAAAATTTGTGGAGCAGGCGGAAAGCTACGGGGTAAAAGTTAAGACAGAACAGGTGGTTGGGCTAAATAAGACTGGAGACGTCTTTACGGTGGAAACGGAACGAGAAAAGTATCAGGCAAGAACCTTAATATTGGCTACGGGCGCGACTTACCGACGGTTAGATATCCCCGGAGAAGAGAAACTTTTGGGTAGAGGCGTTTCCTACTGTACCCATTGTGATGCCCCGCTTTTTAAAGACAAAGTAGTGGCGGTAGTGGGAGGAGGAGATACGGCCATTACGGGTGCATTGCATGTCGCTAGTTTTGCCCGGAAAGTTTATTTGATTCATCGGCGGGAGGCCTTTCGGGCAGAACCGGTTTGGGTGGAAAAGATGAAGGCAAATAAGAAAATAGAGCCGGTTTTGCAAAATCAAGTGAAAGAGATTCTCGGCGAGAATAAGGTTGAGAGTGTTACCCTGGATCAGCCATACCAAGGGTTAAAAGAGCTGAAAGTTGATGGGGTTTTTGTCGAGATTGGCCAAGTGCCGTCGTCGGTTTTAGCGAACCAATTAGGGGTAGAGTTAGATGAGCAAGGGTATGTTAAAGTAACACCAAAGACGGAGACGAACGTGGCGGGTGTCTTTGCGGCCGGAGATATTGCGGCAATTCAAGGAGGCGTCATCTTTAGACAATTTGTGACCAGCGCTGCTGACGGTGCGCGCGCGGCTGCCGGTGTTTATCAGTTCTTGCATCAACAAGCGCCAACTCCTTCCTGGGGAAGCTGACCCCCTCTTGCTTAAAGTTCGCAAATTCGATAAAATTAAGGGGTATTTTTGGCAGCAGCCAAGCTCAGCTTGGCCGCCATCGTCTAACGGTTTAGGACAAGTCCCTTTCAAGGACTAGATTGCGGGTTCGAATCCCACTGGCGGCACTAGAAATTTTGAAATTTTTAAAAAATTTCAAAATTCAAGTGCAAGCACTTTTATTTCTATGATTTATGTCTATGTTTTAAGAAGTTTGCAGGATAAGGATTTATATATAGGCGTAACAGAGAACCTTGAAAATAGAATAAAAGAGCATAATTTAGGACTGGAAAGTTCGACGAGACCAAGAAGGCCATTTAAATTAATTTATTATGAGGCCTTTCTCAGCAGAAATGATGCTTTCAATCGAGAGAAATATCTGAAAACTGGTTGGGGAAGAAAGCATTTAAGACATGCTCTTAAGGAAACACTAAGCTTACCCTGTTAGTAAATCTAGAGCGTGCCCTTGAATTTTCTTGGAGCGAAAATCTAGGGCACAGCCCTTGAATTTTCTTGGAGCGAAAATCTAGGGCAAGCCCTTGAATTTTCTTGGAGCGAAAATCTA
>VGLL01000115.1 GCA_016866735.1 Candidatus Shapirobacteria bacterium
TGCCTCGCCTCTTTTAACAATCTCTTTTAGGGCAGGGAAACTAACAGTGATGCCCGTCCTATACTCAAAATCGGGCACGATATCCTCCAAAATTTCCAGGGCGCGGTTGGCGCTGGGCGCACCGACTTCGATTTTTTCCATCATCTTGGTGATGTTTTGGTTAGGAAAAATATAGCGCTGATAATCATCCGGGGTGGTTATCCCGATTACGTGCAACTCCCCTTCGGACATAAAACGGCTAAGAACCGGCGAAAGGTCAATCCGCTCTTGCCCCGTCGAAACATAGCGGTCAAATTCCTCAATCACCAGAATAACATTGCCCGCCTCGGTAGCCTCGCGCAGGATTTCGGCGACAATGGCCTCGATCTGGCTCGGGTTTTTGGCCATGCCGATAATGCCGCTTAAGTTCAAAAGCAAAACCCGGCCGCGGGCTAAAGAAGGAATGACCCGCCCTTCGGCCACCGCCTTGGCGAAGTTTTGCACGATCGTTTTGCGGCCGACCCCGGGCTCCCCCACTAAAAGGGCATTGCTGCCCTTCGATTTGCCTAAAATCTGCTCGATTTCCGCCAGTTCGCGCTGGCGGGCGACAAGGTGCGAAGAATAGGCAAGGGGGGCGGTTAAGTCTTCTGTGTGGCGGTCAAGCTCAATGGTATAGCCTGACGCCCAATCCTTGCCAATTCCAGGATGGCGCAATAGCCGGTCAAGCTCCCAAAAATGCCCTCTTTGCCATCTTTCTTCCTCCTGCCTCTCGAACCAGTGAATCACCTCTTCCTTGTCTTCGAGGGGCACAGCGCCCAGGGGGGTATTAGGAAATCGCAGGCTCAAAAAATCGGCCAGCCTTTTTTCCCGACCCGTACTGCTTTTGCCTCGCTTGCCAAAAAAATAGAGCGGCAGGCTCAAGGGGAACAGGAAAAACCAAAGGAAGAAAAGAATACCGCCGAGAAAAACCATGAAAATCTCTGCTATCAACCAAAAGACAAGCGCCCAAAAACGAATAAACGCCCCGATGGAAGAGGAAATCAGGTTATAAGTGAGCCGGTTAAACCACTCGGTTAGAAAAAAACCGGCCGAGGTTTTAACCTGGTAGATGCGTTTCCAGGGAGCAAAAAAAGTAAAAATTAAGAGGCGGACAGAGAAAAAGTAGTAGAAAAAAACGAGGAAGTTGCCCCAGAGGCGCAAGATTCTCTTCGGCGCTTCGATAAAATGGAAACGGAGGTACTCCCTCACCATAAAACCATTTTCTCATAGCCAAAAAGACTTTGCAAATTTTGCACCGGGCTTTTCATGCTCTGCCTAAGCTAACTGGTCGGGGCGGGGTGCCGATTAATGCCGTCTACGAGTTCTGCTCGTTACGCGGGTAGCCTCGTTTTCTGCCAGAAGCGGGAGAAGGCAGTTCGCGAGCAGAAAATAATTTTTTAGACCCCTTGGCCTCTATCCTGAAGGCGCTTAATTTCCACGTCCAAGTTATACGACGCGACCCTATTTCGTTCAGCTGCTGTATCCAGAGATTTTCCTTCCGATGCATAGAGGGCCAGGGAAGACCGATCGGCAAACTCTGCCACAACGGCTCTCATTGCCCCTAAAAGACGCAGCCTATCTTCTGGAACCCCTTCCGGCACACCCGGCTCACCGAAAATTTGATAAAATTCAACTTGTGCGTGCCCCCCCGCCAACCCATAAAGATCTTCCAAAAAATGCGTCGGGTCAGTTGCCCATCTTAGCTTCAATTCAGTAGCGAGTTCCCTTAACTGCTGCTGGTCGCCGCGCGCCGCAATTTCCGTTATCCTAGCAAGATAGCTTTCTCTAGTTTCGGGTGCTTCCTCTCCTTCCTTTTTCATATTTCTCCCTTCTTGGCTGAAGTATAACTCTTTTTTTCTTTTTGTCAATACCCGCTTGTGCGGTGTCCAGGACATACTATACACTTTCTCGGTTTTAGTTACGGCGACTATGTCCGGAAAGTGCTAGAATTGGCGAACGTTAATTTTGAAGCTTTGCTAAAGGAGGTGAAAAAGTATGAATCCTGGATTCCGTATTGATTACAAACAGTTAAGGAAGATCAATCCTCAGGCCGCCAGATTAGCCATCTTAGAGTATCTGAAGACTAACAGTAGGCCCGCCCTCCGATTCGGAGGGCGAGGCAGGAATATCACCGAGACGGCCAGAGCCTTTGGAATCAACCGGCCAGTCGTCTATGATATCTTGAGGAAAGAGAAAGAAGGTGATCTAAAAGACAGATCAAGAACACCCAAGCATCAACCCGGAAAAACCCCAGCCGAGACTGAAAACAAGGTAATTGAAGCCAAGAACAAAACCCGCCTAGGGCCAGAAAGACTTTCAAGGTATCTTGAGAAGTATGAGAACGTTATTGTTCCTCCAGGAACCATCAGACACATCCTGGCCAGAAACAAGGAGAGACTAACTTACAAGTTAAAGTCAGCTAAGAGAAGAAAGGAGAAGAGAG
>VGLL01000116.1 GCA_016866735.1 Candidatus Shapirobacteria bacterium
TCGCCGGTTTTAATAAAAATATTGCGTTGGCCAAAAAAATATTTTTGGATATGATTGAGAACTGGCCAATGGAGGTAGATTGTGATTGCCAAAATGCCTTAGAAAGCGCCCGGTTTTAATGAATCCTCTTGTCAAGTTGTTGAGGAAGTTTCTCCAGAGCCAGCTGATTAGCGGGGGAGCAATTGTCTTTGCGGGCAGCGCCTTAGCCAGTTTTGCCAATTATCTTTATCACCTGGTAATGTTTCGTTTTTTGGGCCCGGCTGATTACGGAATTTTGGAAAGCCTGATTTCTCTCCTTTACCTCTCGGGAATCCCTATGGGGACACTCTCGTTGGTGATTGTGAAGTATGTCGCCCAGTACAAGGCAGAAAAAAGGATGGGGGCGGTGGGCAAGTTTTTCTGGAAGTTAAACAGAAAGCTCCTGCCTCTTGGCTTCTTGGGCTTTTTTATTTTTCTGGCGGCCACTCCGCTATTTAAATATTTTCTTCACCTTAAATCGGGCGTTCCCCTGCTTTTTGTGGGGCTAATTGGTCTGGTGGGTGTTTTCGGCGGCATTAACGGGTCTTTTCTGCGCGGACTGCTCAAATTTGGTGTGATGTCTTTAAGCGGGGTATTGGAAACCATTTTTAAGCTGGCCTTGGCCATTTTATTGGTGGTTGCGGGAATGGGGGTTTCGGGGGCGATTGGTTCCACTTTCATAGCCGGGGTTTTGGGCTATTTCTTGAGCCTTTACTTTTTGAAAGAACAAATTTGCCGTCCGAACTGGGGAGAGCGATTGGGAAGAGAGAAGATGGTAAGCTATACTTGGCCGGTGTTTTTCTCCCTGCTGGCGTTCACTTCTTTATACACCAGCGATATCATCTTGGCCCGCCATTTTTTAGCCGCTGAATCGGCGGGTTTTTATGCTGCCCTGGCAACTTTGGGGAAGATAATTGTTTTCGCCTCGGGGCCAATAATTACCGTAATGTTTCCCTTGGCCTCGGAAAGTTATACCAAAGGACGGAATTATCAGAGGCTTTTGACCTTAAGTTTTGTCTTAGTTTTACTGGTTTGCTTGGGAATTGGGGGAATTTATTTTCTTTTCCCCCGCCTGATGATAAAACTGCTCTTCGGTTCCCAGGCCTTGCCCGTGGCGCCTTATCTTTATCTTTTTGCCATCTTTTTGGGCCTTTATTCCTTATCTTCCCTGCTAGTTAATTTCTATCTTTCCATCGGTCGCACCAGAGTAGTCGTTCTGCCGGTTCTGGCGGCCCTTTTTCAGATTATTTTAATTTTTATCGGGCATGGAAATATCCCGCGAATTGCCTTAAACTCTATTTTGGCTTTAAGCTTGCTCTTTCTAAGTCTTTTAGGATATCATTTTTGGGGAAATGCTGAAAAGAAAAAAGCCCTTGCTTTCCGTCATCGTTCCCGCTTATAAGCAGGAAAAAACGATTGCTAAAGATCTGCAACAAATCGAAAACGTTTTGAAACAGATACGGTATGACTATGAAATTATCTGTGTCGTCGACGGCAGAGTTGACAAAACTTATCAAAATGCCAAAAAGACTAAATCGAAAAAAATAAGAGTAGTGGGTTATCTGCAAAATCGCGGTAAGGGTTATGCGGTTAGATACGGAATGGCGAGGGCACGGGGAAATCCGATTGCTTTTATTGACGCCGGAATGGAGATCGACCCCAATGGCTTAAGTATGATCCTTGAGCATATGGAATGGTACAATGCGGATATCATCATTGGTTCGAAGAGGCACCCCGCTTCTCAAGTGAATTATCCCGTTAGGAGAAGAATCATTAGTCGGCTTTACCAGCTTTTTGTTAAGTTTTTCACGGGCCTTAACGTGAGTGATACCCAAGCCGGCTTGAAAATTTACCGGCGCAAAGTTTTAGAAGCGGTTTTGCCGCGGCTAATCGTTAAGCGGTATGCCTTCGATCTAGAGATGCTAGTAGTAGCCCACCACCTTGGTTTTGGAAGAATTTTTGAAGCGCCGGTTAAAATTACTTACAATTTTAAGGACTTGACGCATGCATCGACGCTGGAAGGAATGAAGAAGGCCTTAATTGATACCTTGGCGATTATTTACCGGCTGCGCTTTCTTCGCTATTATGATGATCATAATAAGCGCAAGTGGCGCTATGATCCGGAATTGGATCTTAGAATAAATGTTGGATGAAAACTATTCTGGTTACCGGCGCAGCCGGATTTATCGGTTCTAATCTTTGCCTCAAGCTTCTTAAGGAGAATAAAGTTATTGGTCTTGATAATCTAATTAGTGGCCGCATGGCAAACATTGAGGAGCTAAATAAAAGCC
>VGLL01000117.1 GCA_016866735.1 Candidatus Shapirobacteria bacterium
CTTTAAAGCGGTAATATTGTTTTTCGGCTTCTTCGCCACTCTGGCCTAAAATAAGTTCTGAATATTCTAGAGCCGGCGTTTCCAGGGGCTCATAGCCGTATTTTTCAAAAACTTGTTTGAAAATGTCGATCACATATTCCCGAAGTTTAACATCTTCGGCAAACCAATCATTGAAGCCCTTGAGAGTTTGGGGAATGATTTTCGCTTTGGAGGAAATTGTTTGGTTTTTGGTTTCTATTTTTTCTTCTACAGCAACGTAGAACCGATAGCTGTCTTTGCCGATTTTTTTAACCTCAAGAATTTTAAATTGGCCTATTTGGCTGGTGTTAGTGACATGTTCGCCAACGCACGCCTCGCAAGAAAAATCGCCGATTTTGACTAATCTAATTTCTTTGATATTTTCTGGCACAAGACTAAGATCCGTTTTCTTGGCCGCCTCGTTTCTTAATAAAGTTTCAAAAACCACCGGCAATCCTTTAGCGGTAATCTCATTTACCTGCTCCTCCAGCTTTCCAAGATCAACTTTTGTTAAATCCTGGTCACACTTGTAATCAATCCTTGTTTTCTCCTCATTTAACTCCAGCCCGGCAGTTTTAAGGCTGGGATATTTGTTTTTGAGGACTTGCCAGAAAACATGCTCGCTGGTATGTATCCGCGCTAATTTACTCATCCTTTTAATCATAGCAGTTAAGTAGTTTTAACAAAAGATTAACTGTCTTTAATTCTTTCATTTCCCCTTGGCTAATCGAATAGCTTTTCTTACTGCCTCTTCGGGGGTTTTAGCCCCTTCGATTAAAACCGATTTAGATTCATCTAAATAATTATTTATCAACTTATCATAATTTTTATTAAATCCTCTGAGAATGATAATAGGCTTTTTATACCGGTATGCCAAGCATACTTCGGATAAAGTACCAGCCCCGCCGGGTATTGCTATTATTGCATCAGAGCTTAAAATGCCAGCGAATAAAAAATCACCAGTATCGATCGGAGTTAATATCTCTATGTCAATATATTTATTAGAACTTTTCCTGTTTCTCCCGGGAGTTCCTACCGTGATCCCATTTTTTCTTTTTGCACCCCTGCTTACGGCCTCCATTACACCACCCCCACCACCAGTAATTACAATCACGTTTTCTTTCGACAGTAATTCACCGATGTTCTCAGCAACCCCAGAAATGCTCCTTCCCAGTTTTTTGCTTTTGGGATATTCGCCTTTTGCCGGACCAATAACACCTATTTGTAGTTTTCTCATAGGATATCTCCTTTATAGATTAGTCCTTTAATTTTATCAAGTACTTGGCTCGCACCCGGTAGGTAGCGATTGATATATTCCTGTTTAGTTCGGTCATATCTACCAGTTTGATCAAGCAGACAAGATAAGCTATTTGTTGGTGGTCTTGAAACGCCATTTCCCTTGATGATATAAGCAGTAGAAACTGAGTTAAAATATGGAAGTCCAGTTGGGTAATAAGGATCTCGGCCGGCCGCGAGCATGAGCCAGCAAGCAAGCCTAATTGGCGGAAGAACGCCAAATTCTTTAACCAAAGCACAAGTTACCGCCCCTGCTGTTTGCCCAGAGGCAACAACGTCATCAATCACAAGAATATTAGAAACTTTTTCGGGCAGTTCTTTAGGGATTTCGACAGTGATTTTGAATTTTCCCTTACCCATTGCAGTTCTTTGAACAGGAACGACGAGTCCTTCCGCTAATTCTGGCTTAACTACTTGTAAATATTCCTTAACTGCCAGGGCACCATTGCCGGGGAAGAGAATTAAAGTACCATCTTGTCTTTTTGGAGGAAGAGCTTTTACCATATCGCCAGTAGCCGTTAATCCATCGACAACCTGAAAGGTTACGACGGAGCCTTCGGTATTTAATTTACTTTTAATTGAAGCGTTTACTTTATCACTTTCTTCACGGTTTAAGCCGGGGGTACAATCTTGAATTAGGATGTTCCCGTCGGCAATCGCAAACTTCGCGAAGGAGATTTTCGGAAATTTCTTTGTGAATTCCACGGCAAGATCCGGCCTTTCTGTCAAATCCGAGAAAACAGGAGAGACAGGAAAGGGCCATTTTTCCGGCTCAAAAACTTTTATGCCTTTTTCTTGATAACTCATTTTTCCTCCTTGGGGTGGTCGAGGGGAATTGAACCCCCATATCCTAGCTCCACAGGCTAGTGCCTTACCGTTAGGCTACGGCCACCACGTAAAATTTTCTACGAAAATTAACGTGGTAGTCGCGTTTCCGCCGAAGGCGGATTACGCGACACCATTTACGATTTCCAGA
>VGLL01000118.1 GCA_016866735.1 Candidatus Shapirobacteria bacterium
TCACCGAGAAGGAGCCATTGCCTTTTGCGTTTTTGGCAAAAGAAGATAAAAGATGGCCTTCCATGTGATTAATGGCGATCAGAGGCTTTTGAGTCATGCGGGATAATTCTTTGGCTTTGGCAATGCCTATCTCAAGGGCAATAGCCAGGCCGGGACCTTGGGTGACAGCAATGGCGTCGATAGTATCTGGTATGTAGTATGTAGTATTTAGTATTTTAGGGAACGCCCTTTTGAGGGCTTCCTGGATTACCGGGCCGACTCTTTCACGGTGGGCCCTTTGGGCGATTATTGGGACGACGCCGCCGTATTTACGGTGAAGCTCAACTTGCGAAGAAACGACATTAGAAATTACTCGATCATCTGCAGTAACTGCCGCCGCGGTTTCATCGCAGGAAGTATCAATCGCTAAAATAATGAAATTTTTCTTCATCTTGTGATATATTATACCCTTAATGAGGGATTGCATTTTTTGTAAGATCGTTAAAGGTGAAATTCCTTGCCACAAGATTTACGAGGACAAAAACTTTTTGGCCTTTTTGGACATTGCTCCTTTCGTAAAAGGACATACTCTAGTCATTCCTAAGAAACACTACCGTTGGGTTTGGGATATACCGAATTTAGAGGCCTATCTTTCGGTGACTGGAAGGGTAATTAATCACTATAGAAAGGTTTTAAAAGATAAATTTGTCGCTAGTATAGTTTGGGGAATGCTGATTCATCATGCCCACATTCAAATACTTCCGTGTCCTCGCGAACTCCATTTGAATTGGGAACGAAGTAAGCTCGAAGACAGAGAAGGAAAAGGGCTGGCCTCAAAACTTAGACTTCCGTAAAATTCAAACTCTGTATTTTATTTTCCTCTTCGTTTCTGAAATAGTTTCAATAGTGACCCAGATGATTTTTGCTTTCCTCTTTTGGCTGAGATTTTCCAAAATATTTTTAACTTTTTGTAACCATTCGATAACGATGACATTGCCTGGCTTAAGCATTTCCTTAAAGCCGATTTCCCATAATTCCTTGCCTTCTTGCATCCGCCAGGTATCGAGATGGTATAAAGCTCCAGAGACGCAAAGAGGCAGACCTGCCTGCCGGCAAGGCAGGGATGTAAAGATTTTGGGAGGGTTGCTAAGATTGAAGGGATATTCACGAGCGAGGACGAAAGTGGGGGAAGAGATGTTCTCCTTAATTCCCAGCGCTTTTCCTATTCCCTTGGCGAATTGCGTTTTGCCCGAACCAAGTTCGCCCTGGAGGGCAAAGACAAGTGGTTGATGGTTAGCCCGCCCTCCGATGCGGAGGGCGAGGCAGGTAGCTGTTAGCTGATAGCTGAGAATTCTTGAAGCGATACTCTGAGTTTCTGCCTCACTTTTGGAAATGAATACTTGGCCGGCCGCGGACGGGATTCTTATTTCTCCCTGGCGCAGAATTTCTGGTTCGTTTAGGAGCGTATTGACAACCGTCGAGGGTGGATTCTCGGGTAGAGTGCCAGCGTCAAGAAAAAGATCGATTAGTGCTCGCTGCTTTTTAGTGGCGTTTTCGAGAACATCTTTTAAAGAATAGGGCGTTTTCTTGCCGGCCACGTTGGCTGAAGTGCTGGTGATTGGTTTCCCGAGTTTTTTGATAAGCTCTAAGACGAAAGGATAACGAGGTATTCTTATGCCCAAGGTGCCGTCTTCTGCCTCAAGGCCAGTGGCAACTTTATTTTTGCTTTTCGAAACGACGGTTAAAGGACCAGGCAAAAAATTTCGGTAGAGATTTCTTGCTGTCTCGTTGAAGATAACATATTTTTTTGCCATTTCCTGGTTGGCAACGGCAATTGAGATCGCCTTTCCTTCTTTTCGGCGCTTATAAAGCAAGAGCCTACTGACGGCTTGTTTGTTGGTCGCATCTACACCGAGACCGTAACAGGTTTCGGTGGGGTAAATAACTAAACCGCCAGTTTCAAGGGCGCGGATGGCCGCCCGCATGGCTTTATCTTTGTCGCGAATTTTGCTAATCTTCATCTTGTATATTTTACCCTAGATGAAGGTTTGTTGTTTGGCTGTCGGTCAATTGGCCACTAATTGTTATCTGGCAGTGGACGAGAAAACACGCAAGGCAATAATTATTGACCCGGGTGACGACGGCGGATTTATCATCCAGAAAATTCTTGACTTAAGGCTTGAGCCGGTGTCCATTGTCGCAACCCACGGCCATTTTGACCACGTTCTCGCGGCAACCGAGTTAAAGCTTGCCTTTAGC
>VGLL01000119.1 GCA_016866735.1 Candidatus Shapirobacteria bacterium
TAATTGAATGGCCGGGGAAAATTGCCAGTGTGGTTTTTGTCCCAGGATGCAATTTTCATTGCCCCTTTTGCCATAATGCCGCCTTGGTTGACTTAACCAGGGCGCGCCGATTGCCGCTGATAAAGGAGGCGCTGATTTTCGCCGATTTAAAAAAGAGAAAGAAATGGGTGGATGGGGTCGTTGTCACAGGGGGCGAACCGACTCTTCAGGAGGATTTACCAGAATTTCTTAAGCAATGTAAAAAGTTAGGTTTTCTGACCACGATCGAGACGAATGGGGGTGAGCCGAAGATAATTCGTAATTTGATAATTAGAAAATTGGTAAATTTTATCGCCATGGATATTAAAGGGCCAATTGAGAATTACGCGCGATTGGTTAAATATCAAAAATCAAATATAAAAAATCAAAATGATAATTTAAAATTAAAAATTAAGAAAAGCATCGAACTTATTTTGAAATCAGGAATACCCTTTGAGTTTCGGACGACAGTGGTACCAGGGATTCATGATAAGAAGACTCTCGTTAAGATGGCAAGGCAGCTAGACAGCTTGTCGGCTGGGCAGCGAGTCAGCTGGTATTTACAGACTTTTCGGCCGAAGAATTGCCTGGACCCCAAGTTTAATAAGCTAAAACCATATAGTAAAATAGAGATGGAAGTTTTTTTGGCCGCGGTGAGAGCTGTTATTCCGGGCGCAGAGTTACGCTAATTTAAAGAAGTTATCTTTCGATCTCTGCCTCTGATTCCCGGATTTCTTTTATCTTAGCCGGGAATTGGGCGAGGGAAAAGCCTCTTCTTTTACACTTGTTTTTGGTTGTGTTATCATTAATTTTATAATGGCCTATGTAGAAAATCCAGAGAAAGATATTCTCAATAAGCTCTTTGGCACGGAAGAAGAATATCCGGTGGTGGAACTAAAAGAGGGAGAGGTGCCCAAAGAGATTGAAACCTATCTAGAAAAGATCGAAAAGGAGCACTATCTTACCCGACCGCTGACTGATGATAGCGGAAGGGCGTTAGCTTCCCCGCCGGCCCCCCAACAGCCCAAGATAGTTTTACCGATCACTAGGAAAGCATTCCTCTGGGGATTGCATCGGCCGGTGGTTGACTCAATCAGGTGGCTAGCAGAGTGGATTAAGAGGCTTTTGAAGATTTTTCCCGGACAAATCGCCTTCAAAGAGGCCAAAGATGCAAAGTAACTTATTACTTACATTGATTTTTGACTTACCTCGCCTTTTCCTTTGGGTCGTGGTTATTTGCGTAGTGTTTTTCCTTCTTTTTCTCCTCGCTTATCTTTTAATTATTTTTTATCGCCACCGCCACCGCGAGGAAAGGTCTTTGGATTTTGTACTTCTCCAAGTGGCCGTTCCCAAGGAGAATGAAGTTAAGATTGACGCCGCCGAACAGATATTCGCCAGTCTTTATTCCATCAAAAAGGGCGGCGGATTTTTCTCCTTTCTTCGTCCCCAGGAGCACCTCTCTTTTGAAATCGTGGCTAAACCAGAAGATATCCGCTTTTATATCGCCGTTCCTGCCCGGCTTAAAGATATGCTGGAGAAGCAGATCCATGGCGTCTATGCCGGAGCCGATGTTACCGAAGTTCCGGAATACAATATCTTTTCCGAAGAAGGCAAGGTGGTTTTCTCCCAGCTCCAACTGCGCTCTAGCGCTTACAATCCTATCAAGACCTACCGGGAGTTGCCGACTGACTCGTTGGCCCTTTTGACCTCCACCTTGGCCAAGATGCAACCGGGCGAGGGAGCCGCCATTCAGATTTTAATCACCCCGGCCGAAAATAGCTGGCGCGCCAGGGGAAGAAAATACCTTTCCTCGGTTAAAAAAGCCGAAGCTGATCCGGAGAAAGCCAAGTTTGGCGTGGACCCCAAAACTATGGAGGCGATTGAAAATAAGTGCTCGAAGCCTGGTTTTGAAAGTGCCATTCGCATTGTCGTTTCTTCGACATCAACCGAGGCGGCCAAAATGCACCTGGCCAATATAAGAGCGGCCTTCGAGCAGTTTTCCGGCGACCTGAACGGTTTTAAAAGCAAGAAGATTCATTGGCCGGCCGCGTTTATGCTGGACTTCCTCTATCGTTATCAACCGATGTTTTATTTGGGCAGCCATAAGACAATCTTAAACCCGGAAGAGCTGGCAACCATTTTCCATTTTCCC
>VGLL01000120.1 GCA_016866735.1 Candidatus Shapirobacteria bacterium
TACCCAGACGGCAACCGCGATGTCCCAGCATGGGATTAAATTCATGCAGGGCCTCGGTTTTTGTTAAAATTTCCCCGTCGTCAATGCCGATAATTTTGGCTAAGTCTTCCGCCTCTTTTTTATTCTTGGGCAAAAACTCGTGCAGAGGAGGATCAAGAGTTCTAATAGTTACGGGTAAATTTTTCATCTCGCGAAAAAGCCCCTTGAAGTCTTCGGTTTGAAATTTCAATAGTTTGCCGAGAGCTTTTCGGCGCGCTTCCTCGGTTTCCGCCAAAATCATCTCCTGCATAAAAGGTAAGCGGTCTTCGGCAAAGAACATGTGCTCGGTGCGGCAAAGACCAATGCCCTCCGCGCCAAAATTTCTGGCTACATTGGCATCACGGGGAATATCCGCATTGGCGCGGACGCCCATTTTCCGGAAAGAATCAACCCATTTCATAAACTCGCCAAACTCTCCGCTAAATGTGGGTTCAACAGTTGGCGTTTTACCTAAAATAACTTCGCCGGTATTGCCGTCAAGGGTTAGCCAATCACCTTCGTTAATAATTAAATTATCTACTTTCATTGTTTTTTCGCTTTCACTTATTTTGACTGCCTCGCAACCGGCCACGCAGCAACGGCCCATACCGCGAGCGACGACGGCGGCGTGAGAAGTCATGCCGCCCGTAGAAGTGAGAATTCCCCGCGCCGCGTCCATCCCGTGAATATCGTCAGGGCAAGTTTCCTTACGGACTAAAATTACTTTCTCTTCGTTTCCGAGTTCAACGGCTCTTTCCGCGGTAAAAACTACTTTGCCGACGGCGGCCCCAGGCGAAGCGGGCAAACCCCTGGCGATTACTTTTTTGGTGGCCCTGGGATCTAAAATAGGATGGAGAAGCTGGTTAAGCTGTTCAGGGTCAATGCGCAAAATCGCCTCTTTTTGAGTGATCAATCCTTCTTTGACCATTTCAACGGCAATCTTGATGGCGGCCTGGGCGGTTCTCTTACCTGTTCGCGTCTGCAGCATAAAAAGTTTTCCTTTTTCAACCGTAAATTCAAAATCCTGGACTTCGCGATAATGTCTTTCCAGCCTACCCGTTATCTCTTTTAATTGTTTATAAACCGCGGGCATTTCCTTTGCCAAGTCGCCAATCGGTTTTGGCGTTCTTATGCCAGCGACGACATCTTCGCCTTGGGCATTAGCTAGATATTCGCCATAAAAAACTTTTTCTCCCGTGGCCGGATTACGGGTAAAACCAACTCCGGTGGCGCAATCATTCCCCAAATTGCCGAAAACCATCGCTTGAACGTTAACTGCTGTTCCTAAGTCTTCAGAAATTTTGTTTAACTGGCGGTAAGTGATGGCGCGCGGGTTATGCCAGCTTTTAAAAACGGCATTGATGGCCATTTCTAATTGTTCGGTAGGTTCTTGAGGAAATGGCCTATTGATTTTTTGCTTAATTAAATTTAGGTATCTTTCAAGCAAGTCTTGCAGATCATTAGCCGAAAGCTCTGTGTCTAATTTCGTCCCTATTTCTTCTTTCTTCTTTTCCAAAACCATTTCAAACTCTTCTTTCTCAACACCCAAAACAACATTGCCGAACATTTGCATAAAGCGGCGATAAGCGTCAAAGGCAAAGCGAGGATTATTGGTTTTCTTGGCTAAACTGGTGGCGACCTTGGCATTTAGGCCAAGATTAAGAATCGTATCCATCATGCCCGGCATGGAAAACTTTGCGCCACTGCGAACGGAAACCAGAAGGGGATTATTAAGGTCAGCAAACCCTTTCATTGTTATCTTTTCTAAACGGAGAAGGGCCTCCTCTATTTGCGCATTAATTAACGAAGACAGTTTCCCGTCATGCGCGTAGAAATATTTGCACGCTTCTGTGGTAATGGTAAAGCCGGGAGGAACGGGAATTTTGGCGTTAGTCATTTCCGCGAGCCCAGCCCCCTTGCCGCCGAGAAGGTCTCTCATTAAAGCGTTACCTTCCGCTCTCCCTTCGCCAAAAAAGTAAACAAATTTTTGTTTTCCCACAAGAGGTTATTATAACAGCTTTTA
>VGLL01000121.1 GCA_016866735.1 Candidatus Shapirobacteria bacterium
TGCCACCTGCGTCGGTGTTAATCGGGAGGTGGTCCACGGCATTCCCGACGATTATATTTTTCGGGAAGGTGATTTTGCCAGTTTGGACATAGGCGTTTTCTTTAACGGCTTTAATCTTGACGCTTCTAGGACAGTTTTTTTGGGAGAGGAAGCCGCAGATAGCAAAGAGGGGGAGTTTTTGGCGGCGGGTAAACGGGCATTGGCAGAAGCAGTTGCGAGCGCGCAAAAAGGCAAGAGGGTTGGCCACATTTCGCAGGCGATTAACAGAGTGATTGAGGAGTCCGGCTTTCGGGTGGTTCGTAGTCTAACCGGTCATGGTGTGGGGAGAAAATTGCACGAGGAGCCAATGATCCCTGGATTTTTGACCGGCAAGCTAGAGGACACGCCGCTTCTTGAAGAAGGAATGGTGTTGGCGATCGAGGTGATTTATACCCAAGGGAATGGCGAAGTAGTCCTGACAAGTGATGGCTGGACAGTGGAGACTAAAGATGCTAAAATAGCAGCATTGTTTGAGGAGTCTGTGGCCATTACCAGTCTTGGCCCTTTAATTTTGACCAATGGTTCATCAGGGAGCAACTGAATTTGAAGGAGTAGTCGTCGAGGCCTTACCGGATACGCTTTTTCGGGTCAAGCTTGATGGTGGTCGGCAAATTTTGGCCAGCCTTTCAGGCCGGATGAGGATACATCATATTAGAGTTATGCCCGGCGACAAGGTGAGAGCGGAGGTAACTCCTTACGACGAGACAAAAGGCAGAATCGTTTATAGATATAAGTAACTTAGGTCACTTAGGCGACTTATTATGAAAGTGAAAGCTTCGGTAAGAAAACGATGTCGAAGCTGCCGGACGGTGCGCCGTCGGGGCAGAGTTTTTGTTATTTGCAAGAACCCGAAACATAAGCAGAGGCAAGGATAAGCATTTTCTATGACAAGAATTGCCGGCACAGACATTCCGGAAAACAAACCAGCCTGGATTGGCCTGACCTATCTTTATGGTATAGGGCGGTCCAATGTGATTTCAGTTCTTTCCGCCGCGGGAGTTGATGGTAAAAAGAGAGTGAAGGATTTAAGTTCAGAAGAAGTTGGCAAACTCTCTGCGGTTTTAGCTAAATATAAAATCGGTGGCGATTTGGCTAAAGAGATAGGCGAAAGCATAAAGCGCCTCAAGGAAATCGGTTGCTATCGGGGGATAAGGCACGCCAAAAACTTACCGGTAAGGGGTCAGCGTACCAAAAGCAATGCCCGCACGAAAAGAGGAAAACGAGTGACCATCGGAGCAATGAAAAAGGAAATTCTTGCCAAAACCGAGAAGGGCAAGACAGACACGAAAGCAAAATAATAATTAACTTAACAAAATGCCAAAAGCGAAAACGACTAAAAGGGAAGTAAGTAGTGCCAGAACTTACGTGATGGCAACCTTCAACAACACGATTGTGACTTTTACTGATACCCAGGGAAATACCCTTTGCTGGGACTCGGCCGGATCGGCGGGGTTTTCTGGGGCAAGAAAAGCGACGCCATTTGCGGCAGCGGCGGCGATTGAAAAAGCGGCCAAAAAGGCCAAAGAGGCCGGGGTCAAAGAAATCGAAGTCTATATCAACGGTCCCGGGCCTGGCCGCGAGGCGGCCTTGCGGGCTTTGCGCGCGGCCGGATTTAAGATGAACCTGATCGCCGATGTCACGCCTATTCCGCATAATGGCCCAAGGCCAAAGAAAAAGCGGAGAGTTTAGCTAATCTCAAGATGAAAAGAAATAAATGCCGACTTTGCCGGAGAGAGGGAAAAAAGCTTTTTCTCAAGGACACACGCTGTTTTTCGCCGAAGTGCCCAATTGAGAGGAAGGGGGCAGTTGCGCCCGGGCCAGTGCGTCGTGCCAGAAATAAGCCCTCTGATTTTGCGATAGAGCTTCGCGAGAAACAGAGGGCCAAAAGAATTTACGGAATCCGCGAGATACAATTTAAAAACTATTATCTGAAAGCGCGGCGGCAAGGCGGCTCGACCGG
>VGLL01000122.1 GCA_016866735.1 Candidatus Shapirobacteria bacterium
TGCAAAAAGAAAGGCGCTTGGCAGAAAAAGTGCGGCCACAAAGCCAAGAAGCATCAATTCCGGAAGTTCTCCCGGCAAGATTTTTTCCCGCACTAATTTTCTGACTAGGTTTAGAAAATAAAAGAACAAAAGGGGGGGCAAAAGAAGGACGACCAATGGATTGACAAGAAATGGCAAAATTTGAAAAAGGGGGAAAATAACGGGCCTGGCCCCAAAAAACTGTCTGGTGTAGAAGGCATCGAGCGCGCCAGAAACTATCTGTTGTTCGTAAAGAAGCATGTTTTTGAATCCCGGAGTGAGATAATAAGGCGAGAGAAGGGGAACCAGTAAAAGAAAGATTAAAATTCCGGTCAAGGAAATAAGCAGCTTGGATCCCAGCTTGTTTTTTATCCCTCCGGAAATAAATAGAATGAGAATTAACAGAGGAAGAAGAACAAGCGAGTTTATTTTTATGGCGGTGGCCATAGCGATAAATAAAAGTGCGGGGAAGAAATTGCCCAAATAGTGGTCTTTGGCCAATCTTAGGCTAAAGAAAAACGCGAGAAGGTAAAAAAAAGTTAGAATTGACTCAAAAGTGCCGAAGTGGGCGGCCTGGATAAGCCCGGGCGAAAAAGCAATAAGGCAAGCCGACAAGAGTCCGATCTTTTTGCCGCAGAGCTTATTCCCAGCCAGATAGGCAATGGTGATAGTAAGGGCAGAGAAGAGGGCAGAAATTATTCGTAAAAGGAGGATATTAAAAGCGAAATTGTCATGGAACAAGAGGGCGGGCAAAAAAGGTCGGAGAAGATAATTAATCCCAAAGACCAAGTAGGGAATAAGGCTGCCGTAAGCAAAGGTTCCCTTAGTAAAGAATTGTTGGTCGATAGGAAGCGAAACTGAAGTGGCGAGACTGGCAATATTCCGTTCATCCGGGTGAAAAAAATATCCTTCTCCCCAGTCAAGCTTATAGAACCTTAGAGTAGCCCCGATTAAAAAAATAAGGATTAGGGGCAAATAATTTGAAATTTGAAATTTGAAATTTGAAATATTATTTGGTAATTTCATGGGCGACTTTTTCACCTAATTCTATGGCATAATTTGTGCCCCTGTCCCACGGATAGACATGAGACATCGAGGCCCAAAAGACTTTTGGATTAGAAGTTTTAAATTGAGGAAGAATTTTCGAATAGTTGGTGGGGATGATGGGCTGGGCGAATTTATTGACATGTAACATGGAACATGTAACATGGAACATATTAAATTTTGGGTTGATTTTTTGGAGATACGGCAGAAACTCCTTTAAGATTACCCCTTTTGTTGTCTTAAAATAACGGTGGTCTTGGGGGTAATATCCGCCAACATACAAGAGATGGTTTCCGCCATAATGTTTAGGGTCAATAAAATTGGTGTGATCTACAACGGCCACAAACGGGAAGCCCTTTTCGTTGATGTTTAGCCAATAAGTGCCGTCGGTTAGGAACTGCTTTTTTAAAATAAGGATTAAATTTAAGGCCCCGTGCATCTCGGGAATTTTTTTGTTGGCAGGCGAAAATGGGCAACTTGGGGTAGTAAAGAGAACCTTGTCAAATTTGTTCCATTGACCCGCCTTGCCGCGAGGCAGGTTTAAATCATTAGAACAAGATATTGTTTGGTTTAAGTAAAGTTTTCCGCCTTCCTCTTTAATCTTTTTTACCAGTTTGTCAATCAGGACTTGAAATCCGCCCTCGAGATAGCCGAGCTTCGAGCTCCTTTTTTTAATTCTTGCCCAAAACCAGGCCATAGAAATTTCATTAGCGTGGCTACCGAACTTTGATTTAATAAGCGGTTGCCAAAGAATTTCGCAGGCTTTCTTCCCGTAAAAGCGCGAAAGCCAGGCGGCGGCAGGAGTTTCTTCCAAGTTGCGCCAG
>VGLL01000123.1 GCA_016866735.1 Candidatus Shapirobacteria bacterium
GATGGTTTTTCTGCTGCAGAAGATGGTTTCCATGTACACGAGCTCAAATGAACTCTGGGAAGAAGGAAGGCTCGCTACCTTTATTAAGAATTTCTTGGAGAAAAACGGCATCAGGAGCGTTTTATATAAAAAAGAGGAAGATTCACTTGCCGTCAGGGGAACTTTTGGCTTTGCCGAAAATGGTGTTTTGTTTGATTGCCCCCTAGATACCACGCCAGCGGGAGATTTGCAAAAATGGGCCTATCCCCCATTTGAGGGAGTCATCAAGGAAGGAAGAATGTACGGCCGCGGGGCCGCCGATTGCAAGGCGGGCATTGTCTGCATGATCTATGCCACTTTAGCCTTAAAAGAATTTGTCAACGAAGAGAAAATAAGAATCGAGTTGGTTTTTGACGGCGGCGAGCAGAGTGGCGATTATCTGGGCATGAAGCTTGCGATTCGAAAGGGTCTGCCTGTTGAGTCGGGAATCATCGGCTACGCCGGCGACGCGAATGAATTACCCATCGGCACTAGAGGCTACCACCGCTATACTTTCACCACTCATGGGGAATCGGTTCACACCGGTTCCCGATACAAGAGTGGGATAAACGCCATTAGCAAGATGGCTAAATTTATTACCGAAGTAGAAAAACTGAAGCTACCTAATAAAAATACCGAGTATTTCCCCTTTGGCACAAGGCTCACTTTTGCCACCATTCAGGGAGGAAATGCTATCAATATCGTCCCTGACCAATGCACTGCCCGGCTCGATATCAGGGTCACACCAGACTTACAGAAAGAAGATGTTGATCGTTTTCTCGACCACGCAATTAAAAACCTGCAAAAAAAAGATAAGGACTTCCAAATTGACTGTCGCTACGACGTTGGGCAAGAAGGATATGTTCTTAAACCAGACGTGAAAATTATTAATTCATTGCGATCAGCCATAAAAGAGATCCTGCACCGAGAAGTTCCACTGGTAGGCTCTGGCCCGGCTCATATTGGCAAACTGCTCTACGATCACGGAGCGCCAGTCGTGATTTGGGGCCCAAAAGGCGAAAACGCCCATTCTTATAACGAATACGTGGAAATTGATTCCTTGCCCCAAACCGCCGAAATCTATACCAGAACAGTCCTCGGCTACTTCGGATTGAAAAAATAAAGCGACGGTAGTTCTCCCCCTCTTGCCTTTTAATGATGAAATGGCTTTAAATATTTTAAGGATGAGTAGTGACAAGCGATGTGCTGTCCTTATTGACGGCAGCAACTTTTATTACAAGCTAAAAGAGGAATTGGAAAATCTTGCCGTAAAAAGAACAAAAAAAGGCCTGTGAAGACCTAACGGTGTCACAGGCGGTTTTAGTAATTAAATGCTACCACGATTTTGGGGTTTGTCAAGGGAGCAATTCTGGAAAAATAATTCGCCTCTTGACAAGCCGAGTAAATTATAATAGGATAGACTAGGCGATAATTGATCTGTTACATCCTGTTCTGCTCTATGGAAAATACTCTTTACCGAATCCTGGTTAAACAAAATCCCTGGTGGCTAAAGGAAAAAATTGATAACCCGAAGGTTTCTTCGAGAAAGACATCAGCCTCTGGCAGGAATATCTAAAAGAAGACATCACTAAAAGACAGATTTACCATGATATTGTCAAGATTTTTCGGATTGAAAACCCTTCTCTTTTGGAAAATCTTCTGCTCTTCATCGGTTCCCACCAAAGCGAACTTTTTTCTTTTGAAAGTTTCTTAAAGGCCCTGCCGTTTGGCAGCAAGGAAACGGTTGTCAATTATCTCTCCTATCTTAGCGAAAGCTTTCTTGTTAAAAGTCTGGGCAAGTTTTCCCAAAAGGCGCTTATTAAACAAAAAAATATTT
>VGLL01000124.1 GCA_016866735.1 Candidatus Shapirobacteria bacterium
AAATTATCAAACGGAGGAAAGCGCGATGAACTTTATGAAATATAAATGGTTGTACTTTTTGCTTTCGGCAGTGGTTATCCTGCCGGGATTTTTTTCTCTGGCAAAGTGGGGTCTACGGCCGGCAATTGACTTTACCGGCGGCACAATATTGGAGCTAAGATTTAAACAGCCGAGCGGGAAATTGGATAATTTCGAAATAGAGAAAGTTCTGGAAGACAAAAATATATCTTTTTCTTCGGTTCAAGCCTCAGGTGAGGAAACCTATCTGCTTCGTCTGGGAGAAATTGACCGGGAAGGAGCCACGCAGATAAAGACGGTATTGGAAGAAAAGTTTCAGGAAGCCCCGGAAGAGCTTCGTTTTGAGACCGTCGGTCCGATTTTGGGGAGAGAGCTTTTGACGAAAACAATTTTGGCGGTTATTTTAGCCGCCTCGTTTATTCTCCTTTATGTCGCCTGGGTTTTCAAAAATAAGATGTTTGGGGCCTGCGCTGTCTTGGCAATGTTTCATGATTTATTGGTGTTATTGGGGGTCTTTAGCCTCTTGGGACACTTTATTGGGGTGGAGATTGATACTCTTTTTGTGACGGCGATGCTGACCATTCTTTCTTTTTCTGTTCATGATACCGTGGTAGTTTACGATCGGATTCGCGAATCGCAAAAGCATTTTCCCCAAGCGCCTTTTGTGGATTTGGTTAATAAGGCGATAACAGAAACCCTTTCTCGCTCGCTGAATAACTCGCTGACGATTATCTTTATGCTGCTTGCGCTTTGGCTTATGGGTGGGGAGACCATCAAGTGGTTTGTCTTTGCCCTTCTTATCGGCACCGTTTCCGGCACCTATTCTTCCACCTTCACCGCCGCGCCCCTATTGGTAGTCTGGGATCAGCTTAAGAGGAAAAAGGGATGAAAAACGCACTTATCCTTCACGGAGCAGGCAATAATTCACAGGGCAATTGGTTCCCTTGGCTCAAAAGTAAGCTTGAGAAAAGAGGGTATAAGGTTTGGTCTCCCGATTTGCCTAACTCGGATGAGCCAAGGACGGAAGATTGGTTAAACGCGATTTTTTCGAACAAGGAATGGCAGTTTAATGAGGACTCGGCCATCATTGGCCATTCGGCAGGCGCAACGTTAGTCCTACGAATTTTAGAAAGGCTTCCCGAAGGAGTACGAATCAATAAGGCAATTTTAGTGGCGGGCGTAGTTGAGCTGGGAACTTTGCCCGAATTCTTCCAATATAAAAGAGGTTTGGTAGAGAAACCATTTGCCTGGGAAAAAATAAAAAAATCGGCGAAGGAATTTTATTTCATTCATTCGGAGTATGATCCCTATCAATGTGGGACCGATCAAGGAAAAATTATGCAGAAACATCTGGGCGGGAAGCTCATTATTAAACCCGACGAGGGGCATTTTAATCTTGAAATGGGAGAAAAATATAGACGATTTCCATTTATCCTAGAGATTCTGGAGGAGAGAAAGGGCGGAAATTTTAACCTTTCGGGTTAGAAAAGTTATTGGATTATTCCTGGACACGGGAAAATGTTCCAAAACCCCAAAAAATTTGTTGGTTAAGAACCCCTCTTATTATTAAGTTTATTAAGCTTGGTACAAATTTTGCTGGAGCACAAATTGTACCTTTTTTCAAAATTTAACTTACTGGGCAAACGGCCGTATGGTTGATAAGTTAATAATTTCATTCAAAACTCATAATAGAAAAGTGCTATTATTAAGCAAAGAGAGGAGG
>VGLL01000125.1 GCA_016866735.1 Candidatus Shapirobacteria bacterium
TCATCCTGGCGCTTATGGTTGAGGCACGATTCTCCAAAAGCCAGATCTTGCAAATGTATCTTAACGAGGTCGGTTTCGGGGGTTCAGCTTACGGCGTCGAAGAAGCGGCCCAATTATATTTTGGCGAGTCGGTAAAAAATCTTGATTTGGCCGAGTCAGCTCTCCTTGCTGGTCTGCCCGCCTCGCCCACTACCTACTCGCCGCTTGGCGCCAACCCGGAAAAAGCCCTGGGTAGACAAAAACTGGTTCTAAGAAGAATGGCGCAGGAAAAATATATCAGCGCCGAGGAAGAGGAAAGGGCCGCAAACGAAGAACTCCATTTTGCGCCTCAAAAAATAGATATTAAGGCTCCCCATTTTGTGATGTACACTAAAGAGCTTTTGGCAGAGAAATATGGAGACCAAATGGTCGAGGAGGGCGGGCTGGAGGTTAAAACCAGCCTTGATTTAGGACTTCAGGAAGCGGCCCAGGAGATCGTACGCCGGGAAGTGGAAAAACTAAACGGACTCCATATTACTAACGGCGCCGCCCTCATTACCAATCCCAGGACCGGGGAAATTCTTGCCATGGTCGGCTCGAGGGATTATTTTGATTTGGCCAATGACGGCAACGTTAATGTTACCACTCGTCCCCGCCAGCCAGGATCCTCGATTAAGCCGGTAAATTACTCCCTGGCCCTGGAAAATGGTTTCACCGCAGCCACAATTCTAGCCGACACGCCAATCACTTATCTTATCGCCGGCCAGCCGCCCTACTCGCCCACCAACTATGATAAAAGGTTTCACGGCAACGTCCCGCTCCGTGTTGCCCTTGGTTCTTCCTATAACGTCCCTGCTGTCAAAGTTCTCGCCAGCCTGGGAGTAGAACGCATGATCAAGCGCGGTCAAGACCTGGGCATCACTACCTGGGATGACCCCTCCCGCTTCGGCCTCTCTCTGACTCTTGGAGGGGGCGAGGTGAAGATGATTGACCTGGCTGCTGCTTACGGAGCGTTCGCCAGCACCGGGGTAAAAATGGGTACTAATCCCATCCTGGAAGTAAAAGATAATAGGGGAAAGGTTTTAGAAGCTAATCCCTGTGCGATAAAAACAGGTTTTGAAACTTGCCTTGGCACCCAAGCTGTATCCGGCGGCGTGGCTTTCATCATTTCCGACATTCTTTCTGATATCAACGCCAGGATTCCTGCCTTTGGCGCGCGTTCCTGGCTAAATATTGCCAACCACCCACGCGTAGCTGTCAAAACCGGTACGACGCAAAACCTGCGCGACAACTGGACTATTGGTTACACCCCGGATCGTTTAGCCGCTGTCTGGGTCGGCAATAATGACAACACGCCGATGAGCTATGTCGCTTCGGGAGTAACCGGCGCCTCTCCCATCTGGAATAAAATCATGACCCTTTTATTAAAAGACATCCCCGATAAAGAATTTCCACGACCGAAAGATTTGAAACAGGTAGCTATTTGCGCCGCAACCGCCACGTTGCCCTGCGAAGGCTGCCCAAGCGTAAAAAGAGAGTGGTTCCTACCCGGCACTGCCCCCAAGACCGCCTGTGACCCGCAGCAATTTGTCACGACTGGAGAAAACAAAGACAAACTCCTCGAAGGCATCTCTACCCAAGCTCAGCCATAGTTGTTCCTGGCCCAAATGCACATTCTAAAGGCTATTTTCCCTCTAACTTTATTTTGTATAAGCTTACTGTTTCTTTTTCTACTACTGTCTCCATAAAGC
>VGLL01000126.1 GCA_016866735.1 Candidatus Shapirobacteria bacterium
TTAAAGAGGCGGAAAGAAAACGATCGCTTTTGCACTACCGCGAACTTCAGGGGGAGATAAGAAAGCTAGAGCGCGAGCGCCAGCAACAAAAGCTTGAAGAGGCAAGAGTAGAAGAGCAGGCGAAAGTGCAAAAGGTGATCGAAGAGAAGAAAAAACCAAAACCTTTTCAATGGGCGCGCGATCGCGCCAAGCAGGCGGTGGAGAAGTTCCGGGGCGTGAGCGGATGACCCTTCGACTCGTTGGAGCTCGCTCAGGGTCATCTTGAGCGAAGTCGAAAGATGAAGATTGGAATAGTCATAGACTGCAATTTGAGGATTCCGGGCGGTGTTCAGGAGCACGCGCGGGGGCTATACGACGCTCTGGCAAAATTGGGGCAAGACGTTGTTCTTATTGCTTGCGGGGAAAAAGGGGAAGAAGATGGTCAAAGGAATGTCGTTTCCCTGGGCAATCTTCTCGAACTTAGATTCGTCGGCTTGGCCGCCTCGGTTCCTTTTACCTGGCAGACACCGGGGAAAATCAAAGCATATCTGGAAAAAGAGAATTTTGCCGTTTTGCACTTTGAAGGACCGGGCGGGATTTTTGGCCTGGAGGTTTTGGCCCTAGCAAAAGCAGCCAGTATCGCCACTTTCCATATCTACCCCGGCCTTTTCGATATTTCCTGGCTGACCTTACCGATCCAGCCGATTCTTCGCTTTTTTAACCGGAAGTTTGCGGGGAGAATCGCCGTTTCGCCGGTGGCCGCTTCTTATGCGCAGAAATTTTATCCGGGTAAGTACGAGATCATTCCTAACGGGGTGGATATTTCTCGGTTTAGCGCAAAGGGCGAGAGCCTCGCGCAATTTGAAGACGGCAAAACTAATCTTCTTTTTGTGGGCAGACTTGACCCAAGAAAAGGGATTTTGGATCTGCTTAAGGCTTATAAAATGTTAACCCAAAAAAATGATAATCTGCGTTTAATCATCGTTGGCGACGGGCCGCAGAGGGAGAAAGCCGCTGCCTTTATTAAAGAGAATCAGCTTAAGAATATCGAGTTTCTCGGCAAGGTTTCAGCCGAAGAATTGCCATCCTGCTATCGCACTGCAGATATCTATTGCTCGCCGGCCCTGTACGGAGAAAGCTTTGGCATTGTCTTAATCGAGGCGATGGCCTCCGGCTTGCCAGTTGTCGCCTATGCCAATGAGGGCTATGCCCTCGTTTTAAAAGATAAGCCCTTCTGCGATTTTTTAGTTAAACCAGGCGATACCGCTAGTCTGGCCGAGAAGCTAGAAGTCTTGATAAAAGACAAGAAATTGCGGCAGGAACTAGGCACAGCCGGGCTCGAAGAAGCCAAGAAATATTCTTGGGAAAATGTGGGAAAACAAACTTTAGAGTTCTATCGAACTTTAGTTAAACCCTAAGGGTCTAGGTTTAGAGGAAATTTAACGGTCGCAAATTCCTGCTGTAGCAGAATTTTGTGTCCAGCTGTTGACAAAACTGCCGAAGAAGTCAACGTGCAGCATTTTCCTGACGAAAATAGT
>VGLL01000127.1 GCA_016866735.1 Candidatus Shapirobacteria bacterium
TGGCAAGACTTTCCGCAATTTCTCCGGTCTTGTCCTTTGAGCCATCGTCAACGATGATCAGTTCGTATTTATCTGCCGCGCCAGGAAGAATAGCCATAGCCTTCTCAACTGTTGACTTAATATTTCCCTCCTCGTTGTAGGCCGGGAAGAAAACGGAGAGACCGGGTATTTTTCTCATTGGGTTCTATCATAGCATATACCGCCATTTTGTGCTATTCTAAAAATAATCTTTATGAAGAAATGCTGGTTTGAGGTACTTCTTCTTTCCATAATTGCTTTTCTTTCTGCCCTCTTAGTCTGGTGGCCTTTTGCCGCAAGGATAACAGGAAGCATGCTCACTGTTTTCGCCAATTACGACGGCCCAAATTACATCGTCATCGCCAAAACTCTTTATGACAAGGCCCAAATCGCCGATACCTTCTCCCTTCCGATACCGCTCGAGTATTACCCGGCCCATCTTCCCGGCTATCCCCTTTTAATTAAAATTTTCGCTGCTTTTCTGCCCGGAACTTGGGCAATGCTCACTTCAACCGTTCTCCCTGCCATCCTAGCCACAATAATTTTCTACTTACTCCTTAAAAAATTCCGTTTAACTGCCCATCCTTTTTGGCTTTCGCTTCTTTTTCTTTTTCTACCTGCTAGATGGCTAGCGGTGAGAAGCGTTGGCAGCCCAGAGCCCCTATTTATTTTTGCCATTTTAGCCTCCTTTTATTTCTTCAAAAGTAATAAATTTTTCTTGGCAGGAATCTTTGGCGCCGTAGCCCAAATAACTAAAACACCGGGAATACTATTGTTTATTGCTTATTGTTTATTGCTGCTAGGAAAATATACAAAAACCAAAAAATTTGAATGGAGAGCCTGGCCGTTGCTTTTGATTCCCTTTTCTTTATTTCTCGTTTTTCTCTTTTACCAAAAACAAACGGGTGATTTTTGGGCTTATTTCTACTCCGGCGATAACTTTCATCTAGTCTTTCCGCCATACCAATCTTTTATTTCTGGCCGCTCCTGGCTGGGGCAAATTTGGATTGAGGATATGATTTGGCAATACCTAATTGGGGCCTTGGCGGTAATTCATTTAATTAAACAACGGCATTACGACTTGGCCAGTTTTGCCGGCATCTTTTTTGCCGCCACTTTATTTATCGCCCACCGGGATCTAGCTCGTTATTCTCTGCCACTGATGCCCTTTGCCCTCATTGCCTTCGAGAAATTTCTCACCAATCGGGCTTTTAAAATCGCCTTTTTCATCATTCTGCCGGCAATTTATCTTTACGCGTTGAACTTTATCGCCGGCAACACCGCCCCCATCGCCGACTGGACACCATATCTTTAACTGGAGCTTATTTCTTGCCTTTTCCCCAAATCACATGGGTGTACATGAAGTAATTATAGGGAAGGACAAGAAACACGATAATAAAGGGGAGCAATAGTTGCCTATATTGAGCACCGAAGAAAAACGTTCCCAGAGTTCCGACTACTGTTTGAATCAATAAAGCGCCT